>JADFDN010000018.1 GCA_018262815.1 Thiobacillus sp.
AGCCGTGGGCGCGCCAGTAGTCGGTCATGCGCGTGTTGTCCCACAGCGACACCATGCTGTGGTGCTCCTGCGAATAGCCGTTCCACACCAGCACCGGCAGGTAGTTGGTGACGTCCGGGTAGGCGGTCGCGAAGTGCTGGAACGCGCTCATGATGTAGGGCTCGCCCAGCCCGCCGTCGCCGATCGTGACCGGGAACAGCTTGTCGCGGTGCAAGTAAGCGCCCGCTAATGCGAAGTGCTGGCCTTGGCCGAGAGGGCCTGCGGGCGCCAGCAGGCCGGGGATTGCGCCGGAGAGGTGGCCGAGCAGGCCGTGGCGCTCGCGGAAGCGGGTGCGCATCTCGGCGACGCTGTGGATGCCCATCTCCTCGAGCGAGCTGTCAAGGAACATCGCCGAATAGAAGCCCGGCGCGTGGTGGCCGACCTCGGTCACCATGTTGCGGTGGCCCAGCAGGTGCAGCGCGGCGACCGCGTCGGCGCTGGAGGCGAAGCCGCCGGGGTGGCCGGAGGACTTGCTGCCGGTGACCTGCAGCGTGAGGTAACGCAGCGCGTCGGCGGCCAGCAGCGTCTGGTAGACGGCGGCCTCGCTGCTTGCGTCGGGTAGCGCGGGCTGATCGGGGCCGAGGAGCGGCGCGGCGCCCAGGCGATCCATCTCGGGGAAGCTGTCGGCAAAATACTGGATGCCTTCGCAGAAGGCAGGCAGGGATTCGGGGGCGGTATTCATCCGGGCGCTCATGGCGACTCCTTTCACAATATGAAAATGTTTCACATGATGTGAAACGATGTTCGTATTGAAGCAGTAAATGCGACAAATTTCACATTGCGTGATAAATTTTCACTTCATGAAAAACGCGGCTTCCTCTATTCAGGTCATCGACCGTGCGCTTGCGCTGGTGGGTGTCCTGTCTCGTGCACCCGGCCCGGTCAGTCTGACCCGGCTGGCTCAGGAATCCGGCCTGCATACCGCCAGCGCGCATCGCATCCTCGGCGCGCTGATGGCGCACGGTCTGGTCGAGAAGACCGGCGCCGGCGAGTACGACCTCGGCGTGCGCTGGCTGGAAGTGGGCAATCGCCTGCGCTCCCGTCTGAATATTAGACAAGTGGCGATGCCATACATGCAGAAGCTCGCCGAGCTGACCGGCGAAACGGTCAATCTGATCGTGCGGCGCGGCGACGAGGCGGTCTACGTCGAGCGGGTGACCGGCGGGCAGACGATGATCCAGGTGGTGCAGGTGGTGGGCGCGCACGCGCCGCTGCATGTGACCGCCGTCGGCAAGATCTTTCTCGCCGAGGACAGTGCCAGCGGCGTAATGGGCTATGCCGAGCGCACCGGCCTGCCGGCCTACACCACCCATACCCTGACCACGCTGGACAGACTGCAGGCCGAACTCGAAACCATCCGCCACGAGCAGCTGGCCCATGACCGCGAGGAGGCCGAACTGGGCGTGGCGTGCATCGGCGCCCCGATCCGCGACGCCGAAGGCAAGCTGGTCGCCGGGCTGTCGATTTCCGCCCCGGCCGATCGTCACAAGACGGGCTGGGCCGAAGCGCTGCAAAAAGCCGCATCGCAGACCGGCGCCGCCCTGGGCTATCTGGCCCATGGCTGAACGTTGCAATGAAAACGCAGTAATTCCTTGCCGCAAGCGGGCTTTATTGGCAATGTGGCGGCCATGACCGATACGCTCGCACCGCCTACCCGATACCAGATCGCCGCCTGGCTGATGATGGCGGCCGGCCTGCTGCTGGTCTTGCACCTGCGCCTGCTGTCGGCCCTGCTGGCCGGTCTCCTGGTGGTGCAGCTGGTTCACCTGCTGGCGCCGCGTTTCGTCATCGGCAAGCTCAGCCATACCTGGTCGAAGGTGCTGGTGATTTCACTGATCACCCTGATCGTGCTGGGCGCGCTCGGCGGCATGACCGCAGGCGCCATCCTGTATCTGCGCACCGAGGGCGGCCTCACCGGCCTGCTCACGAAGATGGCCGAGGTGATCGAAAACTCGCGCGAACTGCTGCCGCCTTGGGCCGGGGAATGGCTCCCCCAGGGCGACGAATCGGTGATCCGCGCCGGCCTGGTCGAATGGCTGCGCACCCACGCGCAGGACCTGCGCAAGCTCGGCGGCGATGCCGGGCGCGTGCTGCTGCTGATTCTGATCGGCTTCATCATCGGCAGCTTCATCGCATTGCGCGAAGCCACGTCGAACCATAACCTGGCGCCGCTGGCGCAGGCGCTGTGCGAACGAGCGAACCGGCTCGGCGAGGCCTTTCGTCGCGTGGTGTTCGCGCAGGTGCGGATCTCCGCGCTCAATGCCCTGCTGACCTGGATCTACCTCGCCCTGATCCTGCCCGCGTTCGGCGTCCAGCTGCCTTTCGTCAAGACGATGGTGCTGGTGACCTTTGTCGTCGGTCTGTTGCCGGTGCTCGGCAACCTGATTTCCAACACGGTCATCGTCATCATTTCGCTGTCGCATTCGCTCTATGTCGCGGCAGGCTCGCTCGCCTTCCTGATCGTCATCCACAAGCTCGAATATTTCGTGAATGCCCGTATCATTGGCGGTCAGATCAAGGCGCGCGCCTGGGAGCTGCTGATCGCCATGCTGGCGATGGAGGCCGCCTTCGGCGTACCGGGCGTGATCGCCGCGCCGGTGTTCTACGCCTATATCAAGAAAGAACTGTCAGACAGGAATCTAATTTAATGGCAAGCGATACCGAATCCCTCGTCATCACCGCCAGCGGCGAAGACAAAATCGGCCTGGTGGAAGGGTTCACCCGCCGCATCAACGAATCCGGCTGCAACATCGAGGAGTCGCGCATGGCGGCGCTCGGCGGCCGCTTTGCGCTGCTGATGCGCGTGTCCGGCAACTGGGACGCGCTGGCCAAGCTGGAAGCCCGGCTGCCGGCCGTGGGCGAGGAACTCGGCCTGTCCCTGACTCAGCAGCGCACCCGCCTGGCCCGTGCGGAAAAGCCCCTGATTCCCTACACCGTCGAAGTGGCCGCGCTCGATCAGCCCGGCATCGTCAACAGCCTTGCCAACTTCTTCGCGCGCCTGCACATCAACATCGAGGCGCTCGACACCGAAACCTATCCGGCGCCGCACACCGGCGCGCCCATGTTCGCGGTCCACATGACGCTCGGCATCCCCGCCGATGCCCACATCGCCACGCTGCGCGGCGATTTTCTGGATTACTGCGACGACCAGAACCTCGACGCGACATTCGAACCGGTGCGCGTCTGAGCGTCTGCCCTCATTTCAACCCCGGAGATCCTCATGATGCGTGTCCTGGCAATGGGCTCGGCCCTGCTCACCTTCAGCCTGCCCGTTAACGCCGGCATGTATGCCGACGATCTGTCGCGCTGCCTGGTCGAGAAAACGACGGTTGCGGACAAGAATGCGCTGGTGCGCTGGGTGATCGCCACTACGACGCTCCATCCTGCGGTGCAATCGATCGCCAACGTCAGTGTCGCGGAACGCACCCGCGCCAACCGGGAGACGGCGCTGCTGTTCGAGCGCCTGCTGACCGAATCCTGTATCGCGCAGACCCGGCAGGCCGCCAAATATGAAGGTGCGGCTGCGTTGCAGACCGGTTTTCAGACACTCGGCCAGGTTGCCATGGCCGAACTGTTCGCCAATCCCGACGTGGCCAAAGGCCTGGGCGAGCTCGACAAGCTGATCGACGCGAAAAAGCTTCAGCAGGCGCTGCAGGCGGACTGAATTCCGGCGGAACTTTGCCGGGCGCGACCGCTCACTTTCCGGTACTGAATAACAAGGAAGCGTCATGCCCAGTCTGCTGATCATTGCCCACGGCAGCCGCCGCGCGGCTTCCAACGACGAAGTTCGCGCGCTCGCCGATGCGGTGCGCGCGCAACCCGGACAGGCCTACGACCATGTCGAGGCGGCCTTTCTGGAGCTGGCCGAGCCGGGCATCCCGGAAGGATTGGCCGATCTGGCGGCAAAAGGCGCGACCGACATCGTCGCGTTTCCCTATTTCCTGGCTGCGGGTACGCATGTGGCGCAGGACATTCCCGAAGCGATTGCCGGGTTTGCCTCCCGCCATCCGGGGGTGACGGTGCGGCTGGCGCAGCATCTCGGCGCTTCGGCGGCCTTGCCGGCCGCGATTCTCGGCATGGCCGCCTGAGCGGCGGGCTCAGATGTCCTGACTCTCGGTGCTGCCGAGTTCGATATAGAACATCGGCAGAACGTCGTCCTGATTCGCGGGGCGCGGCTGGCTGCGTACCAGGGCTGCTTCCACCCGCGCCGCCTGCAACGCCGGGCGGTCGAGGACGGTGGGATACAGACGGTAGTGCTTTTCGATGGATTCCGCCTGCTGGCAGGCGCTGGCTTCCAGCGCGCTGCGGGTGGCCGTGTCCAGGTGCGGCAGCAGCAGCATCCACGGCGCCTGCCAAGCGTGGTAATCGTGCACCAGCCGCATGTGTGCCGCGTCCATGCCGGCGGTGGCAATGAAGAGCGGGGGGAAGGCCTCGGCGTCGAGCACGCGTCCGCGCAGATGCTCGCCGCCTTTCAGGGTATGCAGCCCCAGCCCCGCCCCATCGTCCGAGCGGCGGAACCATTGCACCACGCCGCTGGCGAGACTGTTCACGTGGCGGGTCAGATACGCCCCGGCAGATTCGGTGAGGCCGGCAATCGCCGAACTCTGGAAGCGTTCCTGCGCGGCCATGCCGGCGCGCCAGTCGAGCGGCGGTTTGGTGTCGGTCTCGCTGTCGGCGCGCACGCTGTGCAGCAGCGCCAGCGGCTGGTCGCTGCGGTCGAGCAGCCACAGCTCGAAATGGTCCAGAAAGGCGAACGGCACGTCGCGATGCGCCTTGAGCAGATGCTCGTATACCACCGCGCCCATGTCCTCCAGACGTTTGAAATCGTCAGACGGGAAGAGCGGACCGCGTTTCAGGCCCTTTTCCGCCGACCAGTGGCCGTAGCGGATGTCGGAAATCTGCGCGCGCTTGCCGGCACGCCCCAGACCGTCGAGCAGCGCGTCGTTGGCCACATAGATATCCCACTCGATGCCGTCGGTCGTCACTGCCTCGGCCGACTGGTAGCGAATGGTGTGCACCACCCCGCGAAACGGGTTGAGCAGGCGTTGGGCGTAGCATTCGATCTGCATGAGACAGGACTTTACCTCAGCACGTGCCGTGCTTCACCTGTGGATCATGGCCGGGTCCGGCCCGGCGTTTCGCCGCTTCCCGGCGGATTCGTGCTCGTACTCATCCAGGCAAACATCGACGCACGCATCGCCTCTTCCACCGACACGTCGATCGGCTGCACCCAGTCGCGCGGAACGAACACCGTGTAACCGCCGATCATGTAGCCCATCGGCAGATACACCGCCACGCGGTCGCCCTGCAGGAAGCCGCCCGGCAGGTCGTCCACGTTCTGGCGCGTGATCAGGCCGACGACTTCGAGATCCAGCCCCGGCAGTCTGAGCGCCACCACCGTTTGCTTGGCCGTCTGATTGTTTTTGGGCGAAAAATAATCGGCAAAGTCCTTCAGCGAGGAATAGATGCTCTTCACCACAGGCAGGTTGGTGAAGGGCAGTTCCACCAGCGTGAGCAGTCTGCCCACGCCGCGCTGCGACATCAGCACGCCAAGCAGGAAGATGCCGGTAATCCCGAGCAGCAAGCCCATGCCCGGCACGTAAAACTCGCCGATGAACGGCCGGATCAGCTGCATGGCCAGCGTTTCGGTCCAGCGCAGGAAGATATAGAGGAAATACACCGTCAGCCCGAGCGGCAGGGCGGTGATCAGGCCGCGGAAAAAATACTGGGAAAGTTGCTTGGTCAATTGGGGCTCCGTGGCAGGAGTGACGTTGTTCACGCAGTCCCATAAGCATAGCAGCGAGGCCTGTCCGGTGCCGGTACCGCGCCCGCGCAAAAATTTGTCGATGCAGCCTACAGTCCCGGCGGGCGTTGCCGATTACCTGACTGACAGGCCCAGATTTGTTGTGGAGGAGTGAAGCGTGCTGAATCGTCTAGTCGGAATGTGGTCGGGCAAGGAAAATGCGGCCGTCCCGCCGCCGCCAGCCGTGGCCATCGAGAGCCAGGCAGCGCCCAAGCCGGGATCCGGGCCAGCATCCAAGGCGCCTTCGGTCATGCGCCGCGAAGCCATGCTGGGCCGCGACCAGAAAGTGGCGGCCTACACCTTCATGCTGCGCCGCGCGCAGGACGAGCAGAGCGACGTGAGCTTGCCCGACATGCAGCGGCTCTATGACGAGACCCTGCTCGGCAATCTGCAGCGCATGGATGTCGCGCGCCTGCTGGGGCAGCGGCTGGCCTTCATTCCGATTTCGCCCGCCACCCTGAATCATCCCCTGATCGAGGACTGGCCCGCCGCCGGCACGGTGTGGATGCTGGGCTTCGACGCCCAGACCGCAGTCGGCGACGCCCTGCTGGCCCGCATGGGGGAACTGAAGTCGCGCGGATTCAATTTTGCCGTGGCCGCCGACGCGGTCATGCGCCCGGAGCGCCAGGGGCTGCTGCAGCATGCGGATTACGTGGTGATGGACGTCAGCAGCGAAGACATCCCCGCCATCACCGCGCAAATGGCGGCGGTGTCCAAGGTGACTGCGGGCAAGCGTTTCGTGGCGCTGGACGTGCAGACGCTCGAAGCCTTCCACATGTGTCACAAACTGCAGTTCGCGCTGTTCATGGGGCCCTTCATCACCCGTCGCGAAACCCTCGACAGCCCGGCCATGGGGCCGTCGCGCGCCAAGGTGCTGGATCTGATGAACCGGGTGCGCACCGGTGCCGAGCAGCCGGAACTGGCGGCCCAGTTCCGCCACGATCCGGCCCTGTCGGTGCGCCTGCTGCGCTACGTCAACTCGCCCGGCATGGGCTTGATGAACAAGATCGGCGGCATCGAGCAGGCGCTGATGGTGATGGGGCAGGACAAGCTGTATCGCTGGCTGACGCTGATCCTGTTTACCGGCGGCCAGACCCAGGAGCTCGATCAGGCCGTGCTGGAAAACGCCCTGGTGCGCGGCCGCGTGGCCGAACAGCTGGCCGGACGCGCGCTGTTTGCCAAGGCGCGCGACGAGATTTTCGTGGCCGGCCTGTTTTCGCTGCTGGACGTGGTGATGCGCATGCCGATGGAGCAGGTGCTGAAGCAGATCAGCCTGCCCGCCGAGATCACCGAGGCCATCGTTTCGCAGCGCGGGCCGTATGCCCCCTATCTGGCGTTGGCGATCGCCTGCGAACAGGACGACCAGAGCAGCATCGAGGCGCTGGCCAGGCAGATCGGTCGCGAGGTGGACGAGATCAATGGCGTGCACATGGACGCGCTGTTGTGGGCGCAGCAGCTGTCCGCCGACGTGTGACCGTGGCGCGGAGGGCGCCGGCCATCGAGGGCCCCGGCGCATGCGCGCATGAAAGCGATCGATTGCAAACGCAAAGCGCGGTCGAGTAGTATTTGCTGACTACTCCGGAGGACGGCGCATGGACAGGACATCCTGGTTTGCATTGAGTGTTTCGGCCCTGCTGGCGGGCTGTGCCGGCGCGCCCAGCGCCGAAGAACAGGCGGCGATGGCCGCCGATGCCCGCAAGGCGAGCGGCGCGCTGATCCAGCAGCTGGGCGGCGAATTGAAAGCCGCGCTGGGCGAAAAAGGACCGGAGGGCGCGATCAGCGTCTGCAAGGAGCGAGCGCCGCAGATTGCCGCCGAGGTTTCGAAACAGTCCGGCCTGGACGTCAGGCGCGTCAGCCCGAAAAACCGCAACCCAGCCGGCGTGCCCGACGCGTGGGAAGCCCAGGCCCAGGCTGGGCTGGAAAAACGGCTGGCCGCGGGCGAAAAGCCCGAGACGCTCGATACCTGGCAGGTCGTCAGCACGCCGCAGGGCAGGCAGTTCCGCTACGCCAAGGCACTGCCGGTGCAGCCGCTGTGCCTGACCTGCCACGGCGATCCTGGGGCGATGTCCGATGGCGTGAAAGCACGCCTGGCTGCCGAATATCCGCTGGACAAGGCGACCGGCTATGCTCCGGGCATGCTGCGCGGCATCGTCTCGGTCAAGCGTTCGCTGTAACCCGCCCCGTACCTATGCCGCGCGAGCCCAGCCAGACCGCCGCGCGCGCCACCCTTCCGGCATGGTTCGTCTACATGCTGCGCTGTGCCGACGGTTCGCTCTACACCGGCATCACCACCGACGTCGTCCGCCGCGTCGCCGAACACAATGGCGAGGGCGCGCCGGGTGCCCGCTATACCCGCAGCCGCCGGCCGGTCGAACTGGTCTACCTCGAGGCCGCAGCCAGCCGTTCGGACGCCACGCGCCGCGAGACGGCGATCAAACGGCTGGATCGCGAGCGCAAACTGGCATTGTGCGCCGCGGGGCGATAAACGCCGGCCCCGTTTCAGCTGTCGCTGACGCCGTTTAACCGTGCCTGCAAGGACGGCAGGGCGGCGTCGACCGCCCGCCGCCCGGCATCGATGGCGATCGCGGCGCGGTGAAACTCCATCAGTCCCATATTCGCCAGTTGCGGCGTCAGCAATACGTCGGCCGGTTCGCCGGCCAGCCGGCTGCGCGTGATCAGCACCTGCATGATGTTGATGCTGCTCGCCAGCACGTCGAGCATGGCGGGTGGTTCGGGTCCGTCGCGGTGGTTGATGCCGAATTGCGACATGCCGGCCTGGATGCGTGCCATTACCGTATCGGCCAGGGTGTCGGGTTCGGGCGACGCGCGCGTGCGTGTCGCCCGGGCAGGCTTGGGCCTGAGGTGGCGACCCAGCAGATCGGAATTGAGATCGACGGCGATCACGACGTCGGCGCCCATCGCGCGGCATAGCGACACCGGCACCGGATTGACCAGGCCGCCGTCGACCAGCCAGCGGCCGTCGCGCTGCGTCGGCGTGAAAAGGCCGGGCAGCGCGATCGAGGCGCGCACGGCATCGGTCACCCGGCCTTCGCGCAGCCACACCTCGCGGCCGCGCTGCAGGTCGGTGGCGACGGCGCCGAAAGGGCGCTCCAGCTCGCCGATGTCGCGGTCGACAAAATGGCTGCGAAAGAAGCTGATCAGCTTGTCGCCCTTGATCAGCCCGCTGCCCAGCGAAAAATCCAGGAAGCTCACCACCGTCTGCAGGCGCAGGCCGAGAACCCAGTTCTCCAGCCGTTCCAGTTCGCCGCCCACGTAGGCCGCCCCCACCAGCGCCCCGATCGAAGTGCCGCAGACGATGTCCGGCTCGATCCCGGCCTCGGCCAGCGCGCGGATCACGCCGACATGCGCCCAGCCGCGCGCCGAGCCGCCGCCCAAGGCCAGGCCAATGCGGGAGCGGGGTGGCGCCGTGGATCGTCGTGTCGCATTCATGTGGCTAGCTTAACCGGCTTCCAGTCGATCGGCATCCGGCAGCCAGGACTCGTCTGGATCGCGCGGCCCGGGCAGGTATTGCGGACAGGGAAGCGGAGAAGTGTGCCCAGCAGGATTGCGGGCAAAAAAAAACGGCCCCGATCAGAGGCCGTGTACAGGAGGAGCTTGCATATTCGAGGCTTCGATCCCTTGAAGCGGATGGCTGGATCAATCCGGTTGTTTGTATCTCGTGTTGCCAGCCTGTGAATTCATTTGCGGCTGCCGCCCGGAAAACTTGAGGCGCATTTCGCCTGAAGGGCTGCGGATGCTCCGCTGCCTTAATCCGCCTCGCGTTCAAGGCCACAGCAGTGGATCTGTTCGCCCGCGGGCGGCTGGCTGAGAATGGCGCCGGTCACGGGGTTGGGGCGAAACACGGTGCATCCCTTGAGCCCCAGCGCATGTGCCTGCCGGTAGAGGTCGGCGAAGCGCTCGAACGGCATGTCGGCGGCGACGTTGATGGTCTTGGAAATGGCGTTGTCGACGAAAGGCTGCAGCGCGGCCTGCATCTGCAGATGGGCACGCGGGTCGATCCGCTGCGCTTCGACGAAAGCGGGCGGCAGGCCTGCGCCCTGCTGCTGCCACAGCTGGCAGGCGTAATCGACCACGCGGTGAAGGCGATATTCGCCGTCGCTTCCCAACACGCGGCGCTCCGCCTCGGCGGCGAAAACCGGTTCGACGCCGCTGGACAGGTTGTTGGCCAGCAGGCTGATGGTGCCGGCCGGCGCGATGGCGAGAAGATGGCTGTTGCGGATGCCGTGCACGGCGATGGCATCGCGCAGGTCGGCCGGCAGCCGGCGGGCGAAGCCGCTGGCCAAAAAGGCCTCGGCTTCGAAGGCGGGGAAGGCCCCTTTCTCGCGGGCGAGCCCGACCGATGCGCGATAGGCGGCGTCGCGCAGCGTCCGCATCGCGGTGGCGGCCAGTTCACGCGCGGCGTCGCTGTCATAACCGAGGCCGAGCATCACCAGCGCGTCGGCGAGCCCGGTGATGCCGAGCCCGATGCGTCGCGTACGCCGGGCCTGCCCGGCCTGCGCCGGCAGCGGATAGCGCGATACGTCGATGACGTTGTCGAGAAAGCGCACCGCCGTCCCTGCCGCATCGGCCAGTGCGTCGAGGTCGAGCCGGGCCTCGGCCGCGTACGGCGAGATCACGAAGGCAGTCAGGTTGAGCGAGCCGAGGTCGCAGGCGCCATACGGCGGCAGCGGGATTTCTCCGCAGGGGTTGGTGGCGGTCAGCGTTTCGCGATCGGCCAGCGTGTTGTCGCGGTTGATGGTGTCGACGAACAGTACGCCGGGCTCGGCCGTGTCGTAGGCCGCGCGCAGGATGCGCTGCCACAGTTCGCGCGCCTTCACCGTGCGCGCCTCGACAAGACCGGGAAACACCAGCGGCCAGTCGCCGTTGTTCGCCACGGCCGTCATGAAGGCGTCGCTCACCAGCACCGACAGGTTGAAATGCCGCAAGGCCGTAGGATCGCGCTTGGCGTCGACGAAGCGCTCGATGTCGGGATGATCGCAGCGCAACGTCGCCATCATCGCGCCGCGCCGCGCACCGGTCGACAGCATGGTCGCGCACATCGCGTCCCAGATGCGCATGAAGGACACCGGGCCCGACGCGATGCTACCGGTGGCGGTCGCCACCGTCCCGGCCGGGCGCAGGGTGGAAAAGTCGTAGCCGACGCCGCCGCCGTGTTGCATGGTGAGCGCGCCTTCCTTCAGCGCCTCGAAAATGTGCTCGAGGTCGTCGGCGATCTCACCCATCACGAAGCAGTTGAACAGCGTCACCCGGTGGCCGGTGCCGGCGCCGGCGAGAATGCGTCCGCCGGGCAGGAAGCGGAAATCGTCGAGCAGCGCGGTGAAGTGCTTGATCCATTGCTCGCGTTCAGCGTTTTCGGCCTGTGCGATCGCCTCCGCCACCCGCTTCCAGGTGGCGCGCATGTCGGCTTCGCCGGTGGCGCGGTAGCGGGTTTCCCAGATGTGGCGGGAAATGTCCATGCGAAAAGGATCGTTCGTCGTCATGCGAGTGCGATGTAAGGCGGCGTTTGAGGCATTATCCGTTTGTCTTGTGCCCTTTGAGCATAGCCGCTCTGCAGCAACCCATGATGGATGCGTCCCACCCCTATTCCGCGCTGACGCCCGACTGCGCACTCGACGCGCTCGACAGCACCGGCCTCGGGACCGATGGCCGTCTGCTGGCCCTGAACAGCTACGAGAACCGCGTCTACCAGATGGGGGTGGAGGACGGCCTGCCGGTGGTGGTCAAGTTCTACCGTCCCGGGCGCTGGAGCGATGCCGCCATCGTGGAGGAGCACGCGTACACGATCGAGCTTGCCGCGCGCGAGATTCCGGTGGTCGCTCCGCTGGCGTTGAACGGCGCCACGCTGCACGCCCATGCCGGCTTCCGCTTCGCCGTCTATCCCAAGCAGGGCGGGCGCATGCCCGAATTCGACCGCGCCGACACCCTGCAGTGGATGGGGCGTTTCCTCGGCCGCATCCATGCGGTCGGCGCGACCGCCGGGTATGCGCAGCGGCCGACGCTCGACCTTGAAACCTTCGGCTATGTCTCGCGCGATTTCCTGCGCGACGGCAACTGGCTGCCGGCCGACCTGGTGGCCGCGTGGGACAGCGTGGTCGAGCATGCGCTGCAGAACGTGGCGCATTGTTTCGAGCGGGCGGGGACGGTGCGCGCCATCCGCCTGCACGGCGACTGCCATGCCGGCAATGTGCTGTGGACCGAGGCGGGACCGCATTTCGTCGATTTCGACGACAGCCGCATGGGCCCGGCGGTGCAGGATCTGTGGATGCTGCTGTCCGGCGAACGCGACGAACAGCAGGTGCAGATGAACGAGATTCTCAAGGGCTACGAGGACTTCATGGAATTCGATCCGCGCGAACTGCATCTGGTCGAGGCGCTCAGAACCCTGCGGCTGATCCATTACGCGGCCTGGCTGGCGCGCCGCTGGGACGACCCGGCTTTTCCCGTCGCGTTTCCATGGTTCAATACGCAGCTGTACTGGCAGGCGCGCATCCTCGAATTGCGCGAGCAGATCGCGCTGATGGACGAGCCGCCGCTGGTGGCGTGAAACACTATTTTTGTCCGCGAAGGACGCGAAGAAACGCGAAGTTGACCCGCAGTGTTTTTCTTCGCGTCCTCCGCGGATGAGGGGGTTTAAGGCATGTGCGGCATAGCAGGTGAATTCCGGTTCGACAACAAGGCGCCCGACGCGGAGGCGATGGCGCGCATGCTGGCCAGGCTGGCGCGGCGCGGTCCGGACGCCGAGGGCCAGCACGCCGACGGGCCGGTGCGGCTGGGTCATCGGCGGCTGGCGATCATCGACCTGTCGCCGCGCTCGGCCCAGCCGATGCTCGACCCCGCCAGCGGCACCGCGCTGGTGTTCAACGGCACCATCTACAACTACCCGGAACTGCGCGCCGAGCTGATCGCGCTCGGCCATGTTTTCCATTCCGACGGCGATACCGAAGTCATCCTGCGCGCGTACCTGGAGTGGGGTGAAGCCTGCGTCGAGCGTCTGCACGGCATGTTCGCGTTCGCCGTGTGGAACCGCGAGACCCTGTTCCTGGCGCGCGACCGACTCGGCATCAAGCCGTTGTATTACAGCGAAACCCTCGGCTGCTTCCGCTTCGCATCGACCCCGCAGGCCCTGCTGGCGGCGGGCGGCGTCGACACCGGCATCGACGCGGTGGCGCTGCAACATCTGTTCACCCTGCATGCGGTGGTGCCGGCGCCGCGCACGATCTTCAACGGCATCCGCAAACTCGCCCCGGGCACCACGCTGAGCGTGAATGCGCGCGGCGAAATCAGCCACCGCAAATACTGGTCGCTGCACGCGCAACGTCCGGCAGTGGCGAGGACCGAGGCCGAATGGACCGAGGCCATCCACGAAAGCCTGAGACAGGCGGTGAAGAAGCGCATCGAGATCGCCGACGTCAAGGTCGGCGTGCTGCTGTCGGGCGGCCTCGATTCGAGCCTGCTGGTGGCCTTGCTGGCCGAACAGGGCGTGCCCGACCTGATGACGTTTTCGGTGGGTTTCGAGGACCAGCCGGAAGAGCGCGGCAACGAGTTCGAATACTCCGACCCGGTGGCGGCGATGTACGGCACGCGCCATCACAAGTACCTGATTCCCAACTCGGAAGTGTTGCGCCGCCTGCCCGAGGCGGTCGACCAGATGTCCGAACCGATGTTCGCACAGGACGCGGTGGCGTTCTATCTGCTGTCCGAACAGGTCAGCAAGACCGTCAAGGTGGTGCAGAGCGGGCAGGGCGCCGACGAAGTGTTCGGCGGCTATTTCTGGTACCCGCGCATGGCGGTGGAGACGCAGGGCTCGGCGCTCGAGCGCTTCCGCCGCCATTACTTCGATCGCGATCACGACGAATTCCTCGACATGGTCATGCCGGCGTATCACGGCCCCGACTACACGGCGGAAATCATTGCTGCGCATCTGGCGGAACCTTTCGCCGACGAATTCATCGATCAGATATTGCGCATGGATACGACCATGCTGATCACCGACGATCCGGTGAAGCGGGTGGACAACATGACCATGGCGTGGGGACTCGAGGCGCGCGTGCCCTTCCTCGACCACCAGCTGGTGGAGCTGGCGGCATCGATGCCGCCGGAACTCAAGCTGGCCTCGGAAGGCAAGCACGTGCTGAAGACCATCGCGCGCGGGCTGGTGCCGGATGCGGTGATCGACCGCAAGAAAGGCTATTTCCCAATGCCTGCGCTCAAATTTGTACGCGGAGATTTTTTGAACTTCATGCAGGATATTCTGAATTCACAGGCTTGCCGCGAGCGCGGCCTGTACCATCGCGCCTATGTGAACAGGCTGCTGGACGCGCCGGAGCAGCACCACACCCGCATCCAGGGCAGCAAGTTGTGGCACCTGGCGCTGCTCGAATACTGGCTGCAGAAAAATGCGTAGCGTCCTTTTCCTGCTGGTGGCCCTGGCGGCGGCGCCCGTCCATGCCGAACGCGATTTCGACAGCTGGCTTGCCGACTTCCGCAAGGAGGCGGCGGCGCAGGGCATTTCCGTCGCCACGCTCGACGCCGCACTGAGCGGCGTCGAGCCGGTCGAGCGCGTGATCGAGCTCGACCGCCGCCAGCCCGAATTTCTGCAGACTTTTGCCGAGTATCTGGGACGGCGCGTCACGCCATCGCAGGTCGCGCGCGGTCAGGCCTTGATGGCGGAGCATGCCGCGCTGCTCGATGCGGTCGAGCAGCAATACGGCATCCCGAAAACGGTGCTGGTGGCGTTCTGGGGGCTGGAAACCAATTACGGCGCCACGCTCGGAAGCCTCAACATCCCGGTCAGCCTTGCCACGCTCGCCTTCGACGGCCGCCGCAGCACGTTCTTCCGCAGCCAGCTGCTCGATGCGCTGCGCATCATCGACGCCGGACACGTCGCTGCGGCCGACATGAACGGTTCATGGGCCGGCGCGATGGGACACATGCAGTTCATGCCGTCGACCTTCCGCGCCTATGCCATCGACGGCGACGGCGATGCCCGCATCGACCTGTGGCAGTCGCTGCCCGACGCCATGCATTCGGCGGCGAACTATCTCAGACGCGCAGGCTGGCGCGCGAACGAACCGGTGGCGCTGGAAGTGCGTCTGCCTGAGGGCTTCGACTGGCGCAAGGCCCGGGTGGCGAATCGATTGCCCATCGCAGACTGGACCGCTCTTGGCGTGCTGACGCAGTCCGGCAGCGCCTTGCCTGAGGTGAACGGCCGCACCGCCATCGTGCTGCCGCAGGGCTGGAGGGGTCCGGCCTTCATGGTGTTCGACAACTTCGACGTGGTGATGCGCTGGAACCGTTCGGTGAATTACGCGCTGGCCGTGGCCCAGATGGCGCAGGAGCTGGCGGGCGGCGGTGCGCTGGCCGCACAGGCGGGCGAGACGGGCGCGCTCAGCACCGCGCAGGTCATCGCGTTGCAGCAGGCCTTGAACGAATTGGGCTTCGACACCGGCACGCCGGACGGCCTGCTCGGTCCGCGCACGCAGAGCGCCATTCGCCGCTATCAGGTGGTGCACGATCTGCCGGCCGACGGCTACCCTGCGCCCAGCTTGCTGGCGCACGTCGAGCAGGCCCGCGCCGCCGCAGCGGAAGCGGGCAGGCTCGCTCCGGCGCCCGGGCCCACCTTTGCCGAGCCGGCCGGCCCGCCCTGATGCGGACGCCGGCGGCGTCGGCCTGTGTTATTTTTTGCGCATTCGATGCGGGAGAACGACGTGAGCGATGCGCGCAATGTATTGGGCGGCCTGCTGCAGGTGTGCAGCGTGTCGCCGATGACCGGCTTCGTACGGGATGGCGTCTGCCATACCGGGCCCGATGACATCGGCAGCCACACCGTGTGTGCGCAGATGACCGAAGCCTTCCTCGATTATTCGCTGCAACGCGGCAACGATCTCGTCACGCCCGTGCCGGAATACGATTTCCCCGGCCTGAAGCCGGGCGACCGCTGGTGCGTGTGCGCCGCGCGCTGGCTGGAGGCCGCCGAGGACGGGGTCGCGCCGCCGGTGGTGCTCGACGCTACCCATGAGCGCGCCCTGGGCAAGGTGTCGCTGGCCGATCTGCAATACCACGCCCTGCGCTCGCCCGAGGTTCCCAATCCATGAGCCTGCAATGCTGGAAATGCGGCGCCAGCCTGGCCGGCATGCTGCTGCCGCTGTCGCTGCGCGAAACCTGCCCGAGCTGCCGAGTCGACCTCCACGTGTGCAGGATGTGCCGTCACTACGATGCGCACCGTTCCGGCCAGTGCCGCGAACTGGCGGCAGAACGCGTGGCCGACAAGACGCACCTCAATCATTGCGGCTGGTTCGTGCCGCGGCCCGAAGCCTACAAGGGCGGCGGCGCAGCGATGGCGCAGAGCAGCCGCAGCGCGCTCGATGCCCTGTTCAAGGCCCCGGACGACAAGGATCAGTCGGAATAAAGTCCCTGCCATTTGGCAGCGAAGTTTTTACCCAGCGCAATCTGGGGCTGGGACGGTGTCAATCCGGCAGCTATTTCGCGTTGGGCGATACGAGCGCGCGCCAGCTCGAACGCAGCCGTGAAAGACGTCGTTTGCTTGAGCGCCTCGTCGAAGTAGGCGCGCCCGAAGTCGGTCATGTCGTTGCTGTCGTCACACCCGAATGAGTTTCGGTCCGCGCTCGATGCAGTGATCACCAACGTGTTGTCGTCTTTCAGAGCGGGGATGAAGCTGCCGGAGTAACAGGCGGAGACAACCACCACTTTCCACTTGATCGGCGTCGCACTGAGCGCGGCCTTGAGGCGCGCGGGTGTCAGCTGGGTGAGTTGCAAACCGTCGTGATCGACCGATATGTAGGGGGGCGTATCGGAGCCGTGACTGCTCACAAACAGAAAAAGCACGTCCTCCTCCGGGTCGATCAGGTCGCCAACATGGGCGAGTGTCGTTTGTAGCGCAGTAGTGGTGGCGATCGGGGTCGTGGCGAGCGTTTTCTTGTTGTTGATCAACGCCAGCGATCGATCGCGGGTGTCGAAACGGCTATCGAACAGCGCGCGCACCGTATGCATTTCCTTCATGAACACATCCTGCCAGCCGTAACCGGCGAAGCCGACGAAATATAGGTCGGCCACATTGGGGCGGTGTGCTTCCAGCGTGCTCAGCTTGCCCTTGAGCAGGCCGGGCTGCTGGTACAACAGCGCCTCGTGCCCGCCGATTTCGAGCACACTCTCTTCGGCGTTTGCATCCAGGTCGTACCAGGCTTGCTGCTGGGGAAGCCATAGCTGAATGCCTAGCACGGCGATCAAAAAAGCGTCCACTGCCATCAGCCGGCCCAACTTGAGCGGCACCCAGAGCCGGACTGCGCGTGCCAGCAGGCCGGAAACCCAGATCAGCCATACCCAAGTCCAGACCGCATCGCCCAGGCCGAATTCAAGCCGCTGCCAGATCGCATGCCCGCCATAGGTGTAGGTGAGCAGCATCGGCGCCATCGCCGTGGCAGCGACGGAATAGCCGAGCAGCAGCGCGGGCGTGCGCAGCCAATGCGCCAGCAGCGCGGCGACGGCAAGCGTCAGCGTCACCGAGGCTAGGCCGTGCACCACCGCGTTGGAATTGAAGTAGCCCTCGCCTTCCAGCATGAGGTAGCCGATTCCTACAGTGAGGGCGAATTCGACCAGCGACAGCCAGACCAGATGGCGAATCGATATCCGAAACTCGCTTGCTTCGACGCGGAAATACGTCGCCAGACGAAAACCTGCCAGGAGGTTTCTGAGCAATTCACGCATGTCTAATCAATTGCTTTGGGAGTCGGATTGTTATCGGCCACGCAGGGCTTCGACCTTAAGCCGCGCAGCGCCTGCCATTCGTAGAGCGACAGACCTGCGCCGATCAGCGCGATGCCGACCCAGCCGCGGGCCGGGATGAATTCGGCGTTGAGCGTCTGTCCCAGCAGCAGCGCCGCCACCGGGGTCACCAGCATGATCAGCGCGACGCGTCCGGCGTCGAGATGCTTGATCACGTAGTAATACAGCGTGAACCCCACCACCGACCCCAGCACGCCGAGATAGACGATGGCGGCGCCCGCGCGCAGCGTGATGTCGGGCGGCAGCTGCGCGGCATCCGCCAGCAGCCAGGCCAGCACGAACAGCGGCATCGCTACCCCGAGCGAGCCGCTGGTGATGGCGAGCGACGAGGCGCGCAGGTTCAGCCGTTTGATCCACACCAGTCCCAGCGCCTGCACCGTCATGCCGGCCACCACGGTCGCGGTGCCGAGCGTGACATAGCCGTCGCCAGGCCACGGCTGGCCGAAGATCAGCCACAAGCCCGTCAACGCGGTGGCCAGTCCGGCGATGCGCTGCGGCGTGAGTGTGCGCTCACCCAGCCACAATGCCGCGAACACCCCGGTCACCAGCGGCGACAGCCCGAAGATCACCGAAATCAGCCCCGTCGGAATATGCAGCGCCCCCCAGTAGGTGAGCAGCATCGACACGCACAGCGACAGGCCGCTGATCGCATACAGCCGCCGCGCGGCCGGCGTGAACGGAAACGCGGTGCGCGTGACGAAGAGCAGCAGCACGCAGATCGCCAGTCCGATCAGCATGCGCGCCATCACCGCGAAACTGAAGCTGGCCCCCTGCGCGCTCCACTGGATGGCGAGCGGCGTCGTCGACCAGATCAGGATGACGCCGAGATAGGCGGCGGGGACGGACATCGTGCCGACCGGGTCAGAGCATGAAATCGCCCGCGCGTTCGGGCTGATAGGGGATGTCGACGATGCGCGCACGCACGGCCTGTCCGTTCGGCGCCAGCCATTCGATCTGCTGGCCGACCGCAAGGCCCAGCACCGCGACGCCGGCGGGCGCGGCGACCGAGAGCTGCCCCGGCTGGCCGGTGAAATCGCGCGGGTATACGAGGGTCGCTTCGACTTCGCGCCCGGCGGGTTCGACCACGAAGCACACCCGCGAATTCATCGTCACGACGTCGGGCGGCATCGCTTCGGAACGGGCGATTTGCGCACGGTCGAGTTCCTCGCGCAGCGCCTCCGCGTCGGGCTGGTCGTCCGGCAGCGTGGCGAGCATGGCTTCGAGGCGTTCCAGATCGCGCTCGGATACGGTGATGGCGGGGCGGGTCGTGATTTCCATGGCGGTCTCCTGCAGCAGGCACAAAAATGAAAACCGCCCGGGCCGAAGCCCGGGCGGTGTTGCGCAAAACTATAGCACCGAAGAGCGGTCGGAGCCACCCTGCGGCGAAGGGTCGCCCGCCTGGAAAGCGATCTCCGCTTCGATGACGGTGACAGCGGCGCCGGCAAGCAGCACGCGGTCGCCCATCAGCTCGCAGGTGAGGCGGCCGCCACGCTTCGAAACCTGTTGCGCGGACAGGCGGCGCTTGCCCAGACGGCCCGCCCAGTAGGGGGCCAGCGTGCAATGCGCGGAGCCGGTGACGGGGTCTTCGGGGATGCCGAGCCGGGGTGCGAAGAAGCGGCTGACGAAGTCGTCCGAACTGCCGGGGGCGGTGATGATCACGCCGCGCAGATCCAGCGTGCCCAAGAGGGCAAAATCCGGCCTGATGCCGCGAACGGCCACCTCGTCGTCGAAGACCGCCAGGTAATCGTCGGCGCGCAGCACCTCGAGCGGTTGCCGGCCAAGCGCCCTGGCGAGAAGATCGAAACGGGCGCACGGGGTCGGTGGACGGGCCGGAAAATCCATTTCCAGCACCTCGCCCGTCCGTTTCACGGTGAGCGCGCCGCCGCGGGTTTCGAAGGTGATGGCCTGCCCGGGATGGCCGAGATGCTCGAACAGCACGTGGGCCGTCGCCAGGGTGGCGTGGCCGCATAGGTCGACCTCGCTGGCCGGCGTGAACCAGCGCAAGTGAAAGCCTGTGTCCGACGGCACGAAGAAGGCGGTTTCGGAGAGATTGTTTTCCTCCGCGATGGCCTGCAGCAGACCGTCGTCTAGCCAGCGCTCCAGCGGGCACACCGCGGCGGGATTGCCCTCGAATGCGCGGGTGGCGAAGGCGTCGACCTGATACTGCCGGATTTTCATGCCTGTTCGCCGGAGAGGGCCTGCAGGCTTTCGGCGGCGATCTCGCGCACGTCGGCATCGTCGTCGTTCACCCGCGCTTCCAGCCACGGCTTCGCCGCCGTATCTCCGGTGAGGCCGAGGTAATGGCAGGCGTCCGCCCGCACTCGCGCGTCGGCGTGTTGCGACAATTCGCCCAGTCGCGGCAGCAGCGCGCGCAGGGCGTCGCTGCCGGCGAAATTTTCCAGCAGCACGCCGGCGCCCAGTCGCACGTTCAGGCTGGCCTCGACGTTGCCGACGATGGGCAGCACCGACGCGAGCAGCGCGGGGTCGGCCTCGATCGCCGCCTGCGCGCGCGGCAACTGGCCTTCCTTCAGCAGCATGTGAAAGTAATCGGCGAGTCCTTCCTCGCTATCGGCCTTGGCCGCCCAGTCGGCGAGTTCGGCCTTGCCGTGCACGCCGGCGAGTTCGATGCGTCCGATGCGCACCCAAGGCACCGAGCGCACGCCGAGCGATTGTCCGATTTCAGGGTGCTGTTCGAGGTTGACGGCTTCGAGCCGGCCGATCGTGCCCTGCTTCACCAGGTCGGCAAGCGCGGCGAGCATCGCCGGGCAGTGCGGGCAGTGGGTGGAAATCAGCAGCAGGGCATCGGGTGCGGGCATGGAATTGGCCGAATGAATCGGTGGGAAGGATAATGGCGTGCATGGAATTTACCATTCTCCCCGTCACCCAGTATCAGCAGAACTGCTCGCTGGTGTGGGATGCGCAGGGCCGCGCGGCGCTGATCGATCCTGGCGGCGAGGCCGAACGCCTGCTGGCCGAGGTTGCTGCGCGCGGCCTCACGCTGGAAAAGATCCTGCTCACCCATGGCCACCTCGACCACGTCGGCGCCGCAGCCGAACTGCGCGACGCCCTGGGAATTCCCATCATCGGCCCGCAGCGCGAGGAGCAGTTCTGGCTCGACATCCTGCCGCGCCAGGCGGAACTGTTCGGCTTTCCGCCCATCGAGGCGTTCACGCCCGACCAATGGCTGGAAGACGGCGACGCCGTCGAGGTGGGCGCCCTCCGCTTCGAGGTGCTGCATTGTCCAGGCCACACGCCGGGCCACGTGGTGTTCTACCAACCAGAGGCCCGGCTTGCCTTCGTCGGCGACGTGCTGTTCAAGGGTTCGATCGGCCGCACCGATTTTCCGCGCGGCGACCATGCAGCGTTGCTGGCCGCCATACGCGAAAAGCTGTTTCCGCTGGGTGACGACGTGCGCTTCGTGCCGGGGCACGGCGCGATGTCCACCTTCGGTCACGAACGCCGCGAAAATCCCTTCGTCGGCCTCGGCGCCGACTGACGGGCCTTAGCCCTCTTCGGGCGCACTCGGGGCAATCGCGTCGACCAGCGCACCGGCGGCGTCCGCCGTGGCGTGGCCGCGATCGCGCCGCGGGTTGTACTCGACGATTTCCATCGCCATGAAGGCCGGCTCGCCGCGCAGGCAGGACAAGGCGGCGGCGAGCTCGGCGCGGCGCAGGCCGCCGGGAACGGGCGTGGTCACCCCCGGTTCCTCGTCCGGGTCGAGGGCGTCGAGATCCACGCTCACACCGAAGCCGGCGGTGCCCTGCCGCACGATGGCGAGGGCGTCGGCGAACACCTCGGCCAGCCCGCGCCGACGCACCTCGTCCATGTCGAACACCCGCACCCCCAGCCGGTGCAGCAGTGCGGCTTCGCCTGCCTCGAAACTGCGCACGCCGATCAGGCACACGTGTTCGGGACGCAGCTTGGCTTGCGGTCCGTCGATGGCGGTGAGCGCCGCCTCGCCGTGGCCGAGCAGCACGGCGAGCGGCATGCCGTGAATCTGCCCGCTCGGCGTGGTGGCGAAGGTGTGGCTGTCCATGTGGGCGTCGATCCAGATCAGGCCGATCGGGCCGCGTCCGGCCAGCGCATGATGCACCCCGCTCCAGGTGCCGATGGCGCAGGAATGGTCGCCGCCCACCACCAGCGGAAAATTCCCCGCCTGCAGCACCGCTTCGACTTCCGCCGCCAGCCGAGCGCTCAGCGTCGCCACCGCATGCAAGGGCGTGTCCTGTTCCCTGCGCGGCACGCGCAGGATCGCGTCCCACTCCACATGCTGCAGCGGCGTGTCGTGAAACGCCCGGTAACGGCGCAGCGAATCGGGTCCCTCGGCGCTGCCCGGTTCGGGCGCGCCGGCGCCGCTGGCGGCACCAATGACGATGAGGCTGCGGCGTGTCGTGGTCGGCTTCATGGCGTCAGCCGTGGTGCACTACTTCACCCAGACGTGGGATTCGATTTCGGTGATGCTGCCGTCTTCCATGATCGCGCTCACGCCCAGAATCCGGCAATCGTCCTGCCCGGGAACCGGCAGCGGCTGATTCAGATTCGAATAGACCTTGATCCGCATCGCCCGGTCGGCAAGCTCGTAGACATATTCGACGCGGACCGGGACGATCATGGTCCGGTCGAGCGTGTGGCCGAACACAACCAGCTCGCCGCGATCCACCGCCTGCAGGAAGCGATCGGCCAGGCTGTCCGGATCCTCGATCCTGGGCGTGTCGGGATCGATCAGGTGCCGGGGCACAGGCAGCGCGGCCTGCGCGGCATCCAGCGCGGTCGCGCACAACAGCAATGCGCCGAAAAACGGCTTCACGAGGCCGCCGGGCAGGCTGCGCGGAGAAGGGTTTTCGATGCGGGCTGCGTGCGCGCTCATCCAAGTCCTCCCAGGTTCACGTACTTGGTTTCCAGATATTCGGCGATGCCGCTGCGGCCACCTTCGCGCCCCAGCCCCGACTGCTTTACCCCGCCGAACGCCGCCTCGGCGGTGGAGATCACGCCGGCGTTGATGCCCACCATGCCGTATTCCAGTCGCTCGGCCAAGCGCCAGGCGCGGCCGAGATCGCGCGTGTAGGCGTAGGCCGCGAGGCCGAACTCGGTGTCGTTGGCCATGCGAATGACTTCTGCTTCGTCATGAAAACGGATCAGCGGCGCCACCGGGCCGAAGGTCTCGTCGCGGCAGATCTGCATCTCGGGCGAGCAGCCGGCCAGCACCGTCGGCTGGAAGAACTGTCCGCCGAGTGCGTGGCGGGCGCCGCCGGTCAGCAGCGTCGCGCCGCGCGCCAGCGCGTCGGCGACGTGGGCCTCGACCTTCTCCAGCGCCGCAGAATTGATCAGCGGCCCGGTCTCCACGCCCGGCGTGAAGCCCTCGCCCACCTTCAGCTGCGCCACCGCGGCGGCGAATCGTTCGGCGAAGGCGTCGTGGATCGTGCCCTGCACGAACACCCGGTTGGCGCACACGCAAGTCTGCCCGCTGTTGCGGTACTTGCTGGCGAGCGCGCCCGCCACCGCGGCGTCGAGGTCGGCATCGTCGAACACGATGAAGGGCGCGTTGCCGCCGAGTTCGAGCGAGACGTGCTTCAACGTGCCGGCGCTCTGCGCGAGCAACTGCTTGCCCACCGCGGTCGAACCGGTGAACGACACTTTGCGCACCCGCGGGTGCGACGTCAGCACGCGGCCGATGATTTCCGCGTCGCCGGTCACCACGTTCAGCACCCCGGGCGGCAGGCCCGCGCGCTGCGCCAGTTCGGCCAGCGCCAGCGCGGTGAACGGCGTCTGCGACGCCGGTTTCGCCACCACCGTGCAGCCGGCGGCGAGCGCCGCGCCGGCTTTTCTCGTCAACATCGCGGCGGGAAAATTCCATGGCGTGATCAGCGCCGCCACCCCGACCGGCTGCTGCAGCGTGAACATGCGCCGGTCCGCCCACGGCGACGGCACCACGTCGCCGTACACCCGCCGCGCCTCCTCGGCGAACCACTCGATGAAGCTCGCCGCATAGTCGATTTCGCCGCGCGCTTCGCTCAAGGGTTTGCCCTGCTCGCTCACCATGATGGTGGCGAGGTCGTCGCGGTGGGCGATGATCAGGTCGAACCAGCGGCGCAGCAGCTGCGCGCGGGTTTTGGCGGTCAGGTCGCGCCAGGCGGGGAAGGCGGCGTGGGCGGCTTCGATCGCGCGTTCCGTATCGGCGGCGGTGCCGCGTGGTACGTGGCCAATGGTCTCGCCGTTCGCCGGATTGCGGATGGCAAAGCGCGCCCCTCCGGTGGCGTCCAGCCAGTCGCCGCCGACCAGCACCTGTTGCCTGAATAGCGTGGAATCGATCAATTTCATGTCAAGCGGTATCCGTTAATGTTGAGCGAACTTGCTGCTGGATACGCTTGACGACTTCAGCGGAGTCAACTTTGAGAGGAGTCAAGGCGACGTGAATTGCCGAACATCCGACCAACCAATTCAGCCTATTGATCGTGCGGCTTAACCACCCCATTTGCTGCAGATATTTATCTTGATCTACAAGCTCTAGGCACAGATAGGTTGCCACGCCACCTTTCCCTACGATGGTGCGTAAGCGGCAGTGTGTGATGTCATGCCAAGGGATACGCCGGAAGGGCCACTTGGCGTATTCAATGTAAGTGGTGGTCAGTACCAATATCGGGTCGGTGGTTGTAAGTTGTTTGAGCAGGAGAAAGATGAAAACCACGCCGAACAGCGTGATCCACCATCCAAATATTAGCGCTACCACGGGGTCTAAGAGCAAGGCCCTGAAACCAAAATAGGTCAGGATTGCAGCAATAAACAAACCCCATAAATTCATGCCCTGGAAAAATGGGCTTCCAGCAAGAGCTCGTCGCGTTTGGGCTGATCCCGCGCAAACTCGGGCGCTGTTTTCTGGATCGCTTGCTTGTGTTGGAACCTTTTCTTATCTGCCTCCGTGAGTTTCACGACCCCCAGCACCATTAAGGAGATAAGGGCTAACGGTGTGAGCAGCAGATAACTGACATGTCAACTGTTGAAAGGACCGCTCAGCTCTTCGAGCAGGGTGATCAGGATTTGCCCGGGAACACCTGCTGCGGATGGTCGATGCACCGTGATGTCGCGTGCTTCACACGCTGCCTTATCGACTACTGCGGTGCCAGTAACAACGATCCGCTTCAGCTTGTTCAACTGGCCGATCATGCCGGCATCGATCGGGCACGCATGCGTAATCGCTGTCGTCGCCCAGAACAGCCGGGGCACGACGTCGGCCGGCTCCGTTTCGGGGTACTCACTCCAGTTGTGGTCGAAGCGCGGGATCGGCAGGTCGTCCGCGGTGAAGGCGGCGCGGTCGAGGAAGACGACGCGTTCCTTGCCGCTCACTTGCCGTTGCCGAGATTCTCGCCGGTCAGCCGCTCCAGCGCGCGCATGATGGCCGACGAATCGAGCTCGCTGTCGCCGGCGCCCATCAGCGCGTTCATCTGCTGCGCGATCAGCGCGGCGCCGGGCAGCGGGGTGGCGGTTTCCTGCGCGTTGTCCATGACGATGGCCATGTCCTTGTGGTGCAGCTTCACCTTGAAGCCGGGCTTGTAGTTGGCGTCGAGCATGCGCTGGCCGTGGACGTCGAGGATGCGGCTGCCGGCGAAGCCGCCCATCAGCGCCTCGCGCATCTTGACCGGGTCGACGCCGTTGCGGCGCGCCAGCAGGATGGCTTCGGCGACGCCCTCGAAGGTGAGGCCGACGACGATCTGGTTGCAGCATTTGACGACCTGGCCGGCGCCATGGCCGCCGACGTGGACGATGTTCTTGCCGAGGATTTCGAACAGCGGGCGCACCTTGTCGAAGATCGGCGCCTCGCCGCCGACCATGATCGACAGCGTGCCTTCGCGGGCGCCGGTTTCGCCGCCCGACACCGGCGCGTCGAGCATGTGGACGCCGCGTTCGGCCAGCGCGGCGGCGATGCGGCGGGTGGCGGCGGGTGAGACCGTGCTCATGTCGACGACGATGTGGCCGGGGCGGGCGCCGTGCACCAGGCCGCGGTCGCCGAGGATGATCTGCTCGACGTCGGTGGTGTCGGAGACGACGGTGAAGGTGATGTCGCATTCGGCCGCGACCTCGGCCGGCGTGCCCTTGCCCAGCGCGCCCATTACCAGGATGGGTTCGATGCGGTCGAAGCGGCGGCCGTAGACGGTCAGCTGGTGGCCGGCGCGCAGCAGGTTCTCCGCCATGGGGCGGCCCATGATGCCGCTGCCGATGAATCCGATTTTCATGATGCGATGCCTTTCAACAGCCATAACCAGAATGGCAGCGTAACCAATCCGGCCAGTGTTGACCAGCCCATGATCAGGCCCGCCAGGCGGGTGTCGAGACCGAAGCGGTCGGCCAGCGCGATGACCATCACCATGGTCGGCATGGCCGCCTCCAGCACCGCGGCTTCGGCGGGTTCGCCGAGCCTGCCCGGCCATGCGAGCGCGATGCCCAGCGCGAACAGCGGCATCAGTGCCAGCTTGATGCCGAGCGCGACGAAAACGGCTTTTTGCGGGCGCAGGTCATGCCAGGGAATGGTGAGCCCCAGCACGAACAGCATCAGCGGAATGGTCGGACTGCCGGCCCAGCGCGCGGCTTCCACCAGCGGATCGAGCGCCAGGCCGGAGAGGTTGGCCGCGATGCCGGCGGCGAAGCCCCACACCGGCGGCAACGTCAGCCACATTCTCAGGAACGAGGTCTGCTCCGCATGATGGCCGCAACGGAACGCGATCCACACGCCGAGCGACCACACCAGCGGCGTGGTGGCGAGCATGTCGGCGAAGAAGGGATAGCGCGCGCCGGATTCGCCGAACACCGTGGTGAGGAAGGGGTAGCCGAAGAACAGCACGTTGCCGAAGCCGGACGCCAGCATGATCGCGCCGCATTGCGGCGTGGTGAGGCCGCGCCCGAGCGGTGTGGCGAGCAGCACGAGCGCGGCAAGCCCCAGGCCGAACAGGGTGGCGGCACCGAGGATCAGCGGCACCTGCAGAATGGCGAAATCGACCGTGGCGGTGGCGCCTGCGGCGAAGAACAGCATGGGCGCGAAGAAGTTGAGCACCAGCCGGTTGATTTCGCCGCGCAGGCCGACGATGGAGATGCCGGTCTGCCAGCGCGGCCAGATGCCGCCGGCGGCGATCAGCAGCGACAGGGGCAGCAGCGTTTTAAGCAGCAGTTGCTGCGCGAGCTCGGGCGACATGCAGGAATGGGCGGGTGACGGGAGCGCTCATCATAGCGCCGTCGAGCGGGCGCGGATGGCTGCGCGCAATGAAATCGGGCGTTCAGGGGCGGGTGCCCGTGAACGCCCGAGGTGCCGGGGCGGAGATCAGGTGCGCGAGGCGGGGGCGTGACGATTGTCGACGCGCAGCAGCGGAGCGGATTCAAGCCATTGCTTGATGCGGGTGGCGTCGCCGGCGCGGCGGTTGGTGCCCTGTGCGTCGAGCAGTACGATGATGACATCGCGGTCGGCGACCTGCGCCTGCATCACCAGACAGTGGCCCGCTTCGTTGATGAAGCCGGTTTTCGACAGGCCGATGTGCCAGTCTTCCGCGCGGGTGAAGCGGTTGGTGTTGTTGAACGCCACCGGGCGATACAGCACGCGCGCTTTCTGGCGCTTTTTCTTCAGCACCACGCGCTGGGTGCCGAGGGTGTAGTGGCCGGTGGTGCTGATATGGCGGATTTCGGGGTAGTTCTGATGGGCGTAGTCGACGAGTTTGGCGAGGTCGAGCGCTGTCGAGCGGTTGCCGCTCGACAGTCCGGTGGGCTCGACATACACCGTGTCTTCCATCCCCAGTGCGCGCGCCATGCGGTTCATGGTGGCGACGAAGCGCTCCAGACCGCCCGGATAGGTGCGCCCGAGAGCGTGAGCGGCACGGTTGTCGGAAGCGATCAGGGCCAGATGCAGCAGCTGGCCGCGCGTATAGCTGGAACCGATGGCCAGGCGCGACCCCGTGCCCTTGAGGGTGTCGCGGTCGGCAGAGGTGATGGTGATCTTTTCGTCCAGCGGCTGGTCGGCGTCCATCACCAGCATCGCGGTCATCAGCTTGGTGATCGAGGCGATCGGAGTCTGCAGGGTGGCGTTTTTCGCCAGCAGGGGCTGGCCGCTCGCCTGGTCGTATACCAGCACCGATTGCGCACTCAGTTCCGGCATCGGCGCGAAGTCGGGCGCCGATTGCGGAGTGGGCTGCGGGGTGCCGATCTGGTTGCTCCACTGCAGGGAGGCCTGGCCATCGAACGCGGCGGCGCCCGTGTGGAGACATAAAACAATCAATCCGGACAGTACGGCTTTCATATGCATTTGCTTCATTGAAGGGCGGCAGGAATGTAACACCATGGGCACCCTACGGACATCCTGATCAAAACTTGAAAACAACAGTTCAAGGCCGGAGCCCAAATATTTTAGGCTGTAGATTGACGGTGTAGCAAATTTCATTATATATAGCAATGACATGCGAGAACTTTCGAATAATTTACTAAAGAAATCGGAGCTAACAGCGTGTCTGTGTGCCCCCGGCGTGGTGGCCGAGGCGCTGGAGCAACTGATGCGGGGCGAAGTGGCCCGCCCGGAATTCGCCGCCTGCGTGCGGTGCGATCCGGTGCTGGCGCTGCGCATCCGGCTGTTGCCGGCCGATTTCGGCAGCCAGCAGGATTTGCTGCGTGCGCTGCTGCTGGCAGCGCCGGTTGCGGCCGGCGCTGTACAGGCAGCCTATGCGGCACGCTGGCGGCAGTCGATTGCCGTTGCGCAGTTGTCGCAGATGCTCGCGGCGCGCGCCGGGGTGGCCGATGCCGATACTGCCTGGACTGCGGGCCTGATCCACAATCTGCCGGATTATCTCGACCCGGAGGCGACGGCGCAGGCCGCCGACTGGCTCGGCGAACTCGACGCCGAGGGCTGGCTGGGGGACGCGGCTCGATACCACGCCGAGCCGCTGGCGCTCGGGCGCGCGGCGCATCCGCTGGTACGCATCGTCCAGCTGGCCTATCAGCTCGCCACCCGCGCCGATGCGGTGGACAGCGTGGATGTGCGCGCCGCGCTCGCCGCGCTGCAGATCGGCGCCGGCGAAGCCGCCCAGCTGCTGGCAGACAGCCAGTCGCAGGTGTACCAGCTGGCCCAGCGCTTCGGCCTGGCCGATGCCGTGGTCTCCACGCAGAGCGCAGGACTCGACCGTCTTGCCCGCCTCTATGCGGGCCAGGCGGCGCAATCGGCGCTGCATGGCCACTTTCGCCGGGCGCAGGGGGCCGAGCAGGTGTTTGCCCTGCTGCGCGACGCGTTGCGCGTGCTGTTCGGCATCGAACGGGCTTGCCTGTTTGCGCCCGCCGCCGACGGCAGCCTGCGGGTGACACCGTTGATTCCGGCGCCCTCCGGACTGGGCGCGCTGGCGATTCCGCCGGATGACGGACATTCGGCGCTGCCGCGTGCCCTGACGCGCAACGCGCCGCAGCAGTTCGAGCGCGGCGAGGCGGATGCGGCGCTGGCCGACGAGCAGATTGCCCGCCTGCTCGGCGTGTCGCGTTTTCTGTGCCAGCCGCTGGCCCTGCACGATGGTCGTATCGGCGTGCTGGTGGCCGGCGATGCCTTGTCGGGCCTGAACATGTCGCCGCTGTGGCGATTCACCCTCGCCGAATGCGCCGAAGCGGCGGCGCCGGTGCCGGCCCTCGTCGCGCCGGCCGCAAGCGCTGCGCCGAGCGACGCCATTCCGCGCGACCGGGTGCGGCGCGCCGTTCATGAAGTCGCCAATCCGCTCACCATCATGCGCAATTACGTCAACCTGCTGTCCGACCGCCTGGGAGCGGATTCGTCGGTGCAGCGCGATCTCGGCATCATCGGCGACGAGATCGAGCGGGTTGCGCGCATCGTGCGCGGCATCACCTCGGCCGAGGAGGCCAGTCTTCCGGCCGCGTCGCTGGAACTGGCGTCGGTCAACAGCGTCGTCTCCGAACTGGTGCGAATGGCGCTCGGTACGCTGTTCACGCCCAATAAGGTCAATGTGCAGATCGACCTCAATCCCGACGTGCCGCCGATGCCGCTGCAAAAGGACCTGCTGAAGCAGGTGCTGTTCAACCTGGCGAAGAACGCGGTCGAGGCCATGCACGCCGGCGGCCACCTCAAGTTCACCACCCGGATGGTGATGGCCGACGGCCAGCGCCAGGTCGAAATCGAAGTGGCCGACACCGGTCCCGGATTGCCCGCCGCGGTGGCGTCGCATCTGTTCGAACCCGTGGTCAGCGAAAAGGGCGGCGATCACGCCGGGCTCGGCCTGACCATCAGCCGCAGCCTGGTGGAGCGCATGAACGGCCTCCTCAGCTGCACCAGCACGCCGCAAGGCACCCAGTTCCTGATCCGGCTGCCCACCCTGCAGAACGGCCAGGCTCCGCTCACGACAACACGCTACGGGTCCATGTAACCCGGCTGCTCAAGGAGAAACCCCCATGTCCGACGATCCCATCGAGTCCCCCCCACGCAGCACCGTCAGCAGCTTTCCTGCGCGGCCGCGCCTGCTGGTGGTGGACGACGAGCCGCTGATTCTGGAAGGCCTCTCGCGCCTGCTCGCTTCGCGCGACTACGACGTGGTGACCGCCAACGGCGGTTGCGACGCCCTGATCGCCATCGGCAAGCAGCAGTTCGATGCGATCCTGCTCGACCTGGGGATGCCGGACCTCAACGGCAACGAGGTGCTGCGCTTCGTGGCCGACCGTGCCGCCGATACGCCGGTGATCGTGGTGTCCGGCGACAGCACCATCGATGCGGCGATCCGCGCGCTGCGCGGCGGCGCCGCCGACTTCGTGCGCAAGCCCTACGAACCCGAGGAACTGCTGCGCCGAGTCGACAACACGCTGACCCGGCGCCGGCTGGAAAAGGAAAACAACCATATCCTGCAGCGCCTGCAGCAGTCGGAAAAGTGGCACCGTTTCCTGGTCAACAGCTCGCCCGACTTCATCTACACGCTGGATTTCGACGGCCGCTTCACCTTCGTCAACGATCGCGTCGAAAGCCTGCTCGGCTACCGCAGCGAAGAACTGCTGGGCCAGCACTACAGCCTGGTGATCCACGAGGACGACATCGCGCGCGCCGAACACGTGTTCAACGAGCGCCGCGCCGGCGACCGCAGCGCACGCAACATCGAAATCCGCCTCAAGTGCAACCCGGGGATGCGCCGTCCGCGCCTGATGAACGGCCGCTGCAAGTCGGTCGAGCTCACCGCCACCGGCATGTACGACGAAGAGGCCAGCCCGTTCGAGCAGCGCTTCATCGGCAGCTACGGCGTCGCCAAGGACGTCACCGAACGCAAGCAGGCCGAGGAAACCGTGCATTACCAGGCCTATCACGACCTGCTCACCGGGCTGCCCAACCGCGCGCTGTTCCGGGACCACCTCGGCCTCATGCTGGCGCAGGCCAAGCGCAACCAGAAACCGCTGGCGGTGCTGAGCCTCGATCTCGACCATTTCAAGGTCATCAACGACTCGCTCGGCCACACCATCGGCGACGAGCTGCTGCTCGCGGTGGGCACCCGGCTGCGCCAGTGCCTGCGCGAAGGCGACACGCTCGCGCGCCTGGGCGGTGACGAATTCGCGGTGCTGCTGCCCACCCTGGTGTCGCGCGGCGACGTCGAGCAGATCTGCCGCAAGATCATCCAGGTGCTGTCCAAGCCGGTGTACGTCAAGGGCCACGAGATCTACATCTCGGTCAGCATCGGCGCCTGCGTCGCGCCGGATGACGGCGACATGATCGACAGCCTGATCCGCCAGGCCGAAATCGCGATGTACCAGGCCAAATCGCAGGGCCGCAGCCGGCTGCAGTTCTGGGAGTCGGGCATGCAGGCGCCCTATTCCGAACGGATGCAGATCGAGGCGGACCTGCGCCGCGCGCTGGCGCGCAACGAATTCGTGCTGTTCTACCAGCCGCAGGTCGACACCATCACCGGCGAAGTGCGCGGCTTCGAGGCGCTCCTGCGCTGGTGGCACCCGCAGCGCGGCCTGCTGACCCCGGCCGATTTCATCCCGGTGGCCGAGGAATCCGGCGTCATCGTCCCGATCGGCGACTGGGTGCTGCGCCAGGCCAGCTCGCAGATGGCCGACTGGCGCAAGGCCGGGCTGCCGCTGGTGAGGCTGTCGGTCAACATCTCCGCGCGCCAGCTCGAGAATCCCGACTTCGTCGACAGCGTCATGCGCGCGGTGCAGGTGTATTCGCTGGACGGTCACCAGATGGAGCTGGAGATCACCGAGAGCCTGCTGATGCGCGATTTCGAGGCCAATGCGATCAAGCTCGGGCGCCTGTCAGCGTCCGGCATCCGCCTTGCCATCGACGATTTCGGCACCGGCTACAGTTCGTTCAAGTACCTGTCGCGCTTCCCCATCCACACGCTCAAGATCGACCAGTCCTTCGTGCAGGATCTCGGCCGCGAAGAGAATATGTCCATCGTCAACGCCATGGTTGCGATGGGCCGCGGGATGAACCTCAACGTGGTCGCCGAAGGCGTCGAAACCGAAGCGCAGCGCGCCTGCCTGCAGCAGATGCAGTGCCATGAAGTGCAGGGCTTTTATTACAGCGTGCCGCTTTCGGGCCACGAGGCTACCGCCTTGCTGAGCGAACATGGGCGCGGCTTCGGCCAGGCCGGACATCGGGCGGCGGGCTGACTTCGATTCGGCCGGGCCCGCTGCGCCCGGCCCGATCGACCGTCCGGCCGTTTCGGTCGCCGCGTTATTTAACGATCACGCCGAGTGATCAATCCCCGCGCAACGCGGCCTTGAACTCGCGGCGGCGCCGGTGCAGGGTGGGCTCGGTATAGCCGTTGGGTACGCGCCGGCCGTGGAAGATCATGTCCTGCGCCGCCTGGAAGGCGAGGCTGATGTAGTGCGGCGCCAGGTTGATGTAGTTGGGGTCGCCCGCATTCTGCTGGTCCACCAGCCGGGCCATGCGCTTCAGGGTTTCCATCACCTGGGTTTCGCTGATCACGCCATGGTGCAGCCAGTTGGCGATGTGCTGACTGGAGATGCGCAGCGTCGCGCGGTCTTCCATCAGGCCGACGTGGTTGAGGTCCGGCACCTTGGACGCCCCCATGCCCTGGTCGATCCAGCGCACGACATAACCGAGCAGCCCCTGGATGTTGTTGTCGAGCTCCTGCTGGATGTCTTCCGGCGACCAGTCGGGCGTCGCCACCACGGGAATCGCCAGCAGGTCGTCGAGCGAGGCGCGCGTCCTTTGCTTCAGCGCCTGTTGGCGGGCGAACACGTCGATCCGGTGATAGTGGATCGCGTGCAGCGTGGCCGCGGTGGGCGACGGCACCCAGGCGCAGTTGGCGCCGGCTTCGGGGTGTGCCTGCTTCGCCGCCATCATGCCGGCCATCAGGTCGGGCATGGTCCACATGCCCTTGCCGATCTGCGCGCGGCCCGCGAGGCCGCAGGCGAGACCGATGTCGACGTTCCAGTCCTCGTAGGCCCTGAGCCAGGCAGCTGACTTCATCTCGCCCTTGCGCAGCACCGGGCCGGCCTCCATCGAGGTGTGGATCTCGTCGCCGGTGCGATCGAGGAAGCCGGTGTTGATGAAAATCAACCGCTCGCGCGCCGCGCGGATGCATTCCTTGAGGTTGAGCGTGGTGCGCCGCTCCTCGTCCATGATGCCGATCTTCAGCGTGTTCCGCGGCAGTTCCAGCACGTCCTCGATGCGCGCGAACAGATCCACGGTCAAGGCGACCTCGTCGGGACCGTGCTGCTTGGGCTTGACGATGTAGACGCTGCCGCTGCGGCTGTTGCGCAGCGGGCTGCTGCCTTTCAGGTCGTGCAGCGCGCAGTAGCTGGTGACGAAACCGTCGAGCAGGCCCTCGAACACTTCGTTGCCCGTCTCGTCCAGCACCGCATCGGTCGTCATCAAATGGCCGACGTTACGCACCAGCATCAGGCTGCGGCCGGGAATTTCGAAATAGCGGCCTTCGGGCGACAGGTAGCGGCGGTCCGGATTCAGATTGCGGGTCAGCGTCTTGCCGCCCTTGTCGAAGCTGCTGGCGAGTTCACCCTTCATCAGGCCCAGCCAGTTGCGATAGACATTGACCTTGTCTGCGGCATCCACCGCCGCGACCGAATCCTCGCAGTCCATGATGGTGGTGAGCGCCGCTTCCAGATAGATGTCGCGGATGCCGGTGGGATGCAGCTCGTGGATGGGGTGGTCGGTGTTGAAATGAATCTCGACGTGCAGACCGTGGTGCGCCAGCAGGATCGAACTGATGCCGCCGGCTTTCTCCTGGTAGCCCCTGAACTGGGCCGGGTCGCGCAGGCCGGTGTGCACGCCGTTCGACAGCGTCACGGTGAGCTGCCCGGACTTCGCCGAATAGGCGATGGCGTCGATGTAGCTGCCTTCGCGCAAGGGCGCGGCCTCGTCGAGAAAGGCCTTGGCGTAGGCGATGACCCGGGCGCCGCGAACCGGATTGAAGGCGCCCTTCTTCTCGGCGCCGCCGTCGCTGGGAATGACATCGGTGCCGTAGAGCGCGTCGAACAGGCTGCCCCAGCGCGCGTTGGCGGCATTCAGCGCATACCGCGCATTGTTCACCGGCACCACCAGCTGCGGGCCGGCGATGCAGGCGATTTCGTCGTCGACGCGGTCGGTGGCGATGCTGAAGTCCTCGCCTTCGGGCAGCAGGTAGCCGATGTCGAGCAGGAAGCGCTTGTAGGCCGCGGCATCATGCCCCCGGCCGCGACGCTCCAGGTGCCAGGCGTCGATGCGGGCCTGCAGTTCGTCGCGGCGCGCCAGCAGCGCGCGGTTGCGCGGAGTCAGCTCGCGCACGATGTCGGCGAAGCCCTGCCAGGCGCGATCGGCTGAAATGCCCGTGCCGGGTGCGATGTCGTTGCACACCAGGTCGTAGAGCGGCCGGGCGATCTGCAGGCCGGCCAGCGTGACGCGCGCGTTCACTTCACAAGTCCGTTCATTCCGGTCAGGTCACGACATTGCGCGGCGCGCCGGCGACGAAGGCCTCGATATTGTCGACCACCTGATCGGCGAGGGTCTGCATGGCCTCGCGGCTCGACCAGGCGACGTGCGGCGTCAGGATGAAATTCGGCAGATCGAGGTCCAGCAGCGGGTTGCCGTCGCGCGGCGGCTCGACCGACAGCACGTCGAAGCCGGCGCCGGCAATCTGTCCGGACTTGAGCGCATCGATCAGCGCGGCCTCGTCGACCAGGTTGCCGCGCGCGGTATTGATGAGGATGGCCGTCGATTTCATCAGGCCGAACTCACGCGCGGCGATCATGTGCCGGGTCTCGGCAGTGAGCGGGGTATGCAGCGAAATCACGTCGGCTTCCCTGAGCACCGTGTCGAACGCCGTGTAGCCGTCGCGCACCGTCGCGGCGTTCCTGTGTTCGGCGACCCGGACGGTCATGCCGAAGGCCTCGGCCAGCTTCTGCATGCCGTGGCCGAGCGAGCCGTAGCCGACGAGCCCCAGCGTGCTGCCGTGAAGATCGTTGACCGGCCGGGTGAACAGGCAGAACTGCTCGGTCTGCTGCCACAGGCCGGCACGCACGTCCTCGCGCCAGCCCAGCAGGTTGCGGCGCAGCGCCAGCATCATCATGAAGGCATGCTCGGGCACCGTGTGCACCGCGTAGCCGCGGATGTTGGAGACGACGATGCCGTGCGCGCGGCAATACGCGAGGTCGACGTTGTCGGTGCCGGTGGCGGACACCGCGATCATTTTCACGCCGGGAGCCTGCGCCAGGATGTCGCCGGAGAGCTTCACCTTGTTGCTGATAACGATGCTGGCGTTCTGCAGGCGCGCGAGGACGTCCTGCGGCGCGGTCTGGTCATGGTCGATCCAGTCGTGCGCGAACGACGGCGCACGCATGTCGGCGATCAGGCTGGCGCGGTCCAGAAAGACGATGGTGTGTTTCATCGGTAAAAGCCTTTTTTATCCGCGAAGGGCGCGAAGGGCCGCGAAGAAAACCCGCTTTTCCCTGCGCAAGTCCTCGCGCCCTGCGCGGAAAAACTAACGTTCCATGCCCGACTCGCGCTCGACGATCTTCATCACCGCCGCCGAATCCAGCTCGCCGTTGCCGGTGCCCATCAGCGCGTTGAGGTGCTGCATCACCAACGCCGCGCCCGGGAGCGCGAGGCCGAGCTCCTTTGCGGTCTGCATCACGATGTTGATGTCCTTCTGATGCAGTTTGGTCTTGAAGCCGGGCGTATAGTCGTTGTCGAGCATGCGCTTGCCGTGGACTTCGAGGATGCGGCTGCCGGCGAAACCGCCCATCAGCGCGTCGCGCACGCGGGCCGGGTCGACGCCGTTCTTGCGCGCGAAGGTGAGCGCCTCGGCGACGCCCTCGATGGTGACCGCCACCACGATCTGGTTGCACGCCTTGGCGACCTGGCCGGCGCCGATGTCGCCGACCCGCACGATGTTCTTGCCCATGGCCTCGAACACCGGCTTCACGCGCTCGAACACCTCGGGCTTGCCGCCGACCATGATCGACAGGGTGGCGTTGATCGCGCCGACGTCGCCGCCGGACACCGGCGCGTCGAGCATGTCGATGCCGCGCGCCTGCAGCTTTTCTGCGAACGCTCGTGTCGCGGTCGGCGAGATGGTGCTCATGTCGACCACCACCGAGCCGGGCTTGGCGCCCTGGGCGACGCCGGCGTCGCCGAACAGCACCTGCTCGACGTCCGGCGTGTCCGACACCATGACGATGATGATCTCGGCCTGCGCCGCCGCTTCGGCGATCGTCGTGCAGCCGGCGCAGCCGGCTTCGACCGGCTGGACCATGCTTACCGCCCGGCGGCCATGCACGAAGACCGTGTGGCCGGCTTTCCTCAGGTTGACAGCCATGGGCTTGCCCATGATGCCCATGCCGATGAATGCGATGTCCATCGTTTCTCCTCGGTTGATTGTCACGCTTACTTGTAGAGCACGCCCGGCAGCCACAGGCCGATCTGCGGCCAGATGTACAGCATCGCCATGGACACGATCACCAGCCCCAGGAAGGGCATGGAGCCCAGGAAGATCT
>JADFDN010000019.1 GCA_018262815.1 Thiobacillus sp.
TGAAGCGCGCCTCAAGGTCTACCGCTGCATCGCCGACCTCGCCCAGCTCGACGATCCCAGTCCCTTCGAGTCCGCGCTCGCCCTGATGTACGGCCGCGAGACGCTGGAGCAGGCGTTCGCGCTGTTCAACCAGGACGAGCGGTTTTTTGGATTGACCAAACTCGGCACCGACTTCGAGGGCAGCGCAATCCACCAGCGCCTGCTGGAGGCGTACCGCAAGGTGCGCGGCTAACCTCTCTCCTCTTTACGACCCTCGATGAAAATCCCCAAACGACTCGAACCCCTGCTCGAAGACGGCCTGATCGACGGCGTCGTGCGCCAGCTGATGAGCGGCAAGGAAGCCATGGTCTTCGTCGTCCGCTGCGGCGATGAGATCCGCTGCGCCAAGGTCTACAAGGAAGCCAACAAGCGCAGCTTCCGCCAGGCCGTCGACTACACCGAGAACCGCAAAACCAAGAACAGCCGCCAGGCGCGCGCGATGGCCAAAGGCAGCAAGTACGGCCGCGAAATGCAGGAAGCCGCCTGGCAAAGCGCCGAGGTCGATGCGCTGTACCGATTGGCTGCTGCCGGCGTGCGCGTGCCCACGCCGTACAACTTCCACGAAGGCGTGCTGCTGATGGAACTGGTGGCCGATGCCGAAGGCAATGCCGCGCCCCGCCTCAACGACGTGTCGTTCACCGAAGACGAAGCCCTGGCCCAACACCGCACCCTGATCGGCGAAGTCGTGCGCATGCTGTGTGCCGGCGTCGTCCACGGCGACCTGTCCGAGTTCAACATCTTGGTCAGCGCCGACGGCCCGGTGATCATCGACCTGCCGCAAGCGGTCGACGCCGCGGGCAACAACCATGCCCAGGCGATGCTGGCGCGCGACGTGAACAACCTGAGAACCTACTTCGGCCAGTTCGCGCCGGCGCTATTGGCGACGCAATATGCCGAGGAAATCTGGGCGCTGTACGAACACGGCAAGCTGAATCCCGAGGTCGAACTCAGCGGCATCTATGAATGTGAAATGCCGCCGGTCGATCTGGAGGGGGTGATGCGGGAGATTGATGATGCACGGGAGGAAGAGGCGGCGCGGTTGTTGCGGTTGCAGGAACTGCGTGAAAAACCTCAGGTTGTCTAGACGTTTTTGTTAAGATTTTTCTTCGCTACTCTTGGCGGCGGATAGAGTGATATGCATGCGAAATAATGCCTGCTCAAGTTCTGACAGCTCCTTAATACTCACGTGATTGAAAGGATTATTTGTCATCACGTATTTGATTAGCTCTGCAATTCGATCATCGATCTCATGCGGCTCTAGATTGTGAGCCAAAGCATTACGGACTGAATTCAGTTTCTTAATCGCCTCCCAAAGCCAATCAAATTTAGGGTGGGCTATTAATGCCTTTGCCAAACATCTGTACTGATTAAAACTTAGACGGGCATCAATAAGAGCCAATGGCTCATTTACACGACGGTCGACTAGTGCCCGAAGAAGCTCCTCGATCAATAAATGGCATTTCAGGATAACCAAGACGGGATCACGGTCGCTGGGTAAATAACGTTGAAAGCGCCATATGTCTGCATTATCAACAGGTGAGTGTAATTTGCGGTCCATAGCGACGAGCCCCTCAAAATAACAAAGGGACCGCATACGTCGCGACTAAACGCTGTCCCAATGAACGAAGCTAACGACTTGAAAGTCTTGTTAAGGTTTCGTTTCTCCATTCACCCCTGAATGATGGCAATCAACGCGTTGCGCACTTCATCCAACCGGCCTTGCGAGGTCAGGCCTGCCGCAGCAGCGAACAGGGATGTGTTCGCCGTGAACAATTTACCCGGACGCGCATAGCTTGCCCGCTGCAAGCCGCCCGACGTGAAATCCTCGGGCGCGAGCAGAATGGCGTGCGGGTCGGCATAAGGGTTGCTGGTGATCTGGCAGGCGATCCAGTCGTCGCGTCCGGCATCGGCCAGGAGCAGGGCGGGACGTAGCTTGCTGCGCGTGAGGTCTGAAAACGGGAACGGCAGAAGGACTACTTGGCCGGCTGCAAATGCGCCCATGCTTCCTCTTCCTCGGGTTTCAGCCAGTCTTCCGCGAGCGCGGCTTCAGCCAGTTGCAGCGCTTCGTCAACCGACGGCTTCAGGAGCGTGAGCAATGCACGCCCAGCGGGAATCGTCTGCACGGGTTCCAGCGGATGGATGTGTCCCGATGCGTCAATTTCAACTTCGATGGTCTGCAGCATGGCGTCCTCCTTCGGGCAATGCGCCTATTCTATGCCTGTGGGCAATTCCGGTCGATGCACGGCGGAGCTTCGGTCCGGTCACCCTCCGCGCTGCCGCACCGTCTCGTACAAGCACAGCGCCGCCGACACCGACACATTCAGGCTTTCCACCGTGCCGCCGATGGGGATGCGTGCGACCTGGTCGCAGCTTTGCTTGACCAGGCGGCGGATGCCCGCGCCTTCGGCGCCGAGCACCCAGGCGATGCCGGTCTTGGCGTCGATGCCGGACAGGGGTTGATCGCCGTCCATGTCGGCGGCGATGACCCAGATGTTATGTTCCTTGAGGTCCTCGATGGTGCGCGCGAGGTTGGTGACCATGATGTAGGGCACGGTTTCCGCCGCACCGGAGGCGACCTTCTCCACGGTGGCGTTGATGCCGACGGCGTTGTCCTTGGGCGCGATGACGGCGTGGACGCCAAAGGCGTCCGCGGATCGGAGTATTGCGCCGAGGTTGTGCGGGTCAGTGACGCCATCGAGGATGACCAGCAGCGGCGGGCCCTGGATGTTTTCCAGCACCTCGTCGAGCGAATGCGTGAGCGCGACCGGCTTGACGCGGGCGACCACGCCCTGGTGCTTGGCGGCCTTGCCGACCAATCTGGTCAGCCGGTCTGCCTCGACCTGCGCAAGCTTGACGCCGTGGTCCTTGGCCTGATGCACCAGGTCGCGCGCACGCGCATCGCGCCGGGTCAGGTCGAGGTAGATTTCGAAGATGCCCGCGGGGTCTTGACGCAGCCGCGCCAGCACGGGGTGAAAGCCGTAGATGAGTTTTTCTGCGGCGCGCTTGTCGCCCGGCTTGTCGCTCATTTCTTCTTGGCGCCGGCTCGGGGCTTGGAGCTCTTGGCCTTGTCCGATTTCTTTTCCGGCTCACGCTTCTCGAACGCGCGCTGCATGTCGAGCGCGGAGTTTTCCTGCTCGACCAAGCTGAAATCGATCTTGCTGGTCTCGATGTCGGCGCGCATCACCTTGATGCGCACGCGGTCGCCCAGGCGATATTTCTTGCCGGTGCGCTCGCCGAGCATCATGTGCTTGGCCTGGTCGTAGTGGAAGTAGTCCTGGCCGAGTTCGGACACGTGGACCAGACCCTCGATGAAGATGTCGTCGATCGCGACGAACATGCCGAAGCTGGTCACTGCGCTCACAGTGCCGTTGTACTCGTCGCCGATGCGGTCCTGCATGAAGTAGGTCTTCAGCCAGGCGTCGACGTCGCGGGTGGCGTCATCGGCGCGGCGCTCGGTCATCGAGCAGTGGGCGCCGATTTCGTCCAGACCCTTGGCGGGCAGCTTTTCGCCGTTGAGCACGGCCTTGATGCCGCGGTGCACCATCAGGTCGGGATAGCGGCGGATCGGCGAAGTGAAGTGGGTGTAGGCCTCGTACGCCAGGCCGAAATGGCCCTTGTTGTCGGGACTGTAGATCGCCTGCCTGAGTGAGCGCAGCATCACGGTCTGCAAGAGGCCATGGTCGGGACGATCCTTGATCTTCTCCAAGAGCGCGGCGTAGTCCTTGGCATGCGGCTTGTCGCCGCCGCCGAGGTCGAGGCCGAATTCGGCGAGGAAGCCGCGCAGCGCGGCGAGCTTCTCCGGCGTCGGGCCTTCGTGCACGCGGAACAGCGCGGGCTGCTTGTTCTCGTGCAGGTAATCCGAGGCGCAGACGTTGGCCGCCAGCATGCATTCCTCGATGATGCGATGCGCATCGTTGCGGATCACCGGCACGATCTCCCTGATCTTGCCGTTGTCGTCGAAAATGATCTGCGTCTCGGTCGAGCCGAAGTCGATCGCGCCGCGCTTGGCGCGCGCCTTCAGCATGACGCGGAACAGCTTGTCGAGCGCTTGCAGATGCGGCATCAGCTCGGCGTGCTTCTTCTCAGGCTTGGCGGCGCCGGAAAGCCAGTCCCACACCTGGTTGTAGGTCAGCCGCGCGTGAGAATAGATCACCGCCGGATAGAAGCGGTATTCCTTGATGCTGCCGGTGCTGCTGATCTGCATGTCGCACACCATCGACAGGCGGTCGACTTCCGGGTTGAGCGAGCACAGGCCGTTCGACAGGGCCTCGGGCAGCATCGGGATGACGCGACGCGGGAAGTACACCGAGTTGCCGCGGTTGAAGCCTTCGGTGTCGAGCGCGTCGCGCGGCTGCACGTAGTGGCTGACGTCGGCGATCGCGACCACCAGCCGGAAGCCGCTGCGGCCGAGCGGCTCGCAGTACACCGCGTCGTCGAAGTCGCGCGCGGTCTCGCCGTCGATGGTGACGAGCGGCAAGTGGCGGATATCCTCGCGCCCGGCCATGTCCTTCTTCATCACCTTGCTCGGCAGCTTCCCTGCCTGCGCCTCGACCTCGGGCGGAAACACGTAGGGCAGGTCGTGCTTCCGCAGCGCGATCTCGATTTCCATGCCGGGGCCGGTGAAGCTGCCGAGGATCTCGCTGACGCGGCCGACTGCCTCGTTGTGGGCGCCGGGCTGGGTGACGATTTCCACCGTGACCACCTGGCCGGGCTGCGCCGTGCCCGCGTTGCCGGCGGGCACCAGAATGTCCTGGTTGATGCGGCGATTCTCCGCGATCAGAAAGCCGACGCCGCCTTCAAGGTAGTAGCGGCCGACGACGAACTTGTTGACGTGCTCCAGCACCTCGACGATCTTCGCCTCGCGGCGGCCGCGGCGGTCGAAGCCGGCCACCCGCACCAGCACCTTGTCGCCGTGCAGCACGCGATGCATTTCCTTGGGCGACAGGAACAGGTCGTCGCCGCCCTCTTCCGGCACCACGAAGCCGAAGCCGTCCGGATGGCCTTCGACGCGGCCCTTGATCAGATCGAGCTTGTCCGGCAGGCACAGCTGGCGCTTGCGGTTGAGCATCAGCTGGCCGTCGCGCTGCATCGCGCCGAGGCGGCGCTGGAACAGGTCGCGCTCGTCCTCGGTGATGTGCAACTGCTCGGCGAAGGCGTCGACGTCGACCGGGCAGCCGGCCTCGGTGATCAGCTGCAGGATGTATTCGCGGCTCGGCAGCGGCGACTCGTAGCGCTCGGTTTCACGCTCGTAGAACGGGTCGGCCAGACGGATCGCGGGGATCTGGTGTTTGCTTGCGCGGCTGCGGGATTTTTTTGCAGGCATCTTCGTTGACAATTTATCCATGGCTCTCTAAAATGCGCGCCTTCACTGCCCAGATGGCGGAATTGGTAGACGCACTAGGTTCAGGTCCTAGCGGTGGCAACACTGTGGAGGTTCGAGTCCTCTTCTGGGCACCAAACGCTGCAAGCAAAAAGCCGACCTCGTGTCGGCTTTTTGCTTTTGTACCGTTCATTGTAGGCATTACGCCTCGTAGGGGTGACGGCGAACGATCGTCTCCACCCGGTCCGGTCCGGTCGACACCACGTCCACCGGCACTTCGCACAGGGCTTCCATCCGCTTCAGATAGGTCTGCGCCTTCTGCGGCAGCTTGTCGAACTCCTGCACGCCCACGGTGGTATCGCTCCAGCCCGGCAGATCCTCGTAGATCGGCTCGACGCCGGTGATCGACTCGGCGCCCACCGGCAGGATGTCGCAGGTCTCGCCTTCGATCTTGTAGCCGACGCACACGCGCACGGTTTCCAGCCCGTCCAGCACGTCGAGCTTGGTCACGCACAGGCCCGATACGCCGTTGATCTGGATCGAGCGCTTGAGCGCGGCGGCGTCGAACCAGCCGCAGCGGCGCTGACGGCCGGTGGTGGCGCCGAACTCGTGGCCCTTTTCGCCGAGATACTGGCCGACGTCGTCGAACAGTTCGGTGGGGAACGGGCCGGAGCCGACGCGCGTGGTGTAGGCCTTGGTGATGCCGAGGACGTAGTGCATCGCGGACGGCCCGACGCCGGAGCCGGTGGAGGCGCCGCCGGCGGTGCAGTTGGACGAGGTGACGAAGGGATAGGTGCCGTGGTCGATGTCGAGCAGCGTGCCCTGCGCGCCTTCGAACAGCAGGTTGCCGCCCGCCTTGTTGACTTCGTAGAGGCTGCGCGGCACGTCGGCGACCATCGGCTTGATGCGCTCGGCCATCGCCATCATGCTGTCGAGCGTCTGGTTGAAGCTCACCACCTCGGCCTTGTAGTAGTTCTTCAGCATGAAGTTGTGATGATCGAGCACCTCGCCCAGCTTGGCGGCGAAGCGTTCGCGGTGGAACAGGTCCTGCAGGCGCAGCGCGCGGCGCGCCACCTTGTCCTCGTAGGCGGGGCCGATGCCGCGCCCGGTCGTGCCGATCTTGCCGGCGCCCTTGGCGATCTCGCGCGCCTGGTCGAGCGCGATGTGGTGCGGCATGATCAGCGGGCAGGCCTCGCTGATTTTCAGGCGGCTGGCGACGTCGACGCCGGCCGCGATCAACATGTCCATTTCCTTCAGCAGCGCATCCGGCGACAGCACCACGCCGTTGCCGATGTAGCAGGTGACGTTGTCGCGCAAAATGCCCGACGGGATCAGGTGCAGCACCGTCTTCTTTCCGCCCACCACCAGGGTGTGGCCGGCGTTGTGGCCGCCCTGGAAGCGCACCACGCCCTGCGCGCGGTCGGTCAGCCAGTCGACGATCTTGCCTTTGCCTTCATCGCCCCACTGGGTTCCGATGACGACGACGTTTTTTGCTGCCATTGTGCAATCTCCCTTTATTGTGCATCCGAGCCGGCGATGACCAGCTCGCGCAAATCCAGACTGAAACCGGTGGCTGGACGCGCCCGGCCGAATACCCGCCCCACTTCGTCGTAACGCCCGCCCTGTGCGATCGCATGGCTGCGCCCGCCGGTGTAGGCGGCGAACACGACGCCGCTGTGATAGCCGTAGCCGCGCAGCTCGGCCAGGTCGTAGGCCGCTTCCACGCCGGCGAGGCCGCGATCGAGCGTCTCCAGGGTGTCCAGCGCGGCTGCGATCGCCGTCAGCTGCGGCAGGCGCGCGCGCGCCTCGGCCAGCACGCTGCGGTCGCCATACAACTGCGGCAACGCGGCGAAGGCGTCGCGCAGGGCGATCGGCAGGCCGGCGGTCAGCACCGCCACGGCGCTGCTGTCCTTGGCCTGCAGCGCGCCGAACAGCTGGTGTTCGATCTCGTCTGAGAGGTCCGCTTCCTGCGCCAGCGCGCGGTAGACGCCGACATGGCCAATGTCGAGCTGCAGCGTTTTCACGCCGCACGCAGACAGCCCCTGCAGCATCAGCGTGAGGATTTCGAGATCCGCCTCGGCACCGGCTTCGCCATACAACTCGGCGCCGATCTGGATCGGCTCGCGCGAGCGATGGAATCCGTCCGACTGGGTATGCAGCACGCTGCCCGCGTAGCACAGGCGGTTGACCGCATTGGCCGCCAGCAGGTGGGCGTCGATGCGCGCCACCTGCGGCGTGATGTCGGCGCGCACGCCCATCAGCCGGCCGCTCAACTGGTCGACCAGCTTGAAGGTCTTGAGATCGAGGTCGGCGCCGACGCCGGTCAGCAGCGAATCGACATATTCCATCAGCGGCGGGACGACCAGCTGATAGCCGCGGCTGCGGAACAGGTCGAGCAGCGCGCGCCGCATGTCCTCCATGCGCCAGGCCTGCGGCGGCAGCACATCCTCGACGTTTTCGGGCAATAACCAGGCAGTCATTTCAGTTCAGCCACATCAACACAAAAAGGCCACCTAGCATCGAGGTGGCACCGATAAAACGCAATTGGCCGTCGCTGAGCTCCAGCATCCTGCTGAAGCCCTCGCGCCACATGGCAGGCGCGGCAAACGGCAGAATACCCTCAATCACCAGCAACAGGCCGATCGCTGTCAGCAAATCAAAGCCGGTCATTGACCGCCGGCGGCACGCGGATTCTTCATGTACTTGAAGAAATCGGCGCTGGGGTCGAGCACCATCACATCGCTCTTGCTCTTGAAGCTCTCGCGATAGGCCTGCATCGACCGGTAGAACGCATAGAACTCCGCGTTCTTGCCGTAGGCGCCGGCATATATCGCCGAGGCCTTGGCGTCGCCTTCGCCCTTGACGCGCTGCGCGTCGCGGTAGGCTTCGGCAACGATCACGTCCTTCTGCTTGTCGGCGTCGGCCTTGATCTTTTCGGCTTCGGCCGCACCGGTCGAACGCAGCTCGTTGGCCACCTGCTTGCGCTCGGCTTCCATCCGGCGATAGACGTTTTCCGACACGGTCTCCGGCAGGTCGACCCGCTTGATCCGCACGTCCACCACCTGCACGCCGATCTTGCGCGCGTCGGTATCGGCTTTGGCGCGGATGATGCTCATGATTTCCTCGCGACGCCCCGACACCACCTCATTGATGGTGCGTTTGCCGAACTCGGCGCGCAGGCCGTCGTTGACCGTCTGGTTGAGGCGAATCTGCGCCCGCGTCTCGTCGCCGCCGACCGAGACGTAGAACTGCCGCGCATCGATCACGCGCCACTTGATGAAGGAATCCACCAGGACGTTCTTCTTTTCCGAGGTGATGAAACGCTCGGGGTCGGCTGAATCCAGCGTCAGGATGCGCGTATCGAAATAGCGCACGTTCTGCACCAGCGGCAGCTTGAAATAGAGGCCGGGCTTGGTTTTCACCGACACCACTTCACCGAGCTGGAACACCATGGCGTTCTGCCGCTGGTCCACCGTGAACATGCTGCCGCTCAGCACGACCAGTACGATCAGCAGGCCGATCAACAACGATCCGATACCCTTGCTCATGGCCGATCCTCCCGGTCACGGCTGCGCAGGGCATCACGCGTGCGCACGTCCATCGGCGCAGTCGACGACGTGGCCGGTGCCTGGGACAGCACCTCCGGCGCGCCGCTGTAGGGCTGGCTGACAATCTGCTGCAGCTTGTCGAGCGGCAGATACAACAGGCTGTTGCCGCCTTTCTGGTCCACCAAAATCTTGCTGGTGTTGTTCATCACGGTCTGCATGGTATCGAGATAGAGTCGCTGGCGCGTGACCTGCGGCGCCTTCTGGTATTCGGCAAAAATCTGCGCAAAGCGGCTGGCTTCACCTTCGGCGTTGGCGATCACCGACAGCTTGTAGCCCTCGGCTTCTTCCTTCAGCCGCGAGGCCAGACCCCGTGCGCGCGGCACCACATCGTTGGAGTAGGCCTCGGCTTCGTTCTTCAGGCGTTCGCGATCCTGCCCCGCTTTAACCGCGTCGTCGAACGCGGCCTGCACCTGCTCGGGTGGCTGGATGTTCTGCAGGGTGACCTGGCTGATGCTGATGCCGGTCTTGTGGCGGTCATGGATGTCCTGCATCAGTTGCTTGGCGCGTGCTGCAATTTCGGCACGCCCCTCGTACAGCACGAAGTCCATCTTGTTCTTGCCGACGATTTCTCGCATCGCGGTTTCGGCGATCTGCAGCGCGCTGTCTTCGGGCGAACGGTTGATGAACAGGAACTCGACCGGGTCCTTCAGGATGTACTGCACGGCAAACTGCAGGTCGATGATGTTCTCGTCGTCTGTCAGCATCAGCGATTCTTTCAGCACCTTGCTCTTGACGTTGTTGCGGTAGCCGATTTCGACGGTGCGCACCTGGTCGACGTTGACGATTTCACGCGATTCGACCGGCCACGGCAGATGCCAGCGCGGACCGGGCTCGGTGGTCTCGACATACTTGCCGAAGCGCAACACCACGCCGCGCTGGCCGGTATCGACGATATAGAAACCGCTCGCCACCCACACCAGCGCGAGCACGCCGGCCAGCAGGCCGACCAGATTGCCGCCGCCCGGCAAGCCGCCCGAAGAAAAGCCGTCTCCGCCACCGCTGCCGCCGCCGCTGTCCTTGTTGCCGAACATGCCGTTGAGGCGCTGGTTGACGCGCCGCCAGAGCTCGTCCAGATCGGGCGGCCCGCTGTTCTTGCGATTGTCTTTATTGCCCCATTGCGGGTCGTTCCATGCCATAGCGTTATGTGGAGAAAACAGTAGGTTGGAGAGAGGGGTCGCCAGTCGCGTCGGTTTCGCCCTGACGCTGGCCGGCAAGCAGGATTTCGGACAGCGCCTCGCGCAAAAGTTCAAGCCCCGCGCCGGTTTGCGCGGATACATACACGCTGTGGAGTTTACCATACTCGTCGCGCCCGACTCCCGGCGCAACGCCCGTCAAATCAAGCTTATTGTAGACGCGAAGCTGGGGCACGGCGTCTGCCCCGATCTCTTTCAGCACCTTGTCGACCGCCTCGATCTGGCGCTCGCGCCCGGGGCTGGAGGAATCGATCACGTGCAGCAGCAGATCGGCTTCTGTCGTGGCCTCCAGCGTGGCGCGGAAAGCCGCCACCAGGTCGTGCGGCAGGCGGGTGATGAAACCGACGGTGTCGGACAGCACCACTTCGCCCACCTGGGGCAGATAGATCTTGCGCGTGGTGGTGTCGAGCGTGGCGAACAGCTGGTCGGCCGCGTAGGCGCCAGCGCGCGTCAGCGCATTGAACAGGGTGGACTTGCCGGCGTTGGTGTAGCCCACCAGCGCCACCGACATCACCTGCTGGCGCGACCGCGAACGCCGCTGGGTACGCCGCTGCTTGCCCAGCCGGGCGAGCCGTTCGCGCAATGCCTTGACCCGCACGCCCAGCAGCCGGCGGTCGGTTTCCAGCTGCTTTTCGCCCGGACCGCGCATGCCGACGCCGCCGCGCTGGCGTTCCAGGTGGGTCCAGCCGCGCACCAGACGGGTGGACAGATGCTGCAGCTGCGCCAGCTCGACCTGCAGCTTGCCTTCGGCGCTTTGGGCCCGGCGGGCGAAGATGTCCAGAATCAGGCTGGTGCGATCGATCACGCGGCACTGCAGGCGGCGCTCCAGGTTGCGTTCCTGCGCCGGCGACAGTTCGTGATTGAAGATGACGACGTCAGCTTCGGTGGCGAGGACCAGCGCCGCGATTTCGTCGGCCTTGCCGCTGCCGACGAACAGCGCAGCGTCCGGACGGCTGCGCTTGCCCTGCACCTCGCCCAGGATGTCGAGCCCGGCGCCCGACGCCAGCAGGCGCAGTTCGGCGACGCCCTCGGCAAAATCGGGATCGCCGAAATCGAGCGCCACCAGAATGACGCGCTCGCCACCCGCGTGCCGCTCAAACAAGGGACTGCTCCCGGTTTGCAGCCGGACGCATCGCGGCCGTTGATGGGATAGGGCAATACAGGGAGAGGTTCACGGGCAGGTGTTCAGAAAGGGGGCGTACGACGCTCCCCCGAGTGGGCGGGAACGTTTCATTCTAGCCCGTATTACGCCAGCTGCGGGCGCCCAAAATACCAGCCCTGGCCGTAGTCCACGCCCATGTCGGCCAGAATGCGCGCGGTTTCTGCGTCCTCGACGTGTTCGGCCACCGTTCGCATACCCTCCTTGCGCGCAAAGTTGGCCAGGCTTTCGACGATGCCCGCCACCTTGCGGTCCTGGCGCATGTGCGACACCAGCCAGCCTTCGATTTTCAGGAAGCTGACCGGCAGGTGCGCCAGGTACAGATAGGACGAATAGCCGCTGCCGAAATCGTCGAGCGCCAGCCGAAAGCCGAAATCGATGAAGGGCTGCAGGTCGGCGCGCAGCTTCTCCAGGCTGACGATGTGCTGGCGCTCGGTGAGTTCCAGCACGATGGGCTTGACCGGCCCCAGCATCACGCTGCAGGTCTGGCAATAGCCCATGGCATTCTCGAGCATTTCCTCGACCAGATCGCGGCGCGCCAAGAACTGCGGCGACACGTTCACGAAATGCGCAAAATCGGTTGCGCCGCCCTGCTCCATGCGCAGAACGCAGCGCTGCATCACGTTGCGGATCACCTGACGGTCGATTTCGGCCATCAGGCCCAGGCCCTCGGCCATGTCGATAAAATCCTTGGCTTCGACGATCTCGCCGGTCGCACTCTCGATGCGCGCCAGCGACTCGTCCGCAATCGTCTGCCCGCCCTGCAGGTCGACGATGGCCTGCGAAGCCTGCCTGACCCGGTTTTCCGCCAGCGCCTGCCGCAGCAGCGCGCTGTTCCATGGGATACGGGTCGGAGCCATCATCCTGACCTGGTCGCGGCCATCCGCCTTGGCCCGGTATAGCGCGTGGTCGACCTGCTCCAGCATGGGCAGGGTTTCGCTGTCTTGCGTCCCGAAGGCGGCCACCCCGGCGGAAAAGCTCAGCGAGATGGCGCCCACGCTGGTCTGAATCGGAGTCGAACGTACCTCTCCTGCGAGCCGCTCCATGATGCCGATGGCATCTTCCGCGGTACTGCCATGCAGCACGAACAGGAACTCCTCCCCGCCCCAGCGCGCCACCCAGTCGCCTTCGCGCAGCCCGGACTCAAACCGGCGCGCCACGGCCTTCAGCACTTCGTCGCCCACGGCATGGCCATAGCGGTCGTTCACCAACTTGAAATGATCGAGGTCGACCAGCGCCAGCGCGAATCCATGACCGTCGCGCGGGGTGCGCGCCCTTTCCTTTTGCAGGCGTTCTTCGGCCGCCCGCCGGTTAGGCAAGCCTGTCAGCGGGTCAGTCAGCGCGATGCGCTGCAGCAGGGCTTTTTGCGCGGATTGATGCAGTGCATTGCCAAGCCAGTCGGCAATCAACTCCATATAGGCGGTATCCACCGCATCGGGAGATGATGCTCTGTGCCGACTGAAGAAAGCCAGCACCCAACCCCTATCATCGCCCACCGCCACCGGCAGGCCGGAGTAGGTTTGCAGTCCCAGCCTGGTCACCACTGCATGGTCGGCATACAAGGGGTGTCCGCGCAAGTCTGCGATATGGGCAGGTTCGCGGGCGAGATACACGCCATGGCACAACACCGTTTCCACCATCCGCACCGTGCCTTCAGGAAACAGGCCCAAGGGATCGCTGACATAGTGCGCGGTGTAGTTGTCGCCAAACTCACCCAGCACAACCAGATCCATATCCAGCACCTCGGCCGCCATCGCCAGCATGGCGCGGATGCGTTCGGCATCATCCAGCCCTCGCTGCACGGAAAGCTTCCACAAGGCGGTCAGGCGATCGACATGCGTGTCGTCCTGCGTGGCACGCTGCGCGACAGCTTCGGGTTGATCGACAGGCAGCATGGTCACCGTTCGGCTCGCGAGCAGGCTGTCATTGTAGCCTCAAGGCGCGTCCTGCAATTCGACGGTACGCAGACGTTCGGCCGCCTGTTCCGGATTGATGGTGTTGACGAACAGCCCCGACCCCAACTCGAACCCGGTCGGGATGGACGTGCGCGGACAGATTTCGAGATGCCAGTGGTAGCTCGGCGCGTGCGCAGCGCGCTGGGCATCGTGGGGAACCGAGTGGAGGAAGAAATTGTACTGAGCGCCGCCGATGACGGCGTCGAGCCGCGCCATGGTGCGCTTCATCACCCGTGCCAGGTCGGCCAGATCCTCGCCGCGAACATCCAGAAAATCGGCCTGGTGCGCCAGCGGCAGGATGTGCACTTCCCATTCGTAGCGGCTGGCGAAGGGCTTGATCGCGATGAATTTCTCGCCGCGCTCGACCACGTACTGTCCGACATTGATCTTGCGCCGCACCGCACCCGAGGTGCGGTCGTAGATCGTCGCCTCGAAGGTCAGCGCCTCGTCGATCAGTGCGCAGAAAATGCAGTGATGGTGCTTGGCGTAATGCGCGGCGCTGTTCTTCACCTCGGCGTCGACGTTTTCCGGCACCACAGGCATGGCGATCACCTGGCTGTGGGTGTGCGGAATCGAGGCGCCCGCCGCCGGACCGAAGTTCTTGAACACCAGCACGTATTTCAGCCGCTCGTCGGATTCGAACAGCTGGCGCATGCGCGTCTGGTAGACGCCGAACAGCGCCGCCAGATGCGATTCGGCCATTTCGTGCACGGCGATGCCGTGTTCATGATGATCGATGATGACTTCGTGGCGGCCGTAGCCGTCGATGGTCTGCTGCAGGCCGAAGTTGAAGCCGGCCTGCTCGCGATCGTCGCCCAGCACCGGGTAGAGGTTTTCCACCATGCGGATCTGCCAGTCGCCCTCGGCCGGCCAGCTCAGAATCACCGGCGGCGTCTTGTGCTCGTTGCCGCGACAGAACGGGCAGGTTTCGACATGCTTGCGGGTGTCGCGCGGCGCCAGTTCTTCGGCCTTTTTCGGACGCATGCTGCGCGCAGTGGCCACCAGCACCGATTCGCTCGGTACGATGGGGTTGATGCGGATTTCGCGGACTTCGCTGTTATCGGGTGTGCTCGGGTCGGACATGCGGCTTCTCCTCGCCGGCAAGCATAAAACAGCCGGCTGGCGCCGGCGGTTCATAATACTTATGCCCCCAGTCAGGCTTTTTATCCCCGTTCAGGATAAGGGCTTGCGTTGACGTGGCCCCGGCCGGCGCCGACAATGCCGATTCTTTGCTGGATTCCGGAGTATCCCCATGGACGAAAAAGCCCTGCACGACGAGCAGCGCCTCATGCGCATGATGCGCAAGACCCTCACTTCCATCGTGCGCGACACCGCGCCGCGCGACGGCAACCCCAGCCCGCTGACCGAGGCGACCATCCTCGGCATCAAGGACTGCCTGATGGTGATTTCCAGTCGCGAAACCGAGCTGGCGCAGCTGACCGGCCGCACCCTGGACGAGCGTCCTCGCTTCACCGACGAGACGCCCACCTCGCACGCCGTCAAGATCAGCAGCATCCCGAAAAAAACCCACTGAGGCTTCGCGTTTAGCGAAGCATCGTTCGAGACCGCCATGCCGCAAGCCACCAGTCTCTTCACCGATGTCGAATCGAAGGTCGTCGGCACCTCGGCAGTGGTGATCTATTCGCCTTCGGGGAAAAAGCGCACGCGCTTTCCCGAAGGCGTGGTCGAGGTCTATCCCAGCGAAACCGAGGCGCGGGCGCACGCCGACCCCGAAAAAAGCCGCCACGCAGCGATCGCCAGCGGACCGTCGCGCTCGTCGGAAGGCTTCAAGCTGTTCTATCTGGTGCGCTGGCTCGACTGATTCCCGTTTCCCGTCAGGGATTCCCGCGCCGGTTTCGCCTTGCCGCGCTGCCTGGTCAGTCAGCAGGTGTCTGCGCGATCTCTTGATGTACCTGCAGATAATCAGCTGGCGCCGTAGACCTTGCGTCGTACCCGCTTCTTGCGCCGCATCCGCGTCGCCTCGCTTTCGGTAAGCGGCGCGCGCGTCTTGCCTTCGTACGGATTCTTGCCCGTGTCTTCCTTCACCTGGATTCTGAGCGGCGTCCCCTGCAGCTTGAACGCCTTGCGGAAGCTGGCCTCCAGGTAGCGCTTGTAGTCGTCGCGCAAGCCTTCCAGCGCGTTGCCGTGCAGGATGATGACCGGCGGGTTCTTGCCGCCCTGGTGGGCGTAGCGTGGCTTCGGCCGGAACAGGCCGTTCTTCGGCGGCGCGTGCTGCTCCACTGCCATTTCCAGCACCCGCGTGAGCTTCGGCGTCGACATCTTGATGAAGGCCGCGGCGTGCGCGGCCTCGACGTCCTTCAGCAAGGCATCCAGCCCCTTGCTCTTCAGCGCCGAGATGTAGTTGAAGCGGGCGAAGTCGAGGAAGGCCAGCTTGCGGCCGATGTCGCGCTTGATGTCGTCGCGCTGCTCGGCCGAGAGGCCGTCCCACTTGTTCACCGCCACCACCAGCGCACGCCCGGTTTCCAGCACGAAGCCGGCCAGGTGCGCGTCCTGCTCGGAAATGTTCTCGCGCGCGTCGAGCACCAGCACCACCACGTTGGCGTCCTCGATCGCCTGCAGCGTCTTGATGACGGAGAATTTTTCCACCGTCTCGAACACCTTGCCCTTGCGCCGGACCCCGGCGGTGTCGATCAGGATGTAGGGCTTGCCGTCGCGCTCGAACTCGACGTAGATCGAATCGCGCGTGGTCCCCGGCTGGTCGAACGCGATGACGCGCTCTTCGCCGACCAGCGCGTTGACCAGGGTCGACTTGCCGACGTTGGGGCGCCCCACCAGCGCGATCTTGGGGATGCCGAATTCGTCGGCCTTCTCTTCCTCCTGGGGAAACGGCGCCAGCGCTTCGTCCACCAGGTCGGCAATGCCGTCGCCGTGCGCGCCGGAAATCGCCAGCGGCTCGCCCAGTCCCAGCTCGTGGAATTCGGCGGTGACCACGGCGCGGTTCATGCCTTCGGCCTTGTTGACCGCCAGCAGCACCGGGCACGACGCGCGACGCAGGCGGTCGGCGATCACCTTGTCCTGCGGCGTGAGGCCGCTGCGCGCATCGACCATGAAAATGATGGCGTCGGCCTCGTCGATGGCCTGCAGGGTCTGCCGCGCCATCTCGGCCATGATGCCCTCCTTGGCCACCGGTTCGAGACCGCCGGTATCGACCACCAGATACGGTTTGCCGCCGATGCGCCCGCGCCCGTAGTGGCGGTCGCGCGTCATCCCCGGCATGTCGTGCACCAGGGCGTCGCGCGTGCCGGTAAGGCGGTTGAACAGGGTGGACTTGCCGACGTTGGGTCGTCCGACAAGAACCAGAGTGGGGAGCATCATCCTAGAAACCGTGGTTGGACGCACCCGAGGGTGCGTCTGGGCAGCTGACTGCCGCGAAGTGAGGAGGCCGCAGGCTGGCGCCTGCAACGACGAATGACAAAGGCAGGCGCGTGACCGGGCGTACCGGCGGGTGCGTAGCGGCCCACCTGTCGGCGAGCGTGATCGAGAGTAGACGTGTCGTCAAGCATGCAGCATTCCTAAAGCTGAGCGGTCAACTGCGGTTCCAGGATGGATATCCTTGCTGCGCCGGCCAGGCCGGCGCATCGGTTATTTGAGCCTGAAAGCGGCCACCGTGCCTTTGACCGTCTGCACCGCGAAACCCGGTCCGATGTCGACCGGAGGCGTGAGCACGCCGCTGTCGACCTTGTCGCGCGCGACGAAACTGCCGTCATCGGCCGACAGCACGTGTACATAACCTTCGCCGTCGGCCACCACCACCCAGGCGCCCAGCGCCAGCGGCGCGGTGACCTGGCGGCGTGCCAGCTTGTCCTGGCGCCAGCCGGCGCGGCCGCTGGTCTTGTCGTAGGCGGTCACGGCATCCTGGTCGTCGGTGACGTAGACATTGCGTTCGTCCATCGCCAGTCCGCTGTTGCTGGAGGTGTCGCGCGCCCACAGCGGCGCGCCGTTGCGGCGGTCGAAACAGGCGACGCGGCCCTGATAGGCCACCGCACACACTTGGCGCTCGTCCACCACCGGATTGCCCATCACGTCGGCCACCCGTTCGAGTTCGGTGGCGCCGCGCGGCAACGCCACTGTGGCTTCCCACAGCTGCGCGCCGTTTGCGGCATTGAGCGCGACCAGCTTGCCGCCGGGAAATCCGGTGTAGAGCACGTCGTCGCGCACCACCATGCCGCCCGATCCGCGCAGGCTCAGCACCGGCAGATTGCGGGTGTACAGCCATTTGCGGCTGCCGTCGGCGGCCGCCAGTCCGTGCACACGACCGTCGCCGGTACGCGCGATCACCGTGTCGCCCAGCGCCAGCAGCTGGCCGGTCACCTGGCTCGACAGCGTCGCTTTCCAGCGCAACTGGCCGTTCGCCAGATCGAGCGCCAGCAGTTCACCCTTGCCACCGCCCGCCAGGGCCAGACCCTGTCCCGCGCCGGCCCCGGCCGACAGTTTCACGCCGGTGTCGGCGCGCCACACCGTGTTGCCGTTGGCCACCGCAATGCGCACCACCCGGCTGCCGCCTGCGGCGACCACATCGTCGCCTTCGGCGCGCGGATGGAACAAATGGCCATCAGCGTCGCCGGTGTCGGCTCTCCAGGCTTCTGCAAGACTGGCCGTCGGTTTGAACTCGACCAGTTCGGCCGGCTTGGCCTTGGCGGGGCCGGAACCGAACCAGCCGCCTACCGTGCGGGACATCGAACCGACCGTGCTGCATCCGGACAGCGCCAGGGCCAGGCCGACGATCATGATGCGCGTCTTCACTTGGCTTCTCCTCCCAGCGCGTCGAGCTTCAGTTCGACGATGTTGCGATAAGGGTTGTCTTCCGCCATTTTTTTGAAGGCGGCCTGGTAGGCGGTACGCGCCTCGGCCGGCTTGCCCTGCGCCAGCAGCACGTCGCCCTTCAGATCGTCGAAGCGGAAGTCGAATGCATCGCTGTGGCTGGCGGACAGAGTTTTCAGCGCAGCCTCGTATTGCTTCTGGTCGAGCTGCACGCCGGCCAGCCGCAGACGCGCCAGATCCTTGACGGCAGGTTCCTTGCTGTTGGCGACGGTCCACTCCAGCTGAGCCTGCGCGCTTTTCGCATCCCTGGCACCGACGTTCAGCTTGGCCAGCAACAGTGCTGCGCGCGGAGCATAGGCGGTGTCCGGGTACTGGTCGATCAGCATCGCCCCTGCCTCGCGGGCCGCCTTGGGATCGTTGGCCGCCAGCGACTGGGTGAGCTTTTCATACACGGTGGCGGCTTCGAGGCTTTGCGTCGCCGTGTGGTTCTGCCAGTAGCGCCAGCCGGCCGCCGCCGCGATCACCACGGCCAGACCGACCATGACCAGATTGCCCCAGTGCTTCCACCAGGCCTTCAGTTCGTCCAGCCGTTCCTGTTCGTCGAGATCGTAGGTTGCCATCTGCTATGCCTTTTTAAATTGTTGCCTGTTTCAGAATTTCGATTGCCAGCGCCACTTCGAGGCGGGTCTGTTCGGCCGTGCCGCGCAGGGACTTCAGCGTGACCTGCTGTGCCGCCGCCTCGTCGTCGCCGATGATCACCGCATAGCGTGCACGGCTGGCGTCGGCCTTCTTCATCTGCGACTTGAAGCTGCCGCCGCCGCAATGCAACACGGTGGCCAGTCCTGCACCGCGCAGCGCGGACGCCGCCTGCCAGGCGAAGGCCTGCGCCGCGTCGCCGGCATGAACGATATACGCATCCGGCAACGCTGTCGCCAGCGGCGTGCCGGACACTTCCATCAGCGCCAGCAAGCGCTCGATGCCCATGGCGAAACCGGCGGCCGGCGCAGGCTTGCCGCCCAGCTGCTCGATCAGGCCGTCGTAGCGTCCCCCCGCGCACACCGTACCCTGTGCGCCGAGCTGGTCGGTCACCCATTCGAACACGGTGCGATTGTAGTAGTCGAGCCCGCGCACCAGCCGCGGGTTGATCTCGAACGCGATGCCGCTGGCGCGCAGCAGCGCCTGCAGCGCATCGAAATGCGCGAGCGCCGCGTCGTCGAGTTCGTCCATCAGTCTGGGCGCCGCGTCGTTCAGCGCCTGCATCGCCGGGTTCTTGCTGTCGAGGATGCGCAGCGGATTGCTGTGCAGGCGCCGCTTCGAGTCCTCGTCGAGCGCGTCCTGGTGCGCCTCGAAATAAGCGATCAATTTTGCACGATGGCGGTGACGCGACTCGATGTCGCCCAGCGTGTTGATCTGCAGCGTCGGCGCGATGCCGAGCGCGCGCCACAGGTCGGCGCACATCACGATCAGTTCGGCATCCACGTCCGGCCCGGCAAAACCGAGCGCCTCGACGCCGACCTGGTGGAATTGCCGGTAGCGGCCCTTCTGCGGGCGCTCGTGGCGAAACATCGGCCCCATGTACCAGAGGCGCTTGCCGCCGTCATACAGCAGGTTGTGCTGGATTACCGAACGCACCGAGGACGCCGTACCCTCCGGGCGCAGCGCCAGCGATTCGCCATTCAGCTCGTCGACGAAGGTGTACATCTCCTTCTCGACGATGTCGGTCACCTCGCCGATGGCGCGCTTGAACAGGCCCGTGTGCTCGAGGATGGGCGTGCGCATCTCGCGGTAGCCGTAGCGCCGCAGCCAGTCGCGCACGATCGCCTCGAAACCCTGCCAGGTGTCGGTGACGTCGGGCAGCAGGTCGTTCATGCCGCGCACGGATTGAATGTTGTTGCTCATAAGTTAATCAACTGAAACGCGGATCACGCAGCGCCGTAATGGCTGCGCACATAGTCTTCGACGATCGCCTGGAAGTCGGCGGCGATGCGGTCGCCCTTCAGCGTCACGGTCTTCTCGCCATCAACATAGACCGGCGCGACCGGTACTTCTCCGGTGCCGGGCAGCGAGATGCCGATGTTGGCGTGCTTGGACTCGCCGGGGCCGTTGACCACGCATCCCATCACCGCCACCTGCATCGACTCGACGCCGGCATACTGGCTACGCCAGACCGGCATCTGGTTGCGCAGATAGCTTTCGATATCCTGCGCCAGCTCCTGGAACACGGTCGAGGTGGTGCGTCCACAGCCCGGGCAGGCGGTGACCTGCGGCGTGAAGGCGCGCAGACCCAGCGCCTGCAGGATTTCCTGGCCGACGCGGACTTCCTGGGTACGATCGCCGCCCGGCTCGGGCGTGAGCGAAATACGAATGGTGTCGCCGATGCCTTCCTGCAGCAGCACCGCCAGCGCGGCAGTCGAGGCGACAATGCCCTTCGAGCCCATGCCGGCTTCGGTCAGCCCGAGATGCAGCGGATAGTCGCACTGCGATGCGAGATCGCGGTAGACGGAAATCAGGTCCTGCACCCGGCTCATCTTGCAGGAGAGGATGATCTTGTCGCCGCCCAAGCCCAACTCCTCGGCCTTTTTCGCCGATTCCAGCGCCGAGGCGACCATCGCGCGGCGCATCACCACCTCGGCATCTTCCGGCTCGGCGAGACGCGCGTTGTCGTCCATCATGCGCGCCGCCAGCGCCTGGTCGAGGCTGCCCCAGTTGACGCCGATGCGCACCGGCTTGTCGTAGCGGCACGCTACCTCGATCAGGGTGGCGAACTGCTCGTCGCGCTTGTTGCCACGGCCGATGTTGCCCGGATTGATGCGCAGCTTGGCCAGCGCCTCGGCGCACTCGGGCACCTGGGTCAGGAGCTTGTGGCCGTTGAAATGGAAGTCGCCGATCAGCGGCACGCGACAGCCGAGCGCATCGAGCCGCTCGCGGATGCGCGGCACCGCGGCGGCGGCTTCCAGCGTGTTGACGGTGAGGCGCACCAGTTCGGAGCCGGCTTCGGCGAGCGCCTGCACCTGGCGCACGGTACCCGTGATGTCGACGGTATCGGTATTGGTCATCGACTGCACCACGACGGGCGCGTCGCCGCCGACCAGTACCTGACCGATCCGAACCTGACGGGAGGGGCGACGGACAATCCGAGACATCATTCTTCCAGAGTGGCTATTCTTCAAGTGTGAAACGGGCGACCGTCACTGCGATATACGGCTTCAAATCGATGGGGCGACCGTTATAGGTCATGTGCGTTTGCGTGGCGTTGCCGATCACCAGATCGAACGGCGGCTGGCCGCGAACTTCGATACGGCTGCCGGGCGGATTCAGCTGGCGATGCAGCATGCGGCCCGTGGCATCGCTGATTTCGACCCAGGATTCATCGCCGAATTCGAGCTGCAGCGTCCCCTCGGCGGCCGGAGACTCGGGAACGGCGGGGGCCGCGGGCGCCCCGGCCTCGGCGGGTTCGGTGGCAGTCGTTGCAGGCTCGGATGGCGGGACGGGAGGCGCTTCGACGGCTGCGGCAGGCGGCGGAACGTCCGCCGGCTTCGATGCCGGCGCGGCAGCGGGCGCGGCCACCGGAGGGGGACGCACCCCGGAGCGCGCCTGATAGGTCGAGGCTTCCTCGCCTTCGCTGTTGAGCCACCAGTACAGCGCAATCGGCGCCGCCACCACCACCAGCACACCAAGCATCAACAGGATCAGCCAGGGCGAGGTCAGCCAGGAACGCGGCAAGGGCGGCTCGACACGACTGACCGGACCCGGCTCGGCCGGCGCGCCTTCCATGCGTGCCAGCAGCGCATCGGGCGCCAGACCCAGCAGACGGGCATAGTTGCGGACAAACCCGCGGGCGAACACAGGCTGGCCGAGACTCTCGAAATCACCCGTTTCCATCGCCTCGATCTGGCGATGCATCAGGCGCAGGCGTGCGGCAGCCTCTTCCAGCGTCATGCCCTGCGCTTCGCGCGCTTCACGCAGGACCTGTCCGATCGAATCCTGAGCGTTCTCGCTCATTCGTATTGTCCCGCCAGCAGCCGCCGCGCCTCTTCCGAATCAGGAAAGCGCTTGCGCAGCTGCAGGCCGTAGGCCGCTTCCTGCGCACGGTCGCCCAGCTTGCGTTCCAGCCGCACCCCCAGCCACAGGCTTTCCGCGGTCGGCGGCGCCAGTTCGGCATGGCGGCCCAACAGGCGCTGTGTTTCCATCATCCGGCCCTGGCGAAAATGCAGCCCGGCCATTTTCAGGATCGTGTTGGGGTTATCGGGTTGCAGCTTGAGGGACTTCAGGAGGTTGGCTTCGGCCAGCGCGAGGTCGCCTTTCCTTTCGGCGCACAAACCGGCGCTGGCCATGGCCTGCTCGGGCTGCGCATACAGCGGGTTGCGCAACGCAGCGCTGAACTGTTCGAGACCTTCATCGTAACGACCGCGCGTGCAGAGGAACCAGCCGTAGTTCGTGCGCGTTTCCGAATCGTTGCGATCCAGCTCGATGGCACGGCGGAAGTTTTCCTCGGCCAGCTTGTCTTCGGCCAGTTCCATGTAGATCAGGCCGTAGATGTTGTAGGCTGGTCCGAAGCGGTTGTCGGCGGTGATCGCCTTGCGCAGTTCGTCGAGCGCGATCTTGTACTGGGCACGGGCCAGATAAGCTTGGGCCAGATCAGTGAAGGCCCGCGCGCGCTGGCGGCTTTCGCTGTTGACCTGGGTGCTGGCCACGCCGCTTTCCCCGGCAGGCTGGCCTGCACAGCCTGCCAGCAGGGCTGCCGCCATCACGATCCATTTTTTCACGCTGCCTCCTTGTGCATCCGTTTCATCACGCGCCCGCTCTTGTCGGCCACCTTGCCGGCCAGCTGACCGCAGGCCGCATCGATATCGTCGCCGCGCGTCTTGCGCGTGGTCACCACATAACCCGCATCCTGCAAAATTTCGCGGAACGCCCGCATCGCATCGGCACGCGGTTTTTCATAGCCGGAATCCGGGAACGGATTGAACGGGATCAGGTTGAACTTGCACGGCACGTCGCGCGTCAGCTCGATCAGCTGGCGCGCATGCTCGGGCGCATCGTTGACGCCGGCCAGCATCACGTATTCGAACGTGATGAAGTCGCGCGGCGCATGCACCAGATAGCGCCGGCACGCGGCCATCAGCTCGCGCAATGGATACTTCTTGTTGATCGGCACGATCTGGTCGCGCAGCGCGTCGTTGGGCGCGTGCAGGCTCACTGCCAGCGCCACCGGACAGCGCTCGGCCAGGCGGTCCATCGCCGGCACCAGGCCTGAGGTCGACACCGTCACCCGCCGCCGCGACAGGCCGTAGGCATGGTCGTCGAGCATGATGCCGAGCGCAGTCACCACGTTCTCGAAATTCGCCAGCGGCTCGCCCATCCCCATCATCACCACGTTGGTGACCGGCCGGTCCGAAATCTCGCCGGTGGTGCGATTGGGCTCGGTCTTCAGGCTGTGGTGCGCCACCCACAGCTGGCCGATGATCTCGGCCACCGTCAGGTTGCGATTGAAGCCCTGCCGCCCGGTCGAGCAGAAGGTGCATTCCAGCGCGCAGCCCACCTGCGACGACACGCACAGCGTACCGCGGTCGTCCTCGGGAATGAACACGGTCTCGATGCCGTTGGCGACGCCGACGTCGAACAGCCACTTGCGCGTGCCGTCGGTCGAGGTATGCGCGTAACTGATCGCAGGCGCCTGCACCACCGCCTGCTGCTGCAGTTTCTCGCGCAGGCTCTTGGCGATGTCGGTCATCTGCGCGAAGTCGGCCACTCCGGACTGATGCATCCAGTGGAACACCTGCCTGGCGCGAAACGGCTTCTCGCCGAGTTCGGTGAACCAGGCGGTCAGTGCTTCGAGGTCGAAATCAAGCAGGTTTTGCGGCATCAGGGGGCGATCAGCGTCCGGCGTAGACTTCGCTCGCCGGGAAGAAGTAGGCGATTTCGATTGCCGCAGTTTCCGGCGCGTCGGAACCGTGCACGGCGTTGGCGTCGATGCTCTCGGCGAAGTCGGCGCGGATGGTGCCGGGCTCGGCCTTCTTCGGATCGGTCGCGCCCATCAGCGCACGATTTTTCGCGATCGCTTCCTCGCCTTCCAGTACCTGCAGCACCACCGGACCCGACACCATGAAGTCGACCAGATCCTTGAAGAAGGGACGATCCTTGTGCACGGCGTAGAAGCCTTCGGCTTCCTGGCGCGACAGGTGCTTCATTTTCGACGCCACCACCTTGAGGCCATTGCTCTCGAAGCGGCTGACGATCTTGCCGATCACGTTCTTGGCGACGGCATCGGGCTTGATGATGGAAAAAGTACGCTGAACAGCCATGGGAACACTCCGGAAAAATATGAAAAAAACGATCAAAAAACCATGAAAATCAGTCTGCTAGGATAACACGCCGCAGCCCGGGCTGTCTTGTCCTGCCGCCTGTGCAGGCGCATGGACGGCATTTGCGGCGCGGCGCCAGCCAGCCGACCGCAGGATTACCGCTCGACGCGCGGCCACACCCCCGGTTCGCCCGGCCCGGCAAGCAGATCGGCATCGAAGCCGATGCTCTCCGCCCACGCCAGTCGTCCGTCGCACCACAACAGCGGCAGACACGCACGCTGCCAGGGCGGAACGGCGTGCTCCTGCAGCAGATTCTTAAGGCTGCGATGGGGACCGCCCGGGTGCAGCCGCAGGCGCTCGCCGCCCTGCCGCACCCCCAGCGTCACCTCGCTCGCTGCCAGCGATTCCCGCCTCAGGCCCGCGCCTGTCACCGCATCCATCCGCACCTGCACCCCGGCAGCCGGCACCCGGAGCGAGGCCTCGCCATTCCAGCGAACAGGCGCGACCGCGGCCGGCGCGGCCGGCGCGAGATAGGCGCCGCCGCGATAGCGCCAGACATCCAGCTGCCCCAGCTTGACGCACACGCGCGCATCGTCGCGCGCATCCCGCAACTGATGCAGGGCTTCGTTGAGGCGCCGCGCACTGGGCTGCGGCAGACCGCGCAGCTCGATGAAATGGCGCAGCAGATTGCGTGCACGCGGCAGGGTCAAGCCCGCAAGCACCGAGCAATCGAGGCGCTCGCCGTCGATGGCCGCGCTGGCGTCAAGCCGCGCCAGGTCGTCCAGCAATTCTGCGGCGTCCGCCTGCAGGACGGCGGCACGCGCCAGGGTGGCGCCGCTGCCGGGGAAATGCGCGGCCAGCAGCGGCATCACCTGCAGGCGCAGTGCATTGCGGCGGTAGCGGACGTCCCGGTTGCTCTCGTCGTCGACCCAGTCCAAACCCTGTCTCTGCGCATAATCCAGCAGATCGGCGCGCCGCACGCCCAACAGCGGCCGCAGATGCGCGGCCCGCCAGCCTGACCGCTGCTGTAGCTCGGCCATCGCAGCCAGGCCTTTAGGCCCGGCGCCGCGCAGCAGTTGCAGCAGCAGCGTCTCGGCCTGGTCGTCCTGCTGATGCGCGGTAAGCAGGAAATCCGCGTCCAGCGACGCGAAAACACGCTGGCGCTCACGCCGCGCGGCCGCCTCGATGCCGGCCGCGTCGTCGCGCGCGATCCGGACTCGATGGAGGTGCAGGTCAATGGCATGGGATGCGCACTGCCGGGCGCAAAAATCGGCCCAGTCGTCGGCATGCGGGGACAGGCCGTGGTGCACGTGTACGGCCTGCAAGACAAAGGGATGCTGGTCGCGCAGCGCCACCAGGACATGCAGCAGAACAACCGAATCGAGACCGCCAGACAGCCCCAGCACCAGCCGCGCATGCGGAGGAACATGGCGGGCCAGACTATCCGCCACCTCCGAAACGACGGGTTTACTTGGCAGGGGTTTCCTTGAAGCTGCCATATGCCCGCAGACGCTGATAGCGCGCGGTCAGCAGGGCATCGAGCGGCGGCTTGCGCAACTCGGCCAGGGTTTCGGTCAGCGCACGGCGCATCGACTGGAACATGGCGTCCCAGTCCCGCTGCGCGCCGCCCAGCGGTTCTTCGATGACACGGTCGACCAGCCCGTTGGCTTTCAGACGGTCGGCGGTGATGCCCAGGGTTTCGGCGGCGACCGAAGCCTTGTCGGCGCTCTTCCACAGAATCGAGGCACAGCCTTCCGGCGAGATCACCGAATAGGTGGAATATTGCAGGATCAGCGTGCGGTCGCCGACGCCGATCGCCAGTGCGCCGCCGGAACCGCCCTCACCGACGATGGTGCAGATGATGGGCGTTTTCAGTTCCGCCATCACGTACAGGTTGCGCGCGATGGCTTCGGACTGGCCGCGTTCCTCCGCACCGATGCCGGGATACGCGCCGGGGGTATCGATGAAGGTGAAGATCGGCAACCTGAACTTCTCGGCCAGGCGCATCAGGCGCAGGGCCTTGCGATAGCCCTCGGGACGCGGCATGCCGAAATTGCGGACAATTTTTTCCTTGGTGTCGCGGCCCTTCTGGTGGCCGATCACCATGACCGGCTCGCCGTTGAAGCGCGCCATGCCGCCGACGATCGCGGCGTCGTCTGCGTAAGCGCGGTCGCCGTGCAGTTCGGAGAAATCGGTGAACAGCCCCTGCACGTAATCGAGCGTGTAGGGCCGCTGCGGATGGCGTGCGACCTGCGACACCTGCCAGGCATTGAGCTTGGCGTAGATGTCCTTGGTCAGCGTCTGGCTCTTCTTCTGCAGGCGGCGGATTTCCTCCGAGATGTCCAGGGCGGAATCGTCCTGCACGAAGCGCAGCTCTTCGATCTTGGCTTCGAGCTCAGCGATCGGCTGCTCGAAATCGAGGAAGGTGATTTTCATCAAGCAATCACAGAAAACAGGTTAGCCGGGCATTCTAGCAGCCCGCCACCACTTTCCGTGAGCTTCTCAATGATGGTGATGGCCGTGCGCACCATGTGCGTGGCGATGTTCGACCTCGTCCGCCGAGGCGGCACGCACTTCGGCGACCACGCACTGGAAATGCACCGCCTGGCCGGCATAGGGGTGGTTGCCGTCGACCACCACCTTATCCTCCGCGATGTCGGTCACGGTGTAGAGCATTTCCTCGCTGCCGTCGACCGGCGAGCCGACGAACTGCATGCCGATCTCGATGTCGGGAGGGAAGGCCTCGCGCGGCTCCAGCCGCACCAGGTCATCTTCGTATTCGCCGAAGGCATCGGCCGGCTGCAGCTTGAGGTCGATCTTGTCGCCCACGGCCTTGCCTTCCAGTGCCTGTTCGACCAGCGGGAAGATGTTGTCGTAGCCCCCGTGCAGGTAGCTGACCGGTTCGTCGCTCTCTTCCAGCAGCTTGCCCTCCATGTCCTTGACGATGTAGGTGATGGTGACGACGGTGTCCTTGCCGATATTCACTTGAGTTCCTTTACCAGTTGAAGCACTTCCGCCGCGTGACCGCGGCTGGAAACGCCGTACAGGGCATGACGGATGACGCCCTGTTTGTCGATGACGAACGTGGATCGCACCGGGCTCTTGCGCACGACGCCGTCCACTTCCTTGTCCTGCAGCACGCCGTAGGCAGCGCTGGTGACCTGCTCCTTGTCCGCCAGCAGCCGCACGCTGATGCCGTGCTTGTCGCGAAACTCACCATGCTTGATGCAGTCGTCGCGCGACACGCCGAGCACGCTGGCACCCAGCCTGGCGAAGTCGTCTTCCAGTTCGGAAAACTCGATCGCCTCGGTGGTGCACCCCGGCGTGTCGTCGCGCATGTAGAAATACAGCACGAGCGTCTTGCCCCGAAACTGGGACAGCTCGACGATGTTCATGTCCGCGTCCGGATTGGAAAAATCCGGCGCGCGGTCTCCTGCTTTCAGCATGGCGGGCTCCACCGTGTATTTTTCGGCAGCATTCTAACAGGGGGGCGTCCAAACACATCGTTATAATTCCGCGAATGACGACGATCCTGCTTGGCGGCCTGAGCCCCTCCCGTTTCCTGCGCGATGTCTGGCACAAGCGCCCGCTGCTGATCCGCAATGCCGTACCCGGTTTCAACGGACTGCTGTCGGTCGGCGAGATGCAGCAACTGGCCTGCCGCGACGATGTCGAGTCGAGGCTGATCCAGGGCAGCGGCACGCACTGGCAACTCGACCATGGCCCGTTCGGCAAAAGCGACTTCAAGCGCCTGCCGAAAACCGAGTGGACGCTGCTGGTGCAGTCGCTCAACCATGTGCTGCCCGAAGCCGACGCGCTGCTGGCGCGATTCAATTTCATCCCGCACGCGCGGCTCGACGATCTGATGGTGAGCTACGCCGTGCCCGGCGGCAGCGTGGGACCGCATTTCGACTCCTACGACGTGTTCCTGCTGCAGGGCCAGGGTCACCGCCGCTGGCAGATCAGCACGCAGACCGACCTGGCGATCCTGGACGACGTTCCGCTGAAAATCCTGCGCCGCTTCAAGCCCGAGGAGGAATGGGTGCTCGGCCCCGGCGACATGCTCTACCTGCCGCCACACGTCGCGCATTACGGCGTCGCCGAGGATGCCTGCACGACCTATTCGATCGGCTTCCGCGCCCCCACCACCGAGGAGCTGGCGCACGGATTCCTGATGCATCTGCAGGACACGCTCGCACTCGAAGGCCGCTACGCCGACCCCGACCTGCGCCTGCAGGCCCACCCCGGCGAAATCAGCCGGGCAATGCTTTCGCAGATCGAAGGCATGATCGCCAAGATCCGGTGGAGCCGCCGCGACGTCGCCGAATTCGCCGGACGCTACCTGTCCGAGCCGAAGCCGAATGTGTTTTTCGATCCGCCGGAAACCCCGCTTGCACGCGCCGCGTTCACCAAGCAGGCGAACAAATGCGGCGTCGCGCTCAACCCCAAGTCGCGCCTGCTGTTCGCGGGCGGACGCTTTTTCATCAACGGCGAGGCCTTTACGGCAACCGCCGACGAAACCGCCGCGCTGAAGCAGCTGGCCGATCAGCGCCGCCTCGCACCCGCAAGGGCTACCCCGCCCCTGCCGGTCGCGCTGCGCGAGCGCTTTCATGACTGGTACGAAGCCGGCTGGCTGGAGATCGACACCCCATGAATACCTTCGAAACCCCCGCCGAATTCCGTGCCGCCTTCGATGCGCTGCTGGCCGGCACGCAGCGTCAGTTACGCGTATACGACCACGACCTGAGCCTGCTGGAAATCGACGCCGCCCCGCGACACGCGGCCTTGCGCGCGTTGTGCGTGGCAGGTGGCGGCCGCCGCATCGAGCTGCTGCTCGACGACATCAGCCGCGTTGCACGCAGCCATCCCCATCTGATGCAACTGGTGCGCGATTTCGGTCACGTTCTCGAAATCCGCCAGGCCGACTCCGATGCGCCCCGCCCCGAACAGGCGTTTGCGCTCGCCGACCGCCACGGCGTGCTGTTGCGCGCCGACAAGGCCGCGATGCACGGCACGCTGCATCTGGACGACGCGCGCGATGCCGTGCCGTTGAATCAGGAATTCGAAGGCATGTGGCAGCGCTCCCCGGCAGGCGTGTCGGCGACGACGTTGGGGCTGTAGGCCGATCCATTTCCGTCCGCCCACGAAGGACACGAAACTAAACGGAATAGCCCGGGCACGACGCCGTGCCCTTGGTGGGCACAACCCTTAAAGCCCGCCGAGCCAGTCCAGCTCGGGTTCGCTGAAACCCGCTGCGCGGCGCGCCGCCAGGTTGAAAGGCGGTTTCAGCGGCGGCGCGTCGTAATCGACCAGCAACTGGCGAAACGTCGCTTCAGGCGCCAGGCCGCGCGCCTCGCACAGCCAGGCGAACCAGCGGCTGCCGATGGCAACATGGCCGATCTCGTCACGCTCGATGACGGCAAGAATCTCGACCATGCGCAGGTCGTTCGCCGCCCGGAGTTTTTCGACGATCAGGGGCGTGGCGTCGAGTCCGCGCGCTTCCAGCACGCGCGGCACCAGCGCCATCCGCACCAGCGGGTCGTGCGCGGTTTTCAGCGCCATGTCCCACAGGCCGCTGTGCGCGGGAAAGTCGCCGTAGGCGTAACCCAGCGTCGCCAGATGCGTGTTCAGCAGATCGAAGTGCAGCGCCTCCTCGTCGGCGACCTTCAACCAGTCCGCGTAATACACCGGCGGCATCCCGGCAAAGCGATGAGCGGCATCCAGCGCGAGATTGATGGCATTGAATTCGATATGCGCCAGCGCGTGGATGAGCGCGGCGCGGCCGTGCCGGGTATCGGCGCGGCGGCGCGGCACATTCTGCGGCGGAATCAGCTCGGGCTTGCCAGGGTGTCCCGGCCGGTCGATCGGGTCGCGTGCCGTCTCGCCCGCGGGGTCGAGACGCCCGGCCAGCCAGTCGGCCTGCAGGGCATGCACGCAGGCCACCTTGGCCGCCGGCTCGCTGACACACAGACACGCGGCGAGCCGGTCGGGGAGCGACGCTAGCGCCGGTCCACCCATCGGATGCCTGCCAGCGCGATCGCCAGAAAAATCAGGAGCGGCAGGATCGATACCACCACGGCCGGCCAGTCATTCAACAGACCCAGATGACCGAACAGCCGGCTCAGCAGATGGAAGCCGAGACCGGCCAGAATGCCGATGAAAATCTTGCTGCTGGTGCCGCCCGCACGCGGCCCCTGGATGGCGAACGGCATTGCGATCAGCATCATGATCGGGATGACGAAGGGACTGATGAATTTCGACCACAGGGCGAGCTCGTAGCGCGATGCCTTCTGGTTGTTTTCCTTCAGGTGGGCCACATAACGCCAGAGCGTGCGCGCCGACATCTTTTCCGGCGCGACCAGCAGCACGCTGAGAATGTCGGGCGTCAGCACCGATCGCCAGTCCTGATGCGCGCTGCGCGTTGCCTGGATGCCGTCGCTGCCGAAGCGCGTTTCCATCACCTGCTGCAAATCCCAGGACTGGCCGCCACGCCAGCTGGCCTGATCGGCGGCGCGAATCCAGCCCAGCCGGCCATCCGCCTCAAAACCATAAATCTCGATGCCGCGCAGCGTGTTGTCGGGCATCACTTCGCGCACATTGATGAAGCTGCTGCCATCCTTGACCCAAAGGCCGGAGCGGAACTGCTGCGCCACGACCGAACGGGTCGCCATCAGTTTGTAGCGCTGCGCCGCCTGTTCCGACCACGGCGCGACATATTCCCCGAGCACCAGCACCAGCAGCGACAGGAATGAGCCGATCAGCGCAAAATACCCCGCCACCCGCCAGTTGGACAGGCCCGATACGCGCATCACCGCATATTCGGAATTGCCCACCAGGCGCGACAGCGCAAACAGCGTGCCGATCAGCGCCGCCACCGGCAGGATTTCATACAGATGCCCGGGCATATTGAGCGCCACCACCACGATCGCCTGCCCCAGACCGTAATCGTTGCGCCCCAGACTGCCGAGTTCCTGCATCACGTCGAAAAAGGCGAACAGCACCAGCAGCGCGAGCAGCACGAAGCCCGACGCCACCAGCACCTGCCCCGCCAGATAGCGCGCAAGCAGCGTCATGCGTGCCTCCCGCGCGGGGCATATTGCCGATTGCGCAGGTAGAACAGGGCGGCCACGGCGAACAGCATGAGCAGATGCGAAGCGAACATGCCCACCCAGGAATTGAGCTTTTCCTGCGCCACCCAGGCCTGCGACAGCGACAGCAGGTTGTTGTAGACGAAGTACAGCAGCAGAGCGATCACCAGTCCATACGAACGGCGCGCCCGCGTATTGACGTAGCTCAGCGGAATGGCCATGACGGCTAGGATCAGCGCGGAAACCGGCACGCCCAGCCGCCACAGCAACTCGGCGCGCGCCGGCGCCGAGCCGTCAGCCAGCAATTCGTCCACCGGTGCCTGGCGGATGCCGGTCACCTTGTCGCCCGTGGCCACCGGATCGAGACGCATCCAGTAACGTTCGAACTGGACGATGCGATAGTCGAGCTGACCCGGCGTGCCTTCATATCGGCGCCCGTCCTTGAACACCAGGTAACGCGAGCCGTCAGGCAGTTCGGTGTGATTGCCTTCACGCGCCACCACCAGGCCGAGCTGGCCATCGATGCGCGATTGCATGAACACGTTGCGCACGATTCCGGTCAGCGGGTTGAGCGATTCGACGTAGTAGACGCGCTGGCTAGCGCCGGATTCGGCAAACAGCCCGGGCGCAATGAGCGAACTTTCGCTGCGGCTCTTCAGGTCCTGGCGATATTCATTTTTCTTGGTCTGCATCCACGGGTTGAGCGTCAGCGAGAGCAGCAGGATGACCAGCGAAAAAGGCACTGCGAAGATCAGCACCGGACGCATCCACTGCGTGAGCGACAAGCCTGCGTTAAGCCAGATCACCATTTCGCTATCCCGCCACATGCGGGACAAAGGCAGCAAAACGCCGGCAAACAGCGCGATCGTCATCAGGACCGGCAGAAAATACAGCAGCGAGAAACCGAGAAAGGCGAACACCGCTTCGTTGGCGAGCTCGCCGCGCGCGACGTCGCCGAGCAGGCGGATGAACAGCACCACCAGCGCAATCGCGATCAGCACCGTGAGCACGGCACCGGTGGTGAGTGCCATCTCGCGAGTTAGCGCGCGGCGATAGAGCATGGGGCCACCCGGGGTCCGTTCGTGATACGAACGGGCTTTTGACATTCCACTGCGCCCGCGCCAATAATCGCCCAATCGGCATCGCCGCTCGTCGGCGCGGCCATCCAGCTGGCGCCTCCTGGCGGCGGCACAGGAGCAAATTGTATTTTTTTGAGCACAGACATGGAAAACAAGGAAATCGAACTCGAATTTAGCATAAAAAGCGGTGCCCCCGAAAAGCAGCGCACCGCCTGCGTGGTGGTCGGTGTGTTCGAAAACCGCAAGCTGTCGGGACCGGCCATCGACGTCGATCGCGCCAGCGACGGTTACCTGTCGGACATCCTGCGCGGCGGCGACATGGAAGGCAAGGCCGGCAGTACGCTGCTGCTGCACCGCGTGCCCAATATCCTGGCCGACCGCATTCTGCTGGTGGGCCTCGGCAAGGAACGCGAGTTCCACGAAAAGGCCTACCGCGACGCCATCGCCTGCGCCGTCAGGACGCTGCGCGACACCGGCTCGATGGAGGCGGCCATCACGCTGTCCGAAATCCCGGTCAAGAAGCGCGACGTCACCTGGAACATCGAGCAGGCGGTGATCAGCGCCCACGATGCGCTATACCGCTTCGACCGCATGAAGAGCAAGCCGAACGAAGCGCGCCGTCCGCTCAAGCGCGTGATCTTTGCGGTGTCGCGGCGCGGCGAACTGAAGTTCGGCGAAGCCGGGCTGGCACGCGGCCTGGCGATCGCCCACGGCATCAACCTCGCCAAGGACCTGGGCAACACGCCGTCCAATATCTGCACACCCGAGTACTTGGCCGGCGAGGCGAAAAAGGTGGCGAAGGCCCATGGCTTCGGCTGCGAGATTCTCGATTACGCCGCCTGCGAAAAACTGGGCATGGGTTCCTTCCTTTCGGTCGGCAAGGGCAGCGACAAGCCGCCGCGCTTCATCGTGCTGAAGCATGATGGCGGCAAGAAGGGCGACAAGTCGGTGGTGCTGGTCGGCAAGGCCGTCACCTTCGACGCCGGCGGCATTTCACTGAAGCCGCCGGCCGAAATGGACGAGATGAACTACGACATGAGCGGCGGCGGCGCGGTCATCGGCGCCTTCCGGGCCATCGGCGAACTGGGGCTGAAGCTCAACCTGGTCGGCCTGATTCCGGCCTGCGAGAACATGCCGGACGCGAACGCCAACAAGCCGGGTGACATCGTCACCTCGATGTCCGGCCAGACCATCGAGATCCTCAACACTGACGCCGAAGGCCGACTGATCCTGTGCGATGCGCTGACCTATGCCGAACGCTTCGAGCCCGACGCGGTGGTCGATCTGGCGACGCTGACCGGCGCCTGCGTGATTGCGCTGGGCGCGCACCCCAGCGCGCTCTACAGCAACCACGACCCGCTGGCGCGTGAAATCGAGCACGCCGCCGACCACGCCTGGGACCGCGTCTGGCGCATGCCGCTGTGGGACGACTACCAGGAGCAGCTGAAGAGCAGCCTCGCCGACATGGCCAACATCGGCGGCCGGCCGGGCGGTTCGATCACCGCGGCCTGCTTCCTGTCGCGCTTCGCCCGGAAATACCACTGGGCGCACCTCGACATCGCCGGCACCGCCTACAAGGGCGGCCGCGACAAGGGTTCGACGGGCCGCCCGGTGTCGCTGCTGGTGCATTTCCTGCTGAACCGCACCCAGAAATAAGCCGGCAGACGTGACCGAAATCACCTTCTACACCCATGCCGACGACCTGCTCGACGTCGCCCGTCGCGTCGCTGCCAAGGCGTACGGCCAGGGCAAGCAGGTGATGATTTACGCGCCGGACGCAACGACAGCCGCCGCCATCGACCGCCTGCTGTGGACAACGCCCGCGCTGGGTTTCGTCCCGCACTGCCGCGACAGCGATGCGCTGGCAGGCGAAACACCGGTGCTGATCGGCACCGACGCCGACGCCCTGCGCAGCGCGGACGTCATGATCAACCTGCACACCGGACAGCCGCCTGCCTTTGCCCGCTTCGAACGCCTGGTCGAAATCGTCGGACTGGATGAAGCCGGGGTCGAACAGGGGCGCGCGCGCTATCGCTTTTACAAGACGCGCGGCTACGCCATGCAGACCCACGACCTGCGTCCGCACGCCAGCTAGGAGACCTCGATGAGCGACAGTCCGCTGTTGAGCAAAATGGACGCGCTGCTGAAAAAGCATCGCGGCGGCGACGGGAGCGGCAGCGAGTCGCCGCCCGGTCCCGCAGCGGGACAGTCCGCTGAACAGGCCGCGCCGCCCAACGCCTGGCTGCCGGTTCTGACCCAGGTGATCGAACGCGGCTCGCCCCCCATCGCCTCCGCGCCTGCCACCGGACCTGCAGCTCAGGCTGCGCAGGCCGTCGCGCCCGAGACCCCGCCCGCCGAAGCTGCAACGCCCGCGATCGATGCGCCATCGGCCATCGTGAGCGACACGCTGGCCGAGCAGTTGATGAGCGAACTCGCGCCCCGGCTGTCGGAAGTGATGGAAAAACAGGTCGCGGCCGAATTGCGCAAGAACCTCGACCAGACCGTTGCCACCCTGCTCTCGCAACTCGACGTCAACGTACGCGAAATCGTGCGCGACGCCGTCGCGGAAAAACTCAAGCAACGACGCGATCCGTCGGCCTGAGCCGCTGCCTGAGGCGCGATCTGCCCACTCCGGCGATTTCCGGGGTCTGCGCTCGGCTATTCGTGCCCAGTCCCGGCCTTTTTTGGGGCTGACCCCGGTGTTTTTGGGACGCGTCCCAGGCTTTTTTGGGATAATCGCGCTTTTGCCCGCACGCCATGGAACTCGCCAAATCCTTCGAACCGGCTGACATCGAAAAACGCTGGTACGCCCAGTGGGAAAGCGCCGGCTACTTCAAGGCCGGCGATGCACCGGACGCCGCTGCCTACTGCATCATGCTGCCGCCGCCCAACGTCACCGGCACGCTGCACATGGGCCACGCCTTCCAGCACACGCTGATGGACGCGCTGACCCGCTACCACCGCATGGCCGGCGACAACACCTTGTGGCAGCCGGGCACCGACCACGCCGGCATCGCCACCCAGATCGTGGTGGAGCGTCAGCTCGACGCGCAGGGCGTTTCGCGCCATGACCTCGGCCGCGAGAAGTTTCTGGAAAAAGTCTGGGAGTGGAAGGAACATTCCGGCTCCACCATCACCCGCCAGATGCGTCGGCTGGGCACCAGCCCCGACTGGAGCCGCGAGCGCTTCACCATGGACGCCGGACTGTCGAAGGCCGTCACCGAAGTCTTCGTGCGGCTCTACCGCGAAGGCCTGATCTACCGTGGCAAGC
>JADFDN010000001.1 GCA_018262815.1 Thiobacillus sp.
GGTCAGGATCAATCCGGCCGATGCGCGCTGGCGATAGTATTCGGCGATCAGCGGCGTCGGCACGTTGCCGGCCCCGGCCCGGTTGCGCGTCAGGGATGACATCACCACGCGGTTGGCCAGATCGATGGCGCCAAAGCGGGCTGGGGAGAAAAGGTCAGTCATGCGGGTTTCTTTCGGTTGAACTCTGCGGGGAGGGTGTTCTGGTGCTGTGATGAGGCCCGGTTCGGGGCCACAAGTTCCGGTACCTCCCGATCCAGCCCTGCTTCCATCAATCTACGCCAACAGCGGGATTTACTTGCGGTCCCGAATCTGGCGACAATTCTGCATCCGCTTAATACAAGCCCTCGGCCAAGGAATTGATAGATGATCGAAAATCAGGAACGGTTCAGTCGGACGTTGGCGCTATTCGATGCCGCCAACGCGGAAGACCCCAATCTCGACGAAGGCCAGCCGAAGGAACTGCTGTACGGCCGGCGCATGTCGGACATGATCGGCCGCTTTGCTCCCGACGCCTCCGAAGCCGCGCAACTGGCGGTGCGCGCCCAGCATATCCAGCGCTGGAAGGTGCCGCGCAGCCAGTATCCGATGACCAGGGAAGGCTATCACGCCTGGCGCACCGGGCTTTACGCGTTTCACGCGGACACTGCGGGTGAGCTGATGCGCCAGGCCGGCTATGACGACGCGATGATCGAACGCGTGAAGAAAGCGGTGGGCAAGCGCGGCATCAAGAGCAATCCGGAAACGCAGCTGCTGGAGGACATCGCCGGCCTGGTCTTCATCGAGCACTACATGCTGGCCTTCGCCCAGAGCAAACCCGACTACGACGAGGAAAAGTGGCTGGAAATCATCCGCAAGACATGGAAGAAAATGTCGAAGAACGCCCAGGCCTTCGCCCTCTCCGGCAAGCTCGAGCTGCCGGAGCCCCTGGTTCCGCTGATCACCAAGGCGATCAGTTAAGAGGCCAGGCGCGGGCGGAGGATCTTTACTCCGCCCATTCCTTCACCCAGCCCGCCGTTCCCTTCTGGATGAACTCGATCGGATAGCCGTCCGGGTCCTCGATGAAGGCAATCACCGTCGTGCCGTGCGACATCGGCCCGGCCGGAAGCAGCACCTTGCCTCCTTTCGCCGCGGCCGCGTCGCACGCGGCATAGGCGTCGTCGACCTCGATGGCGATGTGGCCGTAGCCGCTGCCGACCTCGTACTTGTCCACGCCCCAGTTGTAGGTCAGCTCGAGCGCCGCCGCACGGTCTTCGGTGTCGTACCCGACGAAGGCGAGGGTGAATTTGCCGCCCGGGTAATCCTTGCGGCGCAGCAGCTTCATGCCGAGAACGTTGGTGTAGAAATCGATCGAACGATCGAGATCGCCGACGCGCAGCATGGTGTGAAGAATTCGCATGGCAATGACCTCAAAACAATTTATCCGGGAAGCACGCGAAGCAAGTGGCACTTCCTTGATACTCGCTGCAGCGGCCGCGGGAAATCGGCTCTCGTCAGCACTGAATCGACTTTCTTCGCGTACTTTGCGGATGAAACGCTCTTAAAGATTCAAACCTGAAACAGCACGGTGCTCATTGTGCGCAACTCGGCCCGTCTTGCCAACGCATCGGGGCACAGGGCGACGACCTGCGCCCAGAAGCGCGGCGAATGGTCGAGGTGGACGAGGTGGGCGAGTTCGTGAGCGGCGACGTAGTCGATCAGCGTAAGTGGCGCCTGCACCAGCCGCCAGTTGAGGCGGACGTGGCCAAGGCGGGTGCAGCTGCCCCATTGCGTCTGCGCGTCGGACAGGGCGAAGCGGCTGGGCGCACGCCCCAGCTTGCGGGCGATGCGGGCGATCCGCCAGGCCAGCAGACGGCTTGCCTGCGCACTCAACCACTGGCGCACGAGAGTGCCGACATCGGCATCCAGCGGGGCATGCACGCGCAGGGTATCGCCGTGGCGCTGGATGTCGACGAACAGAGACGCCCGAATATCGAGCGCGAGCATGCGTCCGAGATACCGCACCTCACGCGCCGGCGCGGAATCCACGCCCGGAACGCATACCCGCATGCGGGCCCAGGCGCGGCGCAGCCAGTCGCGCTGCTGCATCACATAGCCTTCGATTTCTGCGCGCGGCGTCCAGCTCGGCGCATGAATGCGTACTTCGCACGACGTGACCGTCAGGCCCAGCGTCCGGCGACGGCCCGAGCGGCGCAGCTGATAGGGTACGGCGGCGTCGCCGAGTTGCAGGACGCCGCTATTGGTGTGCGGGAGCAGGGGGCAACCTCGCCATTTCTGTTTCGATCCAGGCCTCCACGGCCCGGGTGAGCTCGGCCGCGGTTTTGCCCTCGGTCGGGATCGCCGGGCCGATGCGCACGGTGATGGTGCCGGGCCGCTTGATGAAAGCGTTCTTCGGCCACACTTCACCGGCGTTGTGCGCCACCGGCACGATGGGCGCGCCGCTTTCCGCAGCCAGCCAGGCGCCGCCGATGCCGTAGCGGCCCTTTTCGCCGGGCGCCACGCGCGTGCCTTCGGGGAACACCAGCACCCAGAATCCCTGGGCGAGCTTGTCCTTGCCCTGCCTGACGATCTGCTTCAACGCCTCGCGCCCCGCACTGCGGTCGATGGCAATCGGCGAAAGCATGCGGAAGGCCCAGCCGAAGAACGGCACGTTCAGCAGTTCCTGCTTGATCACCGGCGAGACGGGCGGGAACAGGAACAGGAAGGCCACGGTCTCCCATGCCGATTGATGCTTGGCGAGGACGATGGCAGGCTGCGTCGGCAGGTGCTCGCGCCCTTCCACCACATAGCGGATGCCGAGCACCCAGCGTGCCAGCCAGATCACGGTATGGTTGTAGCCGGTGATCAGCCGGTAGCGCGTGTGCGCCGAAAACGGGAAGCTGAAGAACGCGATCAGGCTGAAGAAGACTGTCAGCGCGGTCTGCATGACCGCAAAAAGCAGCGAGCGGACCAGGTTCATGCTGCCGCCGACAACAGGTATTCGACGGCCTCGCTCAGATCGGCGAACACCGGGGTGTTCTCCGGCAATCCGCCTGCCACCAGGGTTTTCTCGCCCTTGCCGGTTTTGACCAGTAACGGTCTCGCTCCCACACTGGCGGCTGCCAGCAGGTCGCGCAGCGAATCGCCGACGGCAGGCACGTCCTGCAGATCGCGTCCATAGCGCGCGGCAATCTCGTCGAACAGCCCCGGCTTGGGCTTGCGGCAGCCGCAGTCCATGTCAGCCGAATGGGGGCAATAAAACACCGCCTCGATGCGCCCCCCTGCCTGCGCGACCGCCTTGTGCATCTTGGCGTGGATGGCATTCAGCGTCGCCATTTCGAACAGCCCGCGCGCCAGCCCGGATTGATTGGTGGCCACCACCACGCGCCAGCCCTCGCGCGTCAGCCGCGCGATCGCTTCCAGGCTGCCGGGAATGGGTTTCCATTCCTCCGGAGACTTGATGAACTGGGCGGAGCCGAAATTGATGACGCCGTCGCGGTCGAGAATGATGAGCTTCATGAATGAAAGTTTACGCCGCCAGTCGCGACAAGTCCGCTACCCGGTTCATGGTCCGGTGCAGCTGGTTTAGCAGCGCCAGGCGGTTGGCCTTCAGCGCGGGATCGTCGGCGTTGACCATGACGGTGTCGAAGAAGGCGTCGACCGGGGCCTTCAACGCAGCGAGCTTCTGCAGCGACCCTGTGTAGTCGCCGGCCTCGAAGGCGGCGTCGGCGGCGGGTGCGATTTCGGCGAGCGCATTGAACAGGGCTTTTTCGGCCGCTTCGACGAGGCGGTCCGGGGCGACGACAGTACCCACTTCGCCTTCGGCCTTCTTCAGGATATTCCCGACGCGCTTGTTGGCTGCGGCCAGGCTCTCGGATTCCGACAGTGCCGCAAACGCGCGCACCGCATTGAGTTGCCGGGGAACCAGCATGATCTGCACGGGCCGCATGGAAATCACCGCATCCACCTCGTTCGCGGTGTAACCCTGCTCGCGCATCATGCCGCTCAGGCGGTCGAACACGAAGGTCTCCGCGTCGGCATGCGCCTCACTCAGCATCCCTTGGGGGAAAGCCGCAAACGCGACATTGATCAGTTCGAACAGACTCAGCGGCAATGACTTGTCGATGAGGATACGCAGGATGCCGAGCGCATGCCGGCGCAGCGCGAACGGGTCTTTGTCACCGGTCGGGATCTGCCCGATGCCGAACAGCCCCGCCAGTGTCTCCAGCTTGTCCGCCAGCGCCACACACACACCGACCGCATTGCGCGGCAGTTCATCGCCTGCGAAGCGCGGTTTGTAATGATCCTCGATGGCAAACGCGATGTCGTCGGCCAGCCCATCGTGCTGCGCGTAGTAGCGCCCCATGATGCCCTGCAGTTCGGGGAACTCGCCCACCATGTCGGTCAGCAGGTCGGCCTTGGCGAGCAGAGCGGCCTGGTCGGCCTGCAAGGCCAATGCCTCGCCGCCCAGCTTTTCACCGATGGCGCGCGCGACCGCCTGCACCCGCGTTACGCGCTCGCCCTGGGTGCCGAGCTTGTTGTGGTACACCACCTTGGCCAGGCCCAGCACGCGCGAATCCAGCGCCTTCTTGCGATCCTGGTCGAAGAAGAACTTGGCATCCGCCAGACGCGGACGCACGACGCGCTCGTTGCCGCCGATCACCGCCGCCGTATCGTCGGGCGAAATGTTGGACACGATCAGGAAGCGGTTGGTCAGCTTGCCCGCCACATCCAGCAGCGGGAAATATTTCTGGTTCGCCTTCATTGTGAGAATCAGGCATTCCTGCGGCACTTCCAGGAAGGCTTCCTCAAACTTGCCGAGCAGCACATTGGGGCGCTCGACCAGCGCGGTGACTTCGTCCAGCAGCGCGTCGTCCTCGATCGGCTTCAGGCCCAGCGGCTCAGCGGCGGCTTGCAACTGACGCACGATCTCGGCGCGGCGCTCGGCGAAGCTGGCGATCACGGCGCCTTCGCTCTCCATCTGCAGGGCATAGCAGTCCGCGTTGGTGAGCATGACCGGGCTCACCCGCGCTTCGAAACGGTGCCCCTGCGTCATCCGGCCGGCCTCAAGGCCGAGCACCGAGATCGGCACGACGTCGGCGCCGTGCAGCGCAACCAGGCCATGCACCGGGCGCACAAAGTTGACGCTGCTCCAGCCGTCTTCCAATTGGTAGGCCATCACCTTCGGGATCGGCAGCTTGGCCATCGCCGCTTCGAGAGCGCGCTGCAGGCCGTCGGCCAGCGTCGTGCCCGGGGCGATGCTGTCGTGGAACAGCGCCTCGTTCTTGCCTTCGCCCTCGCGCCGCAGCTTTTCCACCGCAGACTCATCCGCGCCCAGCGCGGCCAGGCGCTTCAAGAGCGCTGGCGTGGCCTTGCCGTTTGCGTCCAGGGCAACGCTCACCGGCATCAGCTTGGTCGACACCGCCTTGTCGGCGGCACACGCGAATACCCCCGCGACATGCGCCCCAAGGCGGCGTGGCGAGGCAAAATGGGTGACGGCAGAAGTCGCGTCGGTCAGCCCTTGTGCAATCAGGCTCTCGGCCAACGCCGCAGCAAAGGTTTCGCCCAGTTTCTTCAGCGCCTTGGGCGGCAGTTCTTCGACGAACAATTCAACCAGCAAATTCTGAGCGCTCATGCTGCCGCCTTCTTTTCAGTCTGTTTTTCGATTTGCGCCAACACTTCGTTCGCCCACTCCCTGGGCGCCATCGGGAAGCCCAGCCGCGCGCGGCTGTCGAGATAGCTCTTCGCCACCGCCCGCGCCAGGTTGCGGATGCGGCCGATGTAGGCGGCGCGCTCGGTCACCGAAATCGCACCGCGCGCATCGAGCAGGTTGAAGGTGTGCGCGGCTTTCAATACCTGTTCATACGCCGGCAGCGCGAGCTGTGCGACCATCAGTTCCTGTGCTTTCTTCTCGTGCGCGGCAAAGGCGGTGAGCAGGAAGTCGACGTCGCTGTGCTCGAAGTTGTAGGTCGACTGCTCGACCTCGTTCTGGTGATAGACGTCGCGGTAGGTCAGGCCCTCGGTCCAGACGAGGTCGTACACGCTTTCCACGCCCTGCAGGTACATGGCGAGGCGCTCCAGGCCGTAGGTGATTTCGCCGGTGATCGGCTTCACGTCGATGCCGCCCACCTGCTGGAAGTAGGTGAACTGGGTGACTTCCATGCCGTTCAGCCACACCTCCCAGCCCAGCCCCCAGGCGCCGAGCGTGGGGTTTTCCCAGTCGTCTTCCACAAAGCGCACGTCGTTTTTCTTGAGATCGAAGCCGAGCGCTTCGAGCGAGCCGAGATAGAGTTCCAGAATGTCCGCCGGCGCGGGCTTGAGCACCACCTGGAACTGGTAGTAATGCTGCAGCCGGTTGGGGTTGTCGCCGTAGCGGCCATCCTTGGGACGGCGTGAGGGTTGCACGTAGGCGGCCTTCCACGGTTCGGGGCCGAGCGCGCGCAGGAAAGTCGCAGTGTGAGAAGTGCCGGCACCGACTTCCATGTCGTAGGGCTGCAGCAGCGCGCAGCCGCGCTCGCCCCAGTAGCGCTGCAGGGTGAGGATGATGTCCTGAAAGGTGGGTTTCACGGCGGGTTTGCGACTTTTCGGGAAAGGCGCATTTTAACGTGGTTGGTGGGGGTTTCGTTGCGAGTTGATAGCAGCTGCCTCTGATGGGCGACCGACCGTTGGCCGGGGGTAGCCCGGCAGCTAGTCACTTTCTTTGTCGTCGCCAAAGAAAGTAACCAAAGAAAGGCGCCCCCGACAGTCCCGAATTCCCGAAGATCAAGCGCGCCGGTTGGGCGGCAAAGAACTCGCCCCGCCTTTGATGTTTTTAATTGGATTTTTTGTGGGCAGGGCTCAGACACCTTTGCCGCTGATCCACCCGACGCACTTGATCTTCGGCGGCTCTGTAAGGGGAAGAACGTCAAAACCAGGGCGGTGATGACGGGACGGCTGATGTACTTGAGTGAGGGCACCAGAGGGGAGCCTCAGTGCGAAGCCGCTAATCTGGTTCGCGACGACTGCTCATCGTCAGACTGGTTTTGATTTTGCACCCCTCTCAGTCCCGCCGGAAATCGAGCCTGCCGGGCGGATCAGCGGCAAAGGTGTCTGAGCCCCGCTCACCTTCGAAAACCAAATAAAGCGGGGCGAGTTCTTTGCCGCCCGTCCGGCAGGCTCGATTTCCGGGGTTGCGGGGATGAGCGGGGTCGCCTTTTCTTTGGTTACTTTCTTTTGGCGAGACAAAAGAAAGTGACTAGCCGCCGGGCTACCCCCGGCCAACGCTCCTCAGCGCACTGAAGGTTCAACCATACAAGGTGCTTCGCGCCAATCCACCGACCGGATTGCCTCGCCGCACGCGCAACGACGGGGCATGTGTAGCATGGCTGGTCTTAAGCCCCCGCCGCTTCCAGCGCCTCTATCTCCCCCGACAACTCCAGCCACTCCCCCTCTTCAATCGCCAATTCGTCAATGACGTGCTGAAGCTGCTTGCTCGTTTCGGTAATCTCCTCGACAGAAAGCGTTCCACCCAAACGCGCTTCGAACGCCGCCTTTTCCGCCTGCAGCGCAGCCATGCTTTTGTCGAGCTTCTCCAGTTTCTGCTTCAAGGCCTTGATCCTGCCCGATGACACCGGCTTCTTCGCCGCCACCGGCGCAGGTTCCGCCTTGACCACCGGCGCATTAGCCACCTTGCCTGCTTCCTTCAGGCTTTCGCGCAGCCGCTTGCCCTCCTCCAGCAAATAACGCTGGTAGTCGTCGAGGTCGCCGTCGAACGGTTCCACCCCGCCGCGCGTGACCAGCCAGAACTCGTCGCACACCGAGCGCAGCAGGGCGCGGTCGTGGCTGACCAGCATCAAGCTACCTTCGAATTCGTTCAAGGCCATCGCCAGCGCTTCGCGGGTGGCCAGGTCGAGATGGTTGGTCGGTTCGTCCAGCAGCAGCAGGTTGGGGCGCTGCCATACGATCATGCACAGCACCAGTCGCGCCTTTTCGCCACCGCTCATGGTGCCGACAGCTTGCTTGACCATGTCGCCGCTGAAGTTGAAGGTGCCGAGGAAGTTGCGCAGGTCCTGCTCGCGACTGCTGAACTGGCCGGCGCCGCCATTCGCAATCGTGTCGCGCGCGAGCCGGATCATGTGTTCCAGCGGGGTGTCGGCGGGGCGCAGCACGTCGAGTTCCTGCTGGGCGAAGTAGCCGATGTTCAGACCCTTGCCCTCGGTCACGGCCCCGGCAACGACCGCAAGGTCGCGCGCGATGGTCTTCACCAGCGTCGACTTGCCCTGGCCGTTGGCGCCGAGGATGCCGATGCGCTGCCCGGCGAAGACCGACTTGCTGACGTGCTGCACGATCACCGTCGGCGGGGTGGCGGTCGGGGCTTCGGCCGGCGGCGGGTAGCCGAAGCTGGCGTCGTCGATGGTCAGCATGGGGTTGGGCAGATTGAGCGGCTCCTTGAATTCGAAGGTGAAATCCGCGCTCGCCAGCATCGGCGCCAGCTTCTCCATGCGGTCGAGCGCCTTGACCCGGCTTTGCGCCTGCTTGGCCTTGCTGGCCTTGGCCTTGAAGCGGTTGATGAAGGCCTGCAGGTGGGCGATCTTGTCCTGTTGCTTGGCGAACGCCGCCTGCTGCAGCGCCATCTGCTCGGCGCGCATGTCCTCGAAGGTGCTGTAGTTGCCGCCGTAGCGGGTGAGCTGGCCGTTTTCGATATGGATGGTGACGTTGGTCACCGCATCGAGAAATTCGCGGTCGTGGCTGATCACCAGCATGGTGCCGGGGTATTTCTTCAGCCAGGCTTCCAGCCACACCAGCGCATCCAGATCCAGGTGGTTGGTCGGTTCGTCGAGCAGCAAGAGGTCGGACGGGCACATCAGCGCACGGGCCAATTGGAGTCTCATGCGCCAGCCGCCGGAAAAGCTGTTGACCGGCTGATTGAGCTCACGCACCTGGAAGCCGAGGCCGAGGATCAGCGCCTGGGCGCGCGACTGCGCGTCGTGGGCGCCGGCGTCGTGCAGCGCCATGTAGGCGTGCGCCATGCGTTCGCCGTCGTCGCTGGCCTCGGCGGCATCGACTTCGGCCTGCGCTTCGGCCAATTGGGTGTCACCGGCGATGACGAAGTCGGTGGCGGACGCATCCGTCTCGGGCATGTCCTGCGCCACCTGCGCCATGCGCCACTGCGACGGCATCGAAAAATCGCCGCGGTCTTCGTGCAGGGTGCCGTTCAGGAGCGCAAACAGGCTGGACTTGCCGGCGCCGTTGCGGCCGACGAGGCCGACCTTTTCACCGGGGTTGATCGACACCGAGGCGTTGTCGAGCAGGACCTTGGCGCTGCGCCGAAGGCTGAGATTCTTGAGGATGATCATGCAGGAGTTGCGGCGCGCAGAACGCGCACCGCTTGAATCGAAAGCCGGATTCTACCCTGTCGCAGCCGCCCGTCCCTTACGGCTGCCGACTGTTTGCCGCTTCGACACGGGATGACGGTTTTCCGTCAAACCGATTGTGTCCCCGCTCCGTTCGCTCCGGTAAGGAATTTCCACAAGCTTGTTTTATTGGAAGTTTTTTGCACCAACCCGACAGCGGCCGGGGTGGCACAGGCGTTGCAAGTAATCAGGCAAGCCCCCTCCCAGGAGATCATCATGAAACTGCAACTCGGCCAAAACCAACTGGTTCTCGAACTCAGCTCGTCCCCCTTTGCCTGGTTCCACGGCCAGACCGAACGCATGAGCCTGACCAGCCTGTCGCTGATGTTCGTGCAGTTCTCCCTGTTCGCCCGCCAGCCTGCTGCCTGATGCAAGTAGGTCGAGCCACCAGCGTGAGCCTCAGTCTGTCCCGCTCGCCGCTGGGCTTCTTCAGCGGCAGCACCTGCCGCATGTCGATGTTCAGCCTGACGCTGCTGTTCATCGAGTTCCGGGTGTTGCGGCGCATCCCTGCGCAGTGCGCCTGACCCCTAGCGGGGAATTTCCAGCACGGCCTCCAGGCCTCCTGCCGGACGATTCCTGAGCGTCACCTTCCAGCCGTTTGATTCCGCCAGCTGGCGCACGATCGCCAGCCCCAGTCCGGTTCCTCCCGTCGCCTGCGAGCGCGAGGCCTCCAGCCGGTAAAACGGCCTGAACACTTTTTCCAGCTGATCGTCCGGAATGCCCAAGCCGGCATCGCGCACGACCACCCTCGCCTGCCTGTCCGAACACTCCAGCTCCAGGTCGACCGGCATATCGCCGCCGTAGCGCTGGGCATTCTGGATCAGGTTGGCGACGATTTGCCTCACCGCCAGACGGCTGGCGTCGATCTCGCACGGGACGGCGCCCGGCCACGACAATCCCGCATCGGCCGCCACCTCTTCCAGCAAAACCGCCAGGTCGAAACGCTGCCTCGACTCGGTCTGGGTGGTGCGCGCCAGTTCCAGGTAGCCGGTGATCAGCTTGTTCATGTCCGCCAGATCGGCGGTTGCGCGATCGATGCGTGCCGGACTGGGCGCGTCGCGCAGCATTTCTAGATTGAGCTGCAAACGCGTCATCGGCGTGCGCAGGTCATGCGAGATGCCTGCCAGCAAGGTGGTGCGGTTGTCCAGCAGCTCGCGCACTTCGGTCGCCATGGTATTGAAGCGGCACGCCAGTTCGGCGAGTTCGGCCGGTCCCGTTTCCGGCAGGGGATCGGGCAACTGGCCCGCGCCCACCTGGCTGGCCGCGTGCGCCGCCCGCGCCAGCGGCACCGTGATGCGGCGCACCAGGAGCAGGGCGGTCAGCAGGCTTAGAAATGCCCCCAGCGCGATCACGGCAATGGCCGCCAGCGGCGGCTTGACGGCATAGCGGTTAGGGAAGAATCCGACCCGCAGGTCGTGTCCGCCCAGCGGAAGTTCAAGCCACGCGGCCGCCATATTCGGAACACCGCGCAACACGACCGCGTCGCCGATACGACGGCTCAGCGCAGCCTCGATCTGAGGACGAAACGCAAAATCCGGCGCCTCCGCGGTGGCCCCGACGTCTATCGTGGTCAGCCGCAAACCGTGTCGCCGTGCCAGTTCGCGTTCGAACGCGACGCGCGTCTCGGGCGGCAATTCCACCCAGGTCTGCGCCGACAGCACGATCAGGCCGGCCAGGTCGTCGGCCGAGCGTTCCGCCACCGGCACGATCAGGGTGCGGGTCACCACCCAGAACGCCGCTGCCTGAAACACGATGAACGCCAGTGCCAGCGTCAGCGCAGTGCGGGCAAACAGCGATCCGAGGGGGCGGCCCATGGACAGGTGCTCAGCCCTTGCCCTGCGGTACGAACAGATAGCCCTGCCCGCGCTGGGTGCGGATATAGGCGGGGTTGGCGGGATCGTCCTCGATCTTCTTGCGCAGCCGGTTCACCCTCACATCTATGCTGCGGTCGAACGGATCGCGCTCGAAGCCGCGCAGCTGATCCATCAGCCAGTCGCGCGACAGCGCACGGTTGGCGTGGGTGACGAAAATTTCCAGCAGCTCGTATTCGCCGCTGGTGAGCGTGATTTCAGCGCCGTCGCGGCTGAGGAGGCGGGCATCGAGGTTGACGCTGAACGGTCCGAAGTGCACCAGGCGGGCGGTGTCGTCCGCCACGGCTGCGGCCGCCCCGCCCTGCCGCCGCATCACCGCTCGAATGCGCGCCAGCAATTCGCGCGGGTTGAACGGCTTGGGAAGGTAGTCGTCGGCACCGACCTCGAGGCCGATGATGCGGTCGATATCCTCGCCCTTGGCCGACAGCATGATGATGGGCGGAAAGCCCGGCTGCGCCCGCAACCGACGCGCAATCGACAGACCGTCCTCGCCCGGCATCATCCAGTCGAGCACCAGGAGGTCGGGTAGCCGGCTGGCAAGCAGCCGATCAAGCGAAATCGCGTCTTCCGCGGTTTCGACCGCGTATCCCTGGCTCGTCAGGTATTCAGCGACCAGCTCGCGGATGCCGGGATCGTCGTCGGTCACGTAAATCGTGTCTTTTTCCATGCAATAACTATATCAGCGGGGGATGGCCCCTATTCCCCATCCCGTTACACACTGTTACAAAATCCCCCCTGCGCGAAACAGAGCGCTTACTTTCCTCAACCAAACTGCGAAGCGTGGAAGCAAGACAAGGCGACCACGGAATGGAGAACGCGATGAACACACGCAAAACATGGATTTTCGGAATGACCGCACTGGGACTGGCTCTGGCCGCCCCGGTTCACGCTGCGCCCGATTTCATCGATGGTGCGTTCATTGTGGCCAAGCGCGAGCGCGCCGACGAAGTCCGCCCGGACCCCCGCGATGTCCGCAGGGATGACCGCCGCGCCAACCGGCGCGATGCCGAGCGCGAGGAACCGCGAGGGTACGGCTACGGCTACGAGCGTCGCCAGCAGCAACGATCCGAAGACGAGGACCGCCCCCGCGGTCGTCGCTGAACCCGCTTGATTCGAAGCAACAGGAGAGTAACGATGACATCACGCACATTGAAAAGCACACGCCCCCTGAACACGGCCCTGATCGCCGGGCTGCTTGCCGTCAGCGGCGCGGCGCAGGCCGGCCACGGCGACCGCGACGGCTTCACCACACGCGCCCGGGTTTTGTCGAGCGTTCCGGTCTACGAAACGATCAACGAACCGCGCCGCGAATGCTGGACCGAAACGGTCGGCTACGAAACCCGCAGCTACCGCGACGGCAGCAATACCGGCGGCGCGATTCTCGGCGCCATCGCCGGCGGCCTGCTCGGCTCCACCGTCGGCAAGGGCGACGGCAGGGTTGCCGCCGCTGCCGCCGGCGCGGCGACCGGTGCGGTGGTGGGCGACCGCTGGAACAAGAACGGCACCCGCACCGAATCGATCCCGCAGCAGGTCGAGCGCTGCCGCACCCACGACGACTATCGTCAGGTCGTGGCCGGCTATGACGTGCGCTATCGCTTCCAGGGCCGCGAATACACCACTTACCTGCCGTACAAGCCTGGCAAGTGGCTGACCCTGGATGTGGATTTTTCCGTGGCCGAGGGCCGGCGCAACGCACGCTGGCACAACAGCCGCAACGACTGGGACGACTGACGCTCCCCCGAGCGCGGCCATTTCGAACCTGAAAGGAGAAACGCCATGTTACGCACCCTTCTGATCGCAACCGCCCTGTTGACCGCCTCCGGCACCGCGCTGGCCCACAGCGACCATGGCCATGGCCGCGTGGTATCGGTCGAGCCGCACTTCAGCATCTCGTTCGGCACCCGCCATCATGACGGTTTCCGCGTGCTCTATGAATCCGGCGGCTCGCGTTACTGGACGCACACGCCCCACCATCCGGGCCACGTCATCGTGCTGCCGCAGCACCATTACCGGGTGAAGCACGTGCATCACTATCGGGATTACGGCCGCGGCTGGGATGACCGCCGCGATGGCTGGCGCGACGATCACCGCAAGCACCATCGCGAGCACCGCCGCCACGGCCGCGACTAGTCTGACCGGGGGCCCGGGGTTTCCTGGGCCCGTTCCTGTTCAGCCGGGCACACCTTCACAACAAGTCTGGCCAATCATTCGTGATGCACGACAAACGCGACTTCGGTGGTGAAGTTGCCGATGCCGCGATGGTTGGTCAGCGTCCAGCCGGTGTCCTTGAGATGACGGGTCAGTTCGCGCGTCATCGCAGGATTGCCGCAGACCATCACGCGATCCTGCCCGGGATCGGGTGCAGGCAGGCCGAGCCGCTGCGACAACGCCCCTGAACGGAACAGGTCGCCGCCGCGTTCGGGCGTGGGAAAGGCTTCGCGCGTCACCGTCGGCACGTAATGCAGTCGCGGCTGATCCATGGCCTCGATTTCGTCGCGATAGGCCAGCTCGGCCACGGTGCGCACCGAATGCACCAGCGCCACGTTTTCATAACGCGCATACAGTCCGGGATCGCGGATCAGGCTGATGAACGGCGCCAGCCCGGTGCCGGTGGCCAGCATGTACAGCGTGCGCCCCGGCAGCACATGGTTGAGCGTCAGGGTGCCCGTGGTCTTGCTGTTGACCCACACGCTGTCGCCGGGGCGGATGTGGACCAGCTGGCTGGTGAGCGGACCGTCCGGCACATGGATGCTGAGAAATTCCAGGTGGTCGCGGTCAGCGGTCGAAACGATGGAATAGGCACGCGCCACCAGTTTGCCCTCGCGCTTCAGGCCGATGGTGACGAATTCGCCATTCTCGAATGCAAAATCCTGCGGGCGGCTGAGCGTGAAGCTGAAGGTCCTGTCCGACCAGGGCCGTACCGACTGCACCGTTTGTTCACTGTAGGGCATGGTTCACTCCATTGAGCGCGTTTCAGGTTCGACGATGACAGCCGGGCACAGTTCCGGCGTGGGGCCTGTCGCAGCGGTCAGCCCTTGATGCAGACCAGCGGCTTGAGCCTGGCGACCTTGCGCGCCAGCCCGGCACGGTCGGCGGCCTCGACCACGGCGCTGACATCCTTGTAGGCACCCGGCGCCTCTTCCGCCACGCCGCGCAGCGAAGGGCTGCGGATCAGTATCCCCCGACTGGCGAGCTCATCAACCAGCGCCCGGCCGTGCCACTGGCGGGTGGCCTGATGACGGCTCATGGCACGCCCGGCGCCATGGCAGGCTGAACTGAAGGCGCGCGTCGCCCCCGTCTCGGTGCCGACCAGGATGTAGGACGCCGTGCCCATGCTGCCACCGATCAGCACCGGCTGGCCGATGTCGCGCAAGTCGCCGGGCAGTGCCGGGTGGCCTGGCCCGAAGGCGCGCGTCGCGCCCTTGCGGTGCACGTAGAGACGGCGCGTCCGGCCGTCGACGGTGTGCGGTTCCTGCTTGCAGGTGTTGTGCGAAACGTCGTAGATCAGGTCGAGGCGGGTGCCCGGAACGATATCGGAAAAGACCTGACGCGCGAGATGGGTGATGACCTGTCTGTTTGCCAGGGCACAGTTGACCGCCGCGCGCATGGCGCCGAGATAGGCCTGCCCCAGCGCTGACTGGATCGGCGCGCAGGCGAGTTCGCGGTCGGGCAGCTCGATGCCATGGCCGGGCGCGGCAATCACCATCTGCTTGAGGAATTCGCTGCCGATCTGGTGGCCCAGCCCGCGCGAGCCGCAATGAATGCTGACCACCACCTCGTCCTGGCGCAAGCGGAAACGGTCGGCCGCTTTCGTGTCGTAGATCTCGACGATTTCCTGCAGTTCGAGGTAATGGTTGCCGGAACCCAGCGTGCCGATCTCGTCGCGCTGGCGACGCTTGGCCTGTTCGGACACCTGGCCGGGCTCGGCGCCGGCCATGCAACCGTGTTCTTCGATGCGATCGAGATCGGCCTCGCTGCCATAGCCGTGCTCGACCGCCCAGCGCGCGCCGCAGCGCAGCATCGCATCCATCTCGTGGGGGCTGAGGCGCAACGGGCCGGTGCTGCCCAGCCCGGCCGGAATGTGGGCGAACAGGCGATCGGCGAGCCGTTCCTTGAGCGGGAGGATGTCCGCGGAGCGGAGGCCGGTATGCAGAGTGCGCACCCCGCAGGAAATGTCGAAGCCCACCCCGCCGGCTGATACCACGCCTCCTTCGTCGGCATCGAACGCGGCCACGCCGCCGATCGGGAAACCGTAACCCCAGTGCGCATCGGGCATGGCGTAGGCTGCCTGGACGATACCCGGCAACGTGGCGACGTTGGTGAGTTGCTCAAAGACCTTGTCATCCATGTCGCGGATCAGGGCCTGATCGGCATAGATCACTGCCGGCACGCGCATTTTCCCGAACGGCTTGACCCGCCATTCGACCTCCGACACCTGCTTGAAAAGGGCTGGATTCATTTCACACGTCCACCACGCACTGGGCCTGCCATCCCCCGGACGCCGTCCTGCCTACTTTCAATTCGGTATAGGTGGCGCCCTTGACCTCGACCGCGGGCTGGTGCCTGTCGAGATCGATCGGCTCGCCCCAGGCGGTGGCGCTGAGGCGCGGTCCGTCCAGGCTGACCTCAAAGCGGCTGAACAGCATGTGGCGCGCCGCCATTTCCAGTATCAGCGCGTTGAGCCAGTCGACCAGCAGGAGCTCATCATCCGGCGCTTCGCAGCAAATGGCCACGGCCGTGTCCGGTGCAACCCGGGCCGGATCGGCGATGACGGCCGTCATGGCCAGCGCGGCCTGCTCGAAGGCCGCCTCGCGCGTGGGCCCGACGCCACGCACGCCCATGTCGGCCTGATGCGGAAAGTGCGTCCAGTACTCGTCCTCATTGCCGGCGTCAGCTGCTTGAAACACTCGCGGCGCCCTCTTCAGATGATGTCGCCTTGTCTTAGTCGGTCATGTCCTCCAGAACGTCCACCACTACCCGGGTGCGGACATTCATGAGAACCACGTCGGTTCCGACGACGACGCGCACATACTCGGGAGGCAGGCGAGTCAGGCGCTGTTCCAGTTCATACGGCAGGTAACGCCAGCGTGCCTCATCATGAATGGTCTGATTGGGGCGTACCCGCCATGCATGACCGGGTGGTAGCCGGTCCTTCTTGGCCAGGCCGGGAGGCAGGCTTTTGTGGCGCGGCGCGTAATAGTCAGCGATCAGGCGACGGTCATGATCGGTAAACACCACCCGCACCGAATAATGCGGGTCGCGGACAGTCTCGCCATAACCCGGGCCGGCGACGCAGCCGACCAGGACAGGCGACAGGGCAGCGGCCAGCCACACCACCAGCAAGCTGGATTTCATATCTTTTCCCTTTGCTTAATGTGCATGCTTGTTTTTTAAGCATAGACATCGACAGGCTGAAGTCCACGCATCGCCTGACAAGAACTCAGGCAGGGCGCGCCCGACGACGGGGCGTCGACCAGCCAGGCAAGCGCTCAGGGGACGGAAGGCTGATCGCGCCATGCCGTCACGGCCGCCGCGCGCGCACGGAAGATGGCGTCGCGAATGCGTGCCGGCTCGACGCTGCGTGCCACGGCAGCGGCATCGATGGCCTGCGCCGCGCGCAGTGCCTGCCGCAGATGATCGAGCGCGGGAAAGGGTTTGTTTTCATAGCCGGGCCGGCCGCGGAAATCGCATTCGCAGGCCTGCAGAAATTCCTCGAAGCGCTCTGGCCGGCGAAACGCGTCGATGCGTTCCAGCAATTCGACAAGCGTGCCGGGACGCAATTCGAGCGCACGATGTGCATTGCCGTGATCGCGCGCCACCGCGACGGCAAGGTCGCGACAGTCGGCGGGCACCCGGATGCGCTCGCTGAGCGCACGCACCAGTTCGACGCTTCTGGCTTCGTGGCCATGATGTCTGGGCCACAGTTCGGGCGGGGTGACGCCCTTGCCCAGATCGTGGGTCAAGGCTGCAAAACGCACCGGCAGGCTCAGGCCCTGTCGCGCTGCCCAGTCGATCACCATCATCACGTGCACACCGGTGTCGACTTCGGGATGATGCTCGGGCGGCTGCGGCACGCCGAACAGTCGATCGATTTCGGGAAACAATCGGGCCAGCGCACCGCAATCGCGCAGCACCTGGAACAGGCGCGAGGGCTGTGCCTCCATCAGTCCGCGCGCGACTTCCTGCCATACGCGCTCGGGCACCAGCGCGTCGACTTCGCCGTTGTCGACCATCTGCCGCATCAGCGCGTTGGTTTCCGCTGCCACGCAGAATTCGGTGAAGCGTGCGGCAAAGCGCGCCACGCGCAGGATCCGCACCGGGTCTTCGGCAAACGCCTCGCTCACATGCCGAAAGACGCGCGCGGCCAGATCGCGCTGACCGCCATAGGGATCGACCAGCGTGCCGGCCTCGTCCTCGGCCATGGCGTTGATGGTGAGGTCGCGGCGGCGCAGATCCTCCTCCAGCGTGACCTCGGGCGCGGCGTAGACGGTGAAGCCCTTGTAGCCATGGCCCGACTTGCGCTCGGTGCGCGCGAGCGCATATTCCTCATGGCTGTGCGGGTGCAGAAAAACCGGGAAGTCCTTGCCGACCGGCTGGTAGCCCAGCGCGACCATGTCGTCCGGCGTGGCGCCGACCACGACGTGATCGCGGTCGGCCACCGGCAGACCCAGCAACCGGTCTCGCACTGCGCCGCCGACGATGTAGGTCTTCATGGCGGCGCGTGAAGTTTAACGGCGGGCGTTTTCGCGGTAATCCTCGTACCGTGCGCGCGGCGTGTCGGCACGCAGGTATTCGGGTGCGATGGCCTCGAGCGCGGCCGGCTGGAAATCGAACACTGGCGGCCAGCCGCCTGCACAGACGTTGTCCGTGCCCATGGCGAAGTAGTTGTCGCGCGTCATCAGCTTCCTGCCCGGCTTGAATTCCAGCGCCCAGGCCTGAAAATATGACAGCCATTTGCCCAGCGCCAGAATGCTGCGCTTCCTGCCCGTGACTTCGCCCACATAGTTCACCAGTTCCTGCAGGGTATACACCTTGGGGCCGCACAGATCGTAGGTCTGACCATAGGTCGCGGTGTTGTCGAGGCTGTCGGCAAAGGCGCGCGCGACGTCCTCGACATGCACCGGGGCAAAGCGGCTGCCGGCGGCGGCGAGCGGCAGCACGGGGAACAGCTTGAGCAGGCGTGCGAACATCGACAGGAAGGAATCGCCACGGCCGAAAATCACCGAAGGACGGAAGATCGTGACATTGAGGCCGTAGCCGTGGATGAATTTGGGCCCGTTGAGGTACCAGTTTTCATGCTCGATATGGTGCCGGCCTGATTCGCGCACCAGCGCTTCGGCAATGCCTTTCGAGCGCTGGTAAGCCGAACGCGAGTTGGGGTTGGCGCCGAGCGCGCTCATGTGCAGCAGGCGATGCACGCCCGCTTCGCCCATGGCGTGGACGATCTTGCGCGGGAGCTCGACATGGACCTTCTGGAAATCGCCGCGACGGGCGCTCGGCAGGTCGACACGGCCGACCGTGCTTTCGTGCAGGATGCCGACCAGGTTGATGACGGCATCCATGCCGCGAAAATGGCGGATGAGCTCCTGCTGGTCATGCACGTCGGCCTCGATCACCTCCACCGTCGGCAGCAGAATCAGCTCCTTGGCCATCTCACGGCGATGGGAGAGCACGCGCACATTGAGGCCGCGCGCGGCGAGCTGGCTGACGAGATGGGTGCCGACAAAGCCGGACCCGCCGAGGATGCAGATGCGTTCAATCTTCATGGTTGGGATTCGATTCAGAATATAAGGCGTTGCTGATTTTATCCCGGAAGCGGCAAAAAATCGCGTTCGGGCTAGTCTTCCGTCGGTTCGTCCGGCTGCAGGACATCCGTATCGAGAGCAGACACAACCTGCGCTTTACGCGGCGGCACCGTGCCCAGCCGGTCTTTCAGCAGTACCGAGGGCTGGCCGAAACGCGCCGCATAGTACATGGCGTTGCTCATCACCTTCTTGACGTAGTCGCGGGTCTCGGCGAAAGGGATCGACTCGATATAGACCGCGGCCTCCATCGGCCGGGTGTCGCGCCAGCGCTGCGCCCGCCCGGGACCGGCGTTGTAGGCGGCGGTGGCCAGTACCGGCGAGCCATCCAGCGTCGTCTGAACGTGTTTCAGGTAATACGCGCCGAACTGGATATTCCTAGCGGGATCCTGCATCTCGCGCGGATGAAATTTCTTGATGCCGAGGCGTTTGGCGATCCAGCGCGCGGTGGCCGGCATGATCTGCATCAGGCCCGAGGCGCCCACGCTGGAGCGGGCGACGTTGACGAAGCGGCTTTCCTGCCGCATCAGGCCGAACACCCAGGCTTCGTCGATCGCATTTTCGCGCGCGGCCTGCTGCGCCAGTTCCCGGTAAGGCGCGAGAAAGCGCAACTCGAAATCGTGCAGCTCGCGGGTGCGCTCGGCGGTGTTGATGGCGCGGTCATACCATTCCATGCGCCGGGCGAGTTCGGCCGCCGCCAGCAGCTGCGGGTCGGCAAATGCCTGGATCGCCCAGTTCCACTCCTGGCTGGCTTCACCGCGCAGGCCGAGTTCGTAAAAGGCCTGCGCGCGCGCGATGCCGGGGTGGCGCGCAACGGCGGCGACGTCATCGCCGCCCACCTTGATGTTGATGGGCGGCGCCTGCATCACCGGACCCAGTTCTTCCTGCGCCAGCTGGCCGTAATAGTGATGCTCGCGCGACAGCGCCAGAAACAGCGGATTGGCCGCTGCGCGCTGGCCGGCGGCATGCAGCGCACGCGCGCGCCAGTAGCGCCAGACTGGCTGCGCTCGTGTTATCTCGCTCATGCCCTCGATCGCACGCTGTACGGCAGGCCAGTCGCCTGCGCGCAATGCCGCGCGCGCCCACCATTCGCGCTGAAAATCGTTGGCCGCCGTCGTCCCTGCCTGCTGGAACCAACCCAATGCCGCAGCCTCATGGCGGCGTGCCGCCCAGGTGGCAAGGCGCGCCCAGGCCGCACCGGCCTCTTCCGGAGTGAAGCCTCGCACCCGCGGACGCAACGCCCGTTCGGCCTGGTCGGAATTGCGTCGGGCCAGCTGGTCGAGCGCATAGAGGGCGATCTCGCGGTCGCCGCGCCGGCTGAAATCCAGCCGGTTGTCGGCATTCAGCAGGCGGGCCGGATCGCGAGTGGCCTGATCGAACAGGGCCGCCGTCGGGCGCTGTGATTCAGGCAGCGCGTTGGCCACGACCCTGGCAACGTTGGGGTTGCCTGCCTCCAGCGCCAGCCTCAGGCGACGCCAGATGTCTTCCTCGCGGATCAGCCCCGCCTCGATCAGCAGGGTGAACAGGGGCGTGCAGTTCGAGGGCATGTCGCGACCGGTGAACCACAGGGCCACCGCCTCGCGCTGATGGCTGCGGTTTCCCTGGGCCCATTCGGCACGATAGGCGTAGCACTGATGAGCAGTATCGGGCCTGACGAGACGCGGGTACTCGGCCAGATAGAGCGGCCAGGCTTCGCGCACGCCAAGCGATTTCAGCCAGTCGGCACGCAGCGCCTCGGCCATGCGGCTGCCGGGGTAACGCGCGAGAAAGTCGGCGATGCGACCATCTTCGGTGCGGCTCGTCAGCATCAATCGCCAGTACTCGACAGCCGGCGCCAGCACATGATCGGTCGGCACGTCGCCTACGGCACGCTCCAGGTTGGCCGGCTTGCGCGCAGCAAATGCCTGGTGCGCCTTCAACACGGCGGCATCACCCGACGCCCCCCACACGGGCGCACCTGACAGCGCCCCCAACAGAAAAAACGCGAGTATTCGAAGCATGGTGCGAGGGTAACATGCAGCCCCCGCTGCCTGAGCGGGAGCCGTGCGGATGCAGGCGCCTGTGGCATCGCCTGCGATGGCGGGCGCACTATAGTGGAAGTCCTGTCACCCGATTGAAGGAGCCCCCATGACAGCCAACGTCGGCATGATCGACCGCATCATCGCAGGCCTCGGCCTCCTTGTCTGGGCGGCTTTTCTGAATGGCCCGCCGTGGGCCTGGGTTGGCGTGCTGCCGCTCGCCACCGGTCTGCTGCGGGTCTGCCCCGCCTACAGCGTGCTCGGCATCAACACCTGCGGCCGAAAAAAATGAGTCAGGCGAGAAACAGCTTGTAGGCCGGATTGCGGGATTCGTCCCAGTAGCGGTAGCCGAGGCCGTCGAGGAATTTCTGGAAGGCGGGCTTTTCCTTTTCCGGAACCTGGATGCCGACCAGCACGCGGCCGTAATCCGCGCCATGGTTTCGGTAGTGGAACAGGCTGATGTTCCAGCCGCGGCTCATGCTCTGCAGAAACTGCATCAAAGCACCCGGACGTTCTGGAAACTCGAATCGGTACAGCACTTCGTTGACCGCATCGGGCGCGCGACCGCCGACCAGATGGCGAACGTGCAGCTTGGCCATTTCGTTGTCGGTAAGGTCGATCGCCTCGAGTCCATGGCGCTGCAGCAGTTCAACCACGCGCGCGCTCTCGCCCGCGCCCGGCACCGACAATCCGACGAACACGCGCGCCACCCGGGGGTCTGAGTAGCGATAATTGAATTCGGTGATGTTGCGTGCACCCAGCAGGCCGCAAAAAGTCTTGAAGCTGCCGGGTGTCTCGGGAATGGTCACGGCCAGCACGGCTTCACGCTTCTCGCCCAGTTCGGCGCGCTCGGCGATGTAGCGCAGGCGATCGAAGTTCATGTTGGCCCCGGAGGCCACCGCCACCAGCGTCTTGCCTTTGAGCCTGTCGCCGGCAATGGCGGCCTTCAACCCGGCAATCGACAATGCGCCGGCCGGCTCCAGGATCGAGCGGGTGTCCTCGAACACGTCCTTGATCGCCGCACAGATGGCATCATTGTTGACGCGGATGATTTCATCGACATAGAGCTGCGACAGCCGGAAGGTTTCCTTGCCGACCGTTTTCACCGCCACGCCGTCGGCGAAAATCCCCACGCGCGGCAGCGTGATGCGCTTGCCCTTGCACAGCGAGCGCGCCATCGCATCGGCGTCCTCCGGCTCGACACCGACGATGCGGATGTCCGGGCGCAGCCGCTTGATGTAGGCAGCCATGCCGGCGATCAGGCCGCCGCCGCCGACCGGGACGTAGACCGAGTGGATCGGGCCGGGATGCTGCCGCAGCAGTTCCATCGCCACCGTGCCCTGCCCGGCGATGACGTCGGGGTCGTCGTAGGGATGAACGAAGGTCGCTTTCCCTTCTCTCGCGAGCGTGGTGGCATAGGCACAGGCCTCGTCGTAATTGTCGCCGTGCAGGATCACCTGCGCGCCACGGGCCGCCACCGCGTCGACCTTGATTTTGGGCGTGGTCGCCGGCATGACGATGATGGCCGTCACCCCGAGTTTCTGCGCCGCCAGCGCCACCCCCTGTGCATGATTGCCCGCCGATGCCGCCACCACGCCACGCGCCAGTTGGGCTGCCGTCAGCCTGGCCATCTTGTTGTAGGCGCCGCGGCACTTGAAGGAAAACACCGGCTGCAGGTCTTCGCGCTTGAGCAGAATCCGGTTGTTGAGGCGGCGCGACAGATTGTGTGCGACGTCGAGCGGCGACTCCACCGCCACGTCGTAAACGCGCGAGGTGAGGATGCGTTCGAGATAATCGTCAGATGTGCTCATGGCGGCAGGGCGAGGTTTGTAAAAAGGGGGCGATCCCGCTATCTTAGCGGGCTGCATCCAAATCGACGAAAAACATCATGACTCAGGACGAAATGAAGCAAGCCGTGGCGCGTGCTGCGGTGGATTATGCCAAGGGCGGCATCATCGGGGTAGGCACCGGTTCGACCGCCAACTATTTCATCGACGCGCTGGCCGAGGTGAAGGGCCGCATCGACGGCGCCGTCGCCAGTTCGGAGGCGACCGCAAACCGCCTGAAAAGTCACGGCATCCAGGTATTGGACCTCAACAGCGTGGGCGAGCTCGAAATCTACGTCGACGGGGCCGACGAAATTACCGAGCACTTCGCCATGGTCAAGGGTGGCGGCGGCGCACTGACGCGCGAGAAGATCGTGGCGGCATGCAGCAAGCAGTTCATCTGCATCGCCGACGAGAGCAAGCTGGTCGGCGTGCTCGGCACGTTCCCGCTGCCAGTGGAAGTGATTCCGATGGCGCGCTCCTATGTCGCGCGCGAGCTGGTGAAACTCGGCGGACAACCCCGCTTGAGGGAGGGATTCACCACCGACAACGGCAACATCATTCTCGACGTGCACGGGATGTCGATCGTCGACCCGGTGTCGCTGGAGACAGCGATCAACCATATCGTCGGCGTTGTCACGAATGGATTGTTCGCGCGGCGAAGCGCGGATGTCCTGCTGCTCGGCACCGAATCCGGCGTCAAGACCTACAAGAAGTAATCCTGGAAACCGTAGTTGGACGCACCCCATGGTGCGTCTGGTCGGGTGTCTGTCGCGAAGCGAGGGGGCGGCAGGCCGCGGCCTGCAACGACGGGCGACAAGAGCAGGCGCGCGAACAGGCGTGCCAGCGGGTGCGTAGCGATCTCTGCCGAACAATGATTTTGCTCAAAGGCAAGAGACACCGCCCCCTGCAAAAACGTCGAAAGATGGCAAGCGGTCAACTGCGGTTTTCAGGATAACGACTGCGGATGCCCGTCTTCATCGGGCGCCTCGCTTTCCTCCGGCCCGGGTGTCGCGGGCACGCGGTATTTTTCGGTCGCCCACTGCCCCAGGTCGATCAGCTTGCAGCGTTCGCTGCAGAACGGTTTCCAGCGATTCTCGGCTGTCCAGGCCACCGCGGCGGCGCAGATCGGACAACTCACGACAGGGGGTCTGGCTGCGGACATCACAGGGTGCAGAAAGTCAGGTCGAAATCGATCGGCTGGTCGGTACAGGTGCGCGCCGATCCCGCGCCCGCGTGCACAAAGCGTATGTTGAGCATGTATTTATTGGCTGAAATCTCAGGCACGCACGGCAGATCGTCAGCCAGCGTGACCCGGATCAGTTGGGGATTGCGCGATTCGAGCATGCGCTGGTAGCTGCCATTCTTGGCGTGCTGCAGTTCCGGCTGCCCGCTGTCGCGCAGCAGGCCAAGCACGATGCCGACCGCGGAACGGATGGAAGAGAATGGGGCAAGCCAGTTCTGCAACTGGCGAGCCCGCACGTCCACCGACTGGTGCAACCAGTAATGATAGGACGGCAGGTCGAATTCGCACATGCCGCCCGGAATGGCCGCGCGCTGCTTGATCGTCATCAGCCAGTCGTCCTCGCGCAGGTGCTGTCCCACTTTGCCTGGCAGCTGGTACATGCCATGGTGGGCCGACTCGATCGCCGCCAGCACCTGCTCCAGCGTCTCGCCCTCTACATGGGGATTGCCGCGCAACGCCGTCAATACGGTTTTCTGCCGGTCCAGTTCCTGCAACAGATCGGACTTGAGGTCGGCGCGCGCGGCCACTTCCGCCATTTCGAACAAGGCCAGCAGGGCTGCATGATGCGCATGCGGATCCGACAATGCGGCATAGGCATCGAAGCGATCGAACATGTCTTCCAGCCGCAGCAGGGTGCGGATGCGTTCGCTCAAGGGGTATTCGTAGTGGATCACGCCGCGACGCGTAGGATTGAATGGGGCGATTGTCCCCGATTCATGCGGAAAATCAAGGCGAAGGCATAGTAGAAAACGCCAGGTATCGCCGGTGAAGCGTGGCCACCTGGTTACGCAACGTCTCGGGGGCGGCTGTATTGACGATCACATCGTCCGCGGCCGCCAGCCGCTCGGCACGACCGGCCTGCGCCGCGATAATGGCTTTCACCTCGTCCCGCGTAAGCCCGTTGCGCGCCATCACGCGGGCAATCTGGACCTCCTCGGGGCAATCGACCACCAGAACCCGGTTCAGTCTGTCCGCGTAGCCGCCGGTTTCCACCAGCAGCGGAATCACGATGAGCGCATAGGGCGCTGCCAGCGTGGCCAGCATCTGTTCCACCTGCTGCCGGATGCGCGGGTGCAGGATGGCCTCAAGTTGCCTGCGTGCTGTGGCATCAGAAAATATGCGGCGCCGCAGGGCGGCCCGGTCCAGCGTGCCATCCACCTGCATCACCGCATCGCCAAACACCGCATGGATCGACTCCAGCGCCGCGCCGCCAGGCGCAGTCAACTGGCGGGAAATGGCGTCGGTATCGATCACTGGGATATCCAGGTCGGCGAACAGGTCGGCAACCGTCGACTTCCCCGACCCGATGCCGCCGGTGAGGCCGACTGCGAACATCAGAATTGCGCGAGATAGGTCTGCGTCAGGTCGGCGCCGAAAAACAGCGCCACCAATCCGCCGCCCGCCAGATAGGGGCCGAACGGAATCGGCACGCGGCGGTCATGCTTGACCAGCACGATCATCGCGACGCCGATGGCCGCGCCGACCACCGACGACAGCAGCAGGGTGACGGGGAGCGTCTGCCACCCAAGCCAGGCTCCGATGGCCGCCAGCAGCTTGAAGTCGCCGTAGCCCATGCCCTCCTTGCCGGTGGCGAGCTTGAACAGCCAGTACACCGCCCACAGCACGCCATAGCCGGCGATGGCACCGATGACGGCATCCGGCAGGCTGGCGAAATACCCATTGAGGTTGAACAGCAAGCCCAGCCACAAGAGCGGCAGAGTGAGGCTGTCAGGCAGCAGGGTGGTATCGAGATCGATGAAAGCCAGCGCAACCAGCGTCCACACCAGGAACAGCGCACCCAGAGTCTGCATGCTCACCCCCCACTTCCAGGCAGCGGCAGCCGACAGCAGTGCGGTGAACAATTCCACCAGCGGATAGCGGGCGCTGATCGGCGTGCCACATGCCGAACAGCGCCCACGCAGCCATAGCCACGACAATATCGGCATGTTTTCCAGCGCGGCGATCTGATGCCCGCATTTGATACAGGCCGAGCGCGGCAACCACAGGTTATAGCACGGCAGGTCCGACATCGCTTCGCCGCGTAGCTCGGCACACTGCACGTTCCACTCGGCTTCCATCATTTTGGGGAGCCGATGGATGACGACATTGAGGAAACTGCCGATCAGCAGGCTGAATAAAAAAACCAGCCCGGTGAAGAGGGCTGGTTCGGCATACAGGATATCCATCATCCGACGATCTGACCCATCTTGAAAATAGGCAGGTACATGGCGACAACCATGCCGCCGATGAGGGTACCCAGCACCACCATGATGATCGGTTCCATCAGGCTGGACAGGGCTTCGACGGCATCATCCACCTCGGCCTCATAGAAATCCGCAACCTTGCCCAGCATGGAATCGAGGGCGCCGGACTCTTCGCCGATGGCGGCCATCTGCAGCACCATATTGGGGAAGCGCTCGGAATTCTGCATCGCCTGCGTGAGCGCCGTACCCGTCGCGACCTCGCCGCGAATCTTGTTAGTGGCTTCGACGAATACCTGGTTGCCCGATGCCCCCCCCACCGATTCCAGCGCCTCGACCAGCGGGACGCCGGCGGAGAACATGGTGGCCAGGGTCCGGGTCCATCGGGCGATGGTGGCTTTTTCGATCACCGCACCAAAAATCGGCAGTTTGAGCATGACGCGGTCCATGAACATCTGCACCTTGCGTGAGCGCTTCCAGGCCTGCAGGAAGGCGTAAATACCGCCCCCGACGGCACCGAAAATGGCCCACCACCACTGGACGAAGAAATCCGAGATCGCCATCACCACCAGGGTGGGGGCCGGCAGATCCGTACCGAAGCCGCTGAACAGATCCTTGAACGCCGGGATCACGAAAATCATGATGACCGCGGTGATGATGAACGCCACCACGATGATGGAAACAGGGTAGAACAGCGCCGACTTGATCTTGCCCTTGATGGCGAGAATTTTTTCCTTGTATATCGCCAGACGTTCGAGCACGCCCTCCAGAATACCGGCCGCCTCGCCCGCCCCAACTAGGTTGCAGAACAAGGCATCGAAATACAAGGGATGACGACCGAAGGCCTGGGTCAGACTGCTGCCCTTCTCGATATCCGCCTTGATCTCCAGCAGCAGACGCTGCATCGACGGGTTGGAATGCCCGCGCGCCACGATCTCGAATGCTTGCAGCAAGGGCACCCCGGCCTTCATCATCGTCGCCAGCTGACGGGTGAACAGGGTCACATCCTTGTCGGTGATGCGCTTGGCGCTGCCAAACATCGTGCTCTGTTTCTTGACCTTGGTGACGGTGATGCCCTGCTTGCGCAACAGGGAGTTGACCACCGCCTCGCCGCCGGCCTGCATCTGGCCTTTGATCTTCTTGCCGCGCCTGTCCATGCCCTCCCACAGGAAGGTGGCATCCTTGACTGCTTTTGCCGCTGTAGCCATCTAAACGATCCTTACATGTTGGTGACGGCCTCGACTTCCTCAAGAGAAGTCTGGCCTGATTTAACCTTCAACAACCCCGCCTGTCGCAGGTCGAGCACCCCCTCGCGCCGTGCCTGGTCGGCAATGTCGGATTCGTTGCCGCCCTTGAGAATGATGCGAGTCATGGCGTCGGTGATCGGCATCACCTGATAGATACCGACCCGCCCCTTGTAGCCGGTTCCGCCACAGATATCGCAGCCCACCGGCTTGTAGGGTTTCCAGTTGCCGTCCAGTTGATCCTCGGTAAAACCCGCCGCCAGCAGGGCCTCTTGAGGGAGATCGGCCGGCTGCTTGCATGAACACAGGCGTCTCGCCAGTCGCTGCGCCGTAATCAGGATGACCGAGGAGGCGACGTTGAACGGCGCCACCCCCATGTTCAGCAGACGGGTCAGCGTGCCCGGGGCATCGTTGGTGTGCAGGGTCGACATCACCATGTGGCCGGTCTGCGCCGCCTTGATCGCGATGTCGGCGGTTTCCAGGTCGCGGATTTCGCCGACCATGATGACGTCGGGATCCTGGCGCAGAAAGGATTTCAGGGCCGCCGAAAAAGTCAGTCCGGCCTTGTCGTTGACGTTGACCTGGTTGATGCCGGGCAGCTGGATTTCCGCCGGATCTTCCGCGGTCGAGATGTTGACGTCAGGCTTGTTGAGGATATTGAGGCAGGTATAGAGCGACACCGTCTTGCCGGAACCGGTCGGACCGGTCACCAGTACCATGCCGTAGGGACGCTGCACCGCGTTCATCAGCAGGTCTTTCTGCCATGGCTCGTAGCCCAGTGCGTCAACGCCAAGCTGTGCGCTGGTGGGATCGAGAATACGCATCACGATCTTTTCGCCATACAGGGTGGGCAGCGTGCTGACCCGGAAATCGATGGCACGGTTCTTCGACAGCACCATTTTCATGCGGCCGTCCTGCGGCACGCGCTTTTCCGAAATGTCCAGCCGCGACAGCACCTTGATGCGCGATGCCACCTTGTCCTTGATCGCCATCGGCGGCTGCGCCACCTCGGACAGCACGCCGTCACGCCGGTATCGGATACGGTAGAACTTTTCGTAAGGCTCGAAATGGATGTCGGAGGCGCCGAGGTTGATGGCATCGAGCATGATTTTCTGCAGGTAGCGCACCACCGGTGCATCGTCGATCTCGATGCCGCCGGTATCCTGCTGAGCTGCAGCGGCACTTTCCTCGTCGTGAAAGTCCAGATTGAGCTCTTCGGCATTCAGCACGGCCATCGTATTGTCGGCCGCCTCCCCCGCTTTCTCGATCAGCTTGCCGAGCTTGTCGTCCTCCACCACCACCGGTTCGACCGCCTGGCCGGTCTGGAACTTCACCTCGTCCAGCGCCTGCAGATGGGTGGGGTCGGAGGTCGCCACATACAGCTTGTTGCCACGCTGATACAGGGCGATCACGCGCCGCTTCTGCACCAGTTTCGGATCGAGCACCCCCTGCGGGAGGCTCTCTGCATCCATGGCGCCCAAATCCAGGAAGGGAAAACCGAACGACGTGGCTGCGAACTCCGCGACCTGGTCGGCCTTGAAGCGTTTCCCCTTGATCAATTCGGTGACGAACGATTCGCCCGACTGGCTGGCACGCTTCCATACCCCTTCGGCGTCGTCCTCGGACAGCCAGCCATGATTGACCATGGCACGCGCCAGCCCGGTTAAATTGTTGGTGTTTGTCACAGCAGCCATAGCTCGGTTCCAGACAAGTCCAGCATCAAATTATCGTCCGCTCGGCACGCAGCAGATTGGCGATCAAAGGCCTTAACGGCGATTTTTCGTCTAAATTGAGGCGTCCCCGGACGACACGTCACCCGATTCCGGCAAATAAATGCGCGCCATCTTCACGGCGCGATCCTGTGTCTGCACGATTTCCACCGGCACGTCACCCAGTTTGAGGCTCACGCCCGCCTCCGGAATATCCTCGAACTGCTCCAGCAACAGGCCATTCAGGGTCTTCGGACCATCCAGCGGCAACGCCAGGCCCAGCTTGCGATTCAGATGGCGCAACAACACCGTGCCCTCCGCCAGCCAGCTGCCGTCCTCCTCGCGTCGCAGGTAACCTGTGTCCGACGGTGCCTGGGTGGTGAATTCGCCGACCATCTCCTCCAGCAGGTCTTCCAGCGTCACCAGGCCCTGCAGCTCGCCGTATTCGTCGACGACCAGCGCCAGCCGCCGCCGGCTGCTCTGGAAATTCCTCAACTGGGTAAACAGCGGCGTCCCCGCCGGAACGAAATACGGGGCCTCGAGGTTTTCCTTCAATGTTTCAGGATCGAGTTCCTCGCCGGTCAGCGCATGCAGCACCCGGCGCACATGCAGCACGCCGAGCAGATTGTCTGACGACCCCGCATGCACCACCAGCCGGGTATGGTGGCTGGTAGAGATCTGCTGGCGCAGACGTTCCGGGTCGTCTTCGATGTCGATCGCTTCGATCTGGTGGCGTGGCGTCATCACGTCGTCCACGCTGATGTCTTCGAGTTCCAGAAGATTCACCAGAATCCGGTGGTGTTCGCGAGGAAACACGCCGGACGATTCCAGCACGATGGTCCGCAACTCCTCCAGTCCCAGACGACTGCCATGCCCCGGCTCGGGCGGCTTGATCCGCAACACTCGCAGGATGCCCTGCACAAACAGGTTGACGAACCAGACCACCGGATACGCCAGCTTGAGCATCGGCATCAGCACATACGCGGCCGGATAGGCGACCCGCTCGGGGTAGGACGCACCGAGCACCTTGGGGGTGACTTCGCTGAACACCAGGATCAAAAAGGTCAGCAGCAGGGTCGCCAGGGACAGCGCGACATCCGAATCCCCAAACAGGCGGATGGAAATAATCGTCGCCAGCGTCGCCGCCGCGATATTGACCAGATTGTTGCCAAGCAGAATCACGCCCAGCAGCTTGTCGGTCTGGTTCAGCAACGACAGGGTCAGCGTCGCACCGCGATGACCGCTATCGGCAGCATGGCGCAGCCGATAGCGGTTGATCGCCATCATGGCGGTTTCGGACGCCGAGAAACAGGCCGACAGAAACAGCAGGCCCGCCAGCAGGCCGAACAAAGTACTGATAGACAGGGTTTCCAAGGCTATTCCTGAAAAGGCCGGCTCAAGCGTAGCGCGCAGGTTGCCAACTCAGCGTCCAAGCAACACTTCCAGCACGAACTGGGTGCCCAGGTAAGCCAGCAGCAGGAGTGTGAAGCCGGTGATCGTCCAGACCAGCGCGGTGCGCCCGCGCCAGCCACGGAAGTGTCGTCCCACCAGCAGGCCGCCGAATACCAGCCATGACAGGATGGCCAATATGACCTTGTGGGAAAACTGCAGCGGCGTTCCGAACAGCTCTTCCGAAAAAAACACCCCGCTGAACACCGCCAGCGTCAGCAATGCAAAACCGGCGCCGATGGTCCTGAACAACATGGCCTCCAGCGTCAGCAAGGGCGGCGCACCGTTCTGGGGGAGCGCGCCGCGATGCAGCTGTTTTTCCAGCATGGTCATCAACACCGCATGCAGAGCCGCCACCGCCAGCAGGCCATAGGCCAGAAACGACACCACCAGGTGCGCGCGCAGGGCCAATGCCTGAGAGTTGGGAATGACATGAGTGGCGGTAAAGAATGCCATGCCCAGCACGGACACGGCCGCCAACCCGCTGACCCACGACTGCAGGCGCGCCAGTGGCGCCCCCTTGCTGGCCAGCCAGTAAACCCCTGCAGTCAGCCATAGAATCATCGACAGCGAATTGCCGAATCCCAACCGGATATCGCCCTGCCCCAGCACCGACTCGTAGATCAGCGCGCCGTGCGCCAGCAGGGCCGTCGGCAGCAGCCAGCGCACCGACGCGGCGGGCGGGGTGCGCTGCAGGCGCCAGGCCACCCAGCCATACAGCGCGCCCACACACAAAGTAACCAGCAATAGTGGAGACATTCGTTAAAATGCAAACCTGAATTCAGCGAGCCTCATTATCCATGCCGCCCCCAGCGGCAACAAGGAAGCCATGTTAGATAATCTCAGCGGACGCCTCGCCGGCGTCGTCAAATCCCTGCGCGGGCAGGCGCGGATCACCGAAGCCAACGTGCAGGACACGCTGCGCCAGGTGCGCCTGGCCCTGCTCGAAGCCGACGTCGCCCTGCCGGTCGTCAAGGACTTCATCGAAGCGGTCAAGACCCGCGCCCTGGGCCAGGAAGTGCTCACCAGCCTGTCGCCGGGCCAGGCACTGATCGGCATCGTCCACGAAGAACTCACCCGCCTGATGGGCGGCGAGAACGCCGACCTCAACCTGGCCGCCACCCCGCCCGCCGTCATCCTGATGGCCGGCCTGCAGGGTTCGGGCAAGACCACCACCAGCGGCAAGCTCGCGCTCTTGCTGAAAAACCGCAAGAAAAAGGTCCTGCTCGCCTCGGCCGACGTCTACCGTCCCGCCGCCATCGACCAGCTGCGGCAACTCGGCAAGCAGCTCGACGTCAGCTTCTTCGAGGCGGGCGACGAACGCGACCCGCTGAAAATCGCCCAGGCTGCCCAGGATCATGCACGCAAGCAGTTTTACGACGTGCTGATCGTCGATACCGCCGGCCGCCTGGCGATCGACGAAGCGATGATGAATGAGATCAAGGCGCTGCACGCCGCCATCAAGCCGGTCGAAACCCTGTTTGTCGTGGACGCCATGCAGGGCCAGGACGCGATCAACGTCGCCAAGGCCTTCAACGAAGCCCTGCCGCTCACCGGCGTGGTGCTGACCAAGCTCGACGGCGACGCCCGCGGCGGCGCGGCGTTGTCAGTGCGCCACGTCACCGGCAAGCCGCTCAAGTTCATCGGCGTCGGCGAAAAGCCCACCGGGCTTGAGCCTTTCCATCCCGAGCGCATGGCGCAGCGCATCCTCGGCATGGGCGACGTGCTCTCGCTGATCGAGCAGGCGCAAAGCTCGGTCGATATGGCCGAGGCCAAGAAGCTCGCCGACAAGGTCAAGAAAGGCAAGGACTTCGACCTCGAGGATTTCAAGGCGCAAATCCAGCAGATGCGCAAAATGGGCGGCCTCTCCGCCCTGATGGACAAGCTGCCCGGCGCTGGCCAGATGAACATGCCGGCCGGCGCCGACGACAAGGCCGTCAACCGCGTGGAGGGCATCATCAACAGCATGACCCCGCTGGAACGGCGCAAGCCCGAGATCATCAAGGCCAGCCGCAAGCGCCGCATCGCCGCCGGCGCGGGCGTGCAGGTGCAGGACGTGAACAAGCTGCTGAACCAGTTCGAGCAGGCCCAGAAGATGATGAAGATGATGGGCAAGGGCGGCCTCGGGAAGATGATGCGCGGCATGAAAGGCATGATGCCGGGAATGCGCTAGTGCCTGGCCACTGGCACGTCGGGCGATTTTGGGTATAATTCCCGGTTTTCTCCGTATACCCGGTGGGTTAAATCATGGTCGTTATTCGTCTTTCGCGCGGCGGCGCAAAAAACCGTCCTTTCTACAACGTGGTGGTGGCCGATTCGCGCTGCCGCCGTGACGGTCGCTTCATCGAGCGCGTCGGCTTCTACAATCCGGTGGCGCCCGAAGGTGCCGAGGCTGTTCGTCTGGATCAGGATCGCATCGGCTACTGGGTGAGCAACGGCGCGCAGATGTCCGACACCGTCGCGCGTCTGGTCAAGCAGAACAAGCCCGCTGCCGCTGCCTGATTTGGCTGAACAAGAAGCCTGGGTCGTGATGGGGCGCATCGCCGCCCCGTTCGGCATCAAGGGCTGGGTCAAGGTCCAGCCCTATACCGAAGACCCGGGCACACTGATGGATTTTGAATCCTGGCGCGTCGGACGCGGCGAGCAGCAGACGCATTACAGCGTCGAAGCCGTCCAGGATCACGGCAAGGCCCTGGTCGCCAAACTGGTGGGCATAGACGACCGCGACGCGGCGTTTGCCCTGCGCGGACAGGAAATTTCGGTGGCGAAAAGCGCCTTGCCGCCGCCGGAAGAAAACGAGTATTACTGGTCGGACCTGATTGGCCTCAAGGTCGTCAACCGCGAAGGCATCGAGTTGGGTACCGTCGACAGCCTGATGGAAAGCGGGGCGAACGATCTGCTTGTAGTCAAAGGCACGCGCGATCACCTGATTCCGTTCGTTGCCGCCTTCGTCGGCAAGGTGGATCTGGTGGCCGGGACGATCGAGGTGGACTGGGGCGAGGATTACTAAGGAGAGGCGTGTGCGCTTCGATGCTGTCACGCTCTTTCCCGAGATGTTCGATGCTGTACTGGATTACGGCATCACGCGGCGAGCGCTGGATCGCGGGCTATACCGGTTCAGGTCGTGGAATCCACGCGATTTCACCGACGATCCGCACCGCACGGTGGACGACAGGCCATACGGCGGCGGTCCGGGGATGCTGATGCTGGCCGAACCGCTGGACCGTGCGCTGGACGCGATACAGCAGGATCTGGCCAGCGAGCATTTGGTGCCCTGGGTGGTGCATTTTTCGCCACGCGGCCGCCCGCTCACACAGCAGCGGGTGATGGAATTGAAAGATAGACCCGCATTGGTGCTGCTGTGCGGACGCTACGAAGGCATCGACGAACGGCTGTTGCAGCGCCGCGTCAACGAGGAAATCTCGCTCGGCGACTTCGTGCTGTCGGGCGGCGAACTGCCGGCGCTGGCGCTGATGGACGCGATCATCCGGCAGTTGCCGGGGGCGCTGAACGACGCCGAATCGGCGGTGCAGGATTCGTTCAGCCACGGGCTGCTCGACTGCCCGCACTACACCCGGCCTGAAGTGTGGCAGGGCATGACGGTGCCGGAGGTGCTGAAAAGCGGCAACCACGCGGCGATAGCCAAGTGGCGGCACGAAGAGAGTTTGCGGCTGACTGCCACGCTGCGGCCCGATCTGCTGGAACAGACGCCGCAGCAAAAGGATTGACCGGTTTGCCTTGTCAGGCAAACCGGAAATGAGCGGACCTGGGATCAGAACGAATCCCGGGGCCAACGTGAAACGGCGTGATGTCCACCCTTACTGGGTTTACCTCTCCCGCCAGGTGCAAGGAAACATCATGAACATCATCGAGCAACTCGAACAGGAAGAAATCGCCCGCCTGGGCAAGACCCTCCCCGACTTCGCCCCCGGCGACACCATCGTCGTCCAGGTGAAAGTCAAGGAAGGCAACCGCGAGCGTCTGCAGGCCTACGAAGGCGTCGTCATCGCCAAGCGCAACCGTGGCCTCAACTCCGCTTTCACCGTGCGCAAGATCTCGGCCGGCGAAGGCGTCGAGCGGACCTTCCAGACCTACTCGCCGCTGGTCGCCAGCGTCGAAGTCAAGCGCCGCGGCGATGTGCGCCGCGCCAAGCTGTACTACCTGCGCGAGCGCTCCGGCAAGTCCGCACGCATCAAGGAAAAGCTGCCCGCCCGCAAGGCCAAGGCTGCCGCTGCCGAATAAGCAGCTTTCCTGCCGTAATGCAAAACGCCCGCTCCATGCGGGCGTTTTTGTTTCCGGCGGGCGCTAAAATGCCGTCATGCCCCGCTACGATGCCATTCTGGATGCCCCGCCCTGCCGCCTCGGCGCGATCTTCACGGGCGACGCGCTGACCCGGCTGGATTTTCTGCCGGCCAATCCGCCCGCTTCCGGGAAACACGACTCGCGCATACGCCACCTGGCAGATGAGCTCGACGCCTACTGGCGCAATCCCGCGCATGAATTCGATCTTCTCTATGTGCCCGCGGGCACGCCATTCCAGCTGCATGTTTGGCGGACTCTGATGGCGATTCCACCCGGGCAGCCGACCACCTACGGAACGCTGGCAAAACGGCTCGGCACCGCAGCGCGCGCAGTGGGCCAGGCGTGCGGGGCCAATCCCCTGCCTATCCTCATCCCCTGCCACCGCGTTCTGGCGGCCAACGGGCTGGGCGGCTTCATGCATTCGTCAAGCGGCGCACCGCTGGACGTGAAATCCTGGCTGCTGGCACATGAACGACGCGCTGATTGACCGCTTCTGCGATCACCTCTGGCTGGAGGACGGGTTGGCAGACCTGACGCTGGCGGCATATCGCCGCGACCTGAAGGCCTTCGGCGCCTGGCTGGAAAAGGAACGCAAGCATGACTTGGACAGCGTCGCTCCCGGCGACGTCGAAGCCTATCTGGCATGGCGTTTCGCCCACCGTGCGCAGCCACGCAGCGCGGCGCGCTACACTTCGGCATTGAAGCGTTTTTATCGCTATCTTCTGCGCGAAAATCTGGTAGCCGCCGACCCCACGCTCAACCTCGACAGCCCGAAGCTCCCGCGTGCATTGCCCAAGACGCTGACCGAGTCCGATGTGGAACGCCTGCTCGATAGCGCCGATATCGATTCGCCGCGGGGGCTGCGCGACCGAGCGATGCTGGAAACCCTCTACGCCACCGGCTTGCGGGTTTCCGAACTGGTGGGACTGAAGCTGACCGCGGTGAATCTCAACGATGGCGTGCTACGCGTGACCGGCAAGGGCAACAAGGACCGACTGGTGCCGCTGGGCGAGGATGCGGTGCAATGGCTCAGGCGTTATCTGACCGATGCCCGGCCGCCGCTGCTGGAAAGGAATCTCACCGACGCAGTATTCGTGACCGCACGCGGCTGCGGCATGACGCGACAGGCATTCTGGTATCTCATCGGACGGCGCGCCCAGGCGGCCGGCATCACCCGCCCGCTGTCGCCACATACGCTGCGTCACGCCTTCGCCACCCACCTCCTGAACCACGGGGCCGATCTGCGGGTAGTGCAGATGCTGCTCGGTCACAGCGACATTTCCACCACCCAGATCTATACCCACGTGGCGCGTGAACGAATGAAACAATTGCACGCCCAGCATCACCCGCGGGGTTAGGCTGGCAAACAGATCCTCGCTCAAACCCGCGTGCCGGGTTTCGCCAGATAAAACCACTCCTGCCCCGGCAATGCCGCCGGATTGGGAAACACGATATATCCATCCTGGTCGGCCACCACCGGCGTGTCGTCATGACGCGTACCGATGCATTCCCCGGTGCCAATCCGATCGAAGCTTGACCAATGGCGTGCAAACCGATCATCCGCGTGGACGCGATCGATCACCTGGTACAGGCGCAGGGCCTCGGTGCCGCTCACAGCGCCGGGCTCGGGCGCGGTGGTCAACCGCAGATGAGCGAGGGCATTGTGGATGGCGCGCCATGCCACGTCCGGAGCGGCCGGATCGGCGTGTTGCCCGCATTCGAGTGTAAGTGCGATTCCGCCCTGTGCACGCATGAACTCGGTCGTGCCCACCCCGTAATTCACATCGGCCTCGCGCGACGATGCTCCCGCCGCCAGGCGACGCGCGACCCCTGCCGCATAGGTATCGAGCCAGCCGTCGACAAAGCGGTGCACGCCCAGACTCAGCGCCAGCGCGGTTTCTTCCACCGCGCGCGCAAACGGCTCCAGCGTGCCGCAATTGTCTTCCGGCCCCAGCATGACGAAGGGCTCCCCCGCGGTATGGAAGGAATGCAGATCGAGCAGCGCGTCATGCTGCGCCAGTAGCGGGCATAGCCAGTTGGCGATGCGGTCCTCGAATTCGACGGGCGTGTCGGTCGGCACCAGATTGCGATTGAGGTTGCGGTCGCCCATGCGCTGATGGCGCGCGTAGGCCAGCGGATTGGCGACAGGGACAAAGGTAACATGGCCCGCGACGATATCCAGTTGAGCGGACTCGATTTCGCCGATCACGCGGCGGATGGCCTGCGTGCCGCAGGTTTCGTTGCCGTGGACTGCGCCCAGCACGATCAGACGCGCGCCCGGCGCCAGCCCAGTAAACGAAATGGATTGGAAATGCAGCGATTCGGGTGTGCTCATACGTTCATGGCCTTGAACAGCAACGATATGCTCGATACCAGCAACAGCATGCCCACCAGCCGCGTCATCTGACCCTGGCTCAGGCTTACATGCATATGTCCCCCCAGATACAGTGCACCCAACACCAGCGGCAGCGCAACAACATAAGCAATCCAGATCTGGGCCGTCAGCAACAGGCCGGCCACCAGAAAACTGGCGATGCGCGTCAACCCCTCGAAGAAGAACAGCGCCGAAAAGGTCGCACGCAGATCGCTTTTGTCGCGGATGCGATGACTCAGATAAATCACATAGGGCGGCCCGCCGGTGCCGAACAGCGCGCCCACCGTTCCGCCGGTGAGTGCGGCGGGTACCGCCCAGCCGCGCGAGGCAGGCTTGTCGCCATGGATATTGAACAGGCTGCGCACGGCAAAGATGAAGACAAACGCAGCCAGTGCAATCAGCATGGGTTCGGCCGGAAGCCTGAGCAGCAGGCTGGTACCCAGCACCACGCCAACAACTCCGAATGGAATCAGGATCCCAAGCTCATCCCATTTCACGCGCTTGAAATGAAGGCCGCCGATCACCAGCGATGCAGTGAAATCCAGCAGCAGGACCAGCGGCACGACAAACTTCAGCGGCATGAACAGCGCCAGCAGAGGTACCGCCACCAGCCCCGAGCCAAAGCCAGTAATGCCGCGAATCCAGTACGCCGCCAGCAGGATGGCCGCTGTCGCGGCAAACTGCTCAGGTGTCACAGACTTCGCCGCGCTCGATCGTGATGCCGAGTTCCTTGATTCCGGGGACGATGGCGAACTTGGTCACCGACACCTTCACCCACGGCGCGCCGAATTCATCGCGCACGATGGTGGCCACATGCTCGGCCACCGACTCGACCAGGGTGATCGGCTGCGGCGCGTTGTGCAGGTAATCCTTCACCCGCATGGCCACCGCACCGTAATCGATGGTGTCGGCCACATCGTCAGTACCGCCTGCCTTGCTGTCAGGCAGGCCGATTTCGAGATCCAGCCGCACCGGCTGTGGTACTTTGCGTTCCCACTCGTATATGCCGATAATCAGTTCGAGACGAAAGTCCCGCAAAAATAGAATATCCATTGCCTTGATTGTCCGCGGCGCGTCCGTCAACGGACCCACCCAAAACTTGCCATTTTACTGACTTGTTTATGACCACGCTGTTGTTTATTGCCACTGCCTATCTGTTGGGCTCCCTGTCGTTTGCGGTGATCGTCAGCCGCGCCATGGGCCTGCCCGATCCGCGCAGCTTCGGTTCGGGGAACCCCGGCGCCACCAACGTGCTGCGAACCGGGCGCAAAGCCGCAGCAGTGCTGACGCTGCTCGGCGACGCACTGAAAGGCTGGGTGGCCGTGGTGCTGGCACGAGCGCTGGCCCCGCAATTCGGCCTGTCCGAAGACATCGTGCTGCTGTGCGCGCTGGCAGTGTTCATCGGCCACCTGTTCCCGGTGTTCTTCGGCTTCCAGGGCGGCAAGGGCGTGGCCACGGCGCTCGGCGTACTGGTTGGTATCAATCCGTGGCTTGGGCTGGCGTGCCTGATCACGTGGCTGCTCGTGGCCGGGGTGTTCCGCATTTCCTCGCTCGCTGCGCTGACGACCGCCGTGCTCGCCCCGGTTTACGCAGGGCTGCTGATGGGCTGGAACAATACGGCTCTCACCGTGCTGGTGATCGCACTGCTGCTGGTCTATCGTCATAAGAGCAACCTCGTCAAGCTGGCGACCGGCCAGGAAGCCCGGATCGGCGCACGCAAATAGACCCGCTCACCTGACATGGCCCTGTTCGACAAAACCATCGATCACGCAAAGGAAAGTCTCGCCGAAGTGTCGCGTGAGGCGATCGATCATGCGGGCGAGCGCCTGGCCGATGTGGTGAAAGTCGGCGTGTCGCAGGCCGGCACCGAACTGAAGGATGTGATCTGGCAGGCCAGCCAGGAAATCGACGCCAAGCTCGACAAGATTTCCGACGAATTGCACGAGCAACGCCAGTTCACCAAGGACGACGTGCGGGAACTGGTCGATTACGCCGGCGAAAGGCTCGGCGCGCTGATGGACGATCGGATCGTCCGTGCCAAAGCGGAAATTTCCGAGCTGGTGCAGGAAAAGGTCGAATATTTCAAGCGGGAAGTCGACGGTTTCTTCATCGAGCGACAACGCGACCTGGCTCGCGAGCGGCGACGCCTGTTCATCAACGTGGCCATCGCGATCCTGGCATCACTGTCGCTGGGCTTCATTTCCTGGCTGTATCACCAGTATCTCGGGGGCGGGCTCGACGTGTTCGCCATTTTCCGCATCGTGTTCGCCTCGCTGGCGGGTGGCTATGCGGCTTACCTTGCCGTCAAGCTGCTCCGCCGCTGGCTGTCGATGTCGGAACACAAGAAAGACACGCTCTTCCTGGTGAGCCGCTACTGGGGCGTTCTGCGGCCGGAAAGCATTTTCGGCACGGTGATCCTAGTGTGTCTGATGGCCGTGCTGGTGGGTTTTTTACTGTTCCCCGAGCAGATCGCACAACTCACCGGCAGCGAAAAATGGCTCAAGGCCCTGCGCGAGGCCTATCCCATGTTCCGGCAATGAATCACGCCGCGTCGAGTGTCGCCAGTTCCCAGCGCGGCTTGACCGCAAACGTCAGATCCCTGGTTGCGTGCGCCAGCCGCTGCGCGCCGGCATAGGCGATCATCGCACCGTTGTCGGTGCAAAATTCCAGCCGTGGGTAGAACACGTCGATGCCCCGCGCGGCCGCTTCGCGCGTGAGCTGCGCGCGCAAATGCGTGTTGGCGCCCACTCCGCCGGCCACCACCAGCCGGCTCGCACCGCTGCCCTTGCAGGCGGCCAGGCTCTTGCTCACCAGCACCTCCACCGCAGCCGCCTGGAACGCGGCCGCAATGTCCGCAGCCTGCGTGAGGCCAGCCTTGCGCACCAGCGTCAGCACTGCCGTCTTCAGTCCCGAAAAGCTGAAATCGAAATCGCCGGAATTGAGCATCGGCCGCGGCAGGCTGAAGCGGTTGGCGTCGCCCGTTGCTGCCAGCTTCGACAGCGCCGGCCCGCCCGGGTAGCCGAGCCCCAGCAACTGGGCCGTCTTGTCGAAGGCCTCGCCTGCGGCATCGTCGAGCGTTTCGCCGAGCAAGGTGTAGCGCCCCACGCCTGAAACCAGCATCAGCTGCGTGTGACCGCCCGACACCAGCAAGGCGACAAACGGGAACTCGGGCGGAGCGTCGGAAATCAGCGGCGACAACATATGGCCTTCCAGATGATGCACGCCGACCGCCGGGATGTTCAGCGCAAACGCCAGCGCCCGCGCCATTCCCGCCCCCACCAGCAACGCGCCGGCGAGCCCGGGACCCTGCGTATAGGCAATGCCGTCGAAGTCTGAAAGTGTGTGGCCACTCTCGCTCATGACCTGGCGGGTCAAGGGCAAAACCCGCCGGATATGATCGCGCGACGCCAGTTCGGGCACCACCCCGCCGTATTCGTTATGCATCGCGACCTGCGAATAGAGCGCGTGCGCCAAGAGGCCGCGCACGCTGTCATACAGCGCGACGCCGGTTTCATCGCAGGAGGATTCGATGCCAAGCACCAACATGGGGATATACGGGGGACTGGAAAAAAGCGTTCGAGCTTGTTATTATTCTCGTTTTTCCAGTTCACAGGAAGCTTCTCCGGGAGCGAACTTCATATGCCTCACGTCAAAGTCAAAGAAAACGAGCCGTTCGATGTCGCTCTGCGCCGTTTCAAGCGCTCCATCGAAAAAGTGGGTCTGCTGACCGAACTGCGCGCCCGCGAGTTCTACGAGAAGCCCACGGCCGAGCGCAAGCGCAAGCTCGCCGCTGCGGTCAAGCGCCAGAGCAAGCGCCTGCGCGGCCAGCAACTCCCCCCCAAGATGTATTGATTCTGCCGTTCGGCAGAATCCCCATACCCACATCCGCCCGGCATGTCGCTCAAGCTCCGCATCACTGACGACATGAAGGCGGCGATGCGCGCCAAGGAAACGGCGCGCCTCGGGACGATTCGCCTGCTGCTGGCTGCGATCAAGCAGAAAGAAGTCGACGAACGGATCGAGCTGGACGATGCTGCAGTCAGCAGCATCGTCGAAAAACTCATCAAGCAACGCAAGGACTCGATCAGCCAGTTCCAGGCTGCCGGCCGGGATGACCTGGTGGCGGCGGAACAGGCCGAACTCGTCGTGTTGCAGGCCTACTTGCCCGAACAGCTTTCCGCCGCCGAGGTCGAGGCTGCAGTGGTCGCGGCCATTGCCGAATCCGGCGCGGCCAGCGCCAAGGATATGGGCAAGGTCATGGGACTGCTGAAACCCCGCCTTGCCGGCCGTGCCGACATGGGCCAGGTATCCGCGCTGATCAAGACGCGTCTCTCCAGCTGACGCCCACCCGGCGCCTGCCGGGTTTATCATGCATCAACCATGATCCCGCGCGACTTCATCGACACCCTGCTCGCCCGCGTCGACATCGTCGACGTCATCGATCGGCGCGTGCCGCTGAAAAAGGCCGGCCAGAACTACCAGGCCTGCTGCCCCTTCCACAGCGAAAAAACCCCCTCCTTCACCGTCAGTCCGACCAAGCAGTTCTACCACTGCTTCGGCTGCGGCGCGCACGGCACCGCGCTCGGCTTCCTGATGGAATACGAGCACATGGGGTTCCCCGACGCGGTGGCGGCACTGGCGCAGGACGTCGGCCTGCCGGTACCGGAATCCGGCGAGCCCGACCGTCCCAAGCCGCCGCCCGCGCTATGGGATGCGCTGGAGCTGGCCGCGCAGTTCTATAAAAAACAGTTGAAGCAGACGCCGCGTGCGATCGACTATCTGAAAAAACGCGGCCTTACCGGCGCCATCGCCGCCCGCTACGGCATCGGCTACGCGCCCGACGGCTCGCCGCTGAAACAGGTCTTCTCCGATTACACGGCGGAGGCACTGGCCGCGTCGGGCCTGGTCATCGACGGCGACCGCGGACGCTACGACCGCTTCCGCGACCGCATCATGTTCCCGATCCGCAACATCAAGGGCCAGATCGTCGGCTTTGGCGGCCGGATACTCGACCAGGGCGAACCCAAGTATCTCAATTCGCCTGAAACCCCGCTGTTCCACAAAGGCTCCGAGCTGTATGGCCTGTTCGAGGCGCGCGCCGCAATCAAGGCAGCCGGGCGTGCCATCGTGGTCGAAGGCTACATGGATGTAGTGGCGCTGGCGCAGCATGGCGTGGAATTCGCGGTGGCCGCGCTGGGCACCGCCACCACGCCTATCCATGCGCGCACCCTGCTGCGCCACACCGATCGCCTGGTCTTTGCCTTCGACGGCGACAATGCTGGCCGCAAGGCCGCCTGGCGCGCACTGGAGAATTCGCTCGAAGCGCTGCAGGACGGCAAGGAAATCAGCTTCCTGTTCCTGCCCGAAGGCGAAGACCCCGACAGCTACATCCGCACCCATGGCCAGGCGGCCTTCCTGCAACTGCTGGACACCGACACTGTACCGCTCTCGGCGTTTCTGGTGCGCGAACTGGCGCGCGACCGCAAACTCGACAGCCAGGAGGGCCGGGCCGCGCTGATCAAGGACGCCAAGCCGCTGCTGGATAAAATTGCCGCCCCTCTGCTGGCCAGCCTGATTCGGCGGCAAATCGCCGATCTGGCGCACCTGCAGGCCGATGAACTCGGACTCGTAGGCGAAAAGTCCGCCGGAGCCCGCCGGGTTCCGCCCCGTCCACAGCGCCGCCCGGCGCCTTCTCGCGTACGCAGCCTGGCCCGCACCCTGCTGATGAATCCGCAGCGCGTGGCCGAAGTCGACAGATGCTGGCTGGACGCAAACGACCCCCTGAGCAGCCGCATGGGCGAACTGATGGCCTGGCTGCGCGAAATCGGCCCTCTCAAGCCGCAAACTCTTTGCGAAACCGCCAAAGGTAGTGCACTGGAGCCCCTCATTGATGAACTGATGACGGATTTGCTCGACAAAGATGATAGCTGGGACTGGAACGCGGAATTCGACGGCGCCGTCAAACAGTTGCGTGACGACTGGCAGCGCCGACGCTGGCAGGAACTGGCCGCCCGGCCATTGAGCAGCCTGAGCGCCGGGGAGCGCCAGGAATTGACCGAACTGGCACGGTCCTAGCTTGCCAGAAACGGCAAGACAAAGGCCGGATTTACGGTATAATTGCCGGTTTTTGAACGATTTTTTCTGTCGCGCGCGGTCTGCGCGAGGCAGAACCTGAGCGGAGAAAAGCCTGTGGCTGTACGTGGAAGAAAACCGGGCGGCAGCGCCAAAAAAGCTGAGGCATTGCTCCCCCTTAAGGAGTTGACGCCGGTGGAAGCCGAGGCGCGCCGCACCCAACTGAAGAACCTGATTATCCTCGGCAAGGAACGCGGGTTTCTGACGTATGCCGAGATCAACGACCACCTGCCCGACGAGGTGCTCGACGCCGACCAGATCGAAGGCGTGATCAGCATGATCAACGACATGGGCATCCAGGTCTATGACGAGGCGCCGGATGCCGAAACCCTGTTGATGCAGGACGCCACGCCCGCCGTCGCCGACGAGGATGTGGTGGCCGAGGCCGAGCAGGCGCTCACCACGGTCGATTCCGAATTCGGCCGCACGACCGACCCGGTGCGCATGTACATGCGCGAAATGGGTTCGGTCGACCTGCTGACCCGCGAAGGCGAAATCGAGATCGCCAAGCGCATCGAGGAAGGTCTGCGCCACATGGTGCAGGCCATTTCCTCGTGCCCGCTCACCATCCAGCAGATTCTGGACATGGCGACGCAGGTCGAGAAGGATGAACTGCGCATCGACGAACTGATCGACGGTTTTGTCGAGGCCGAGACCGAGGCCGCGGCCGCCGAGGAAGAGACCGATGCCCCCGACGAGGACAGCGACGAGGAGGACGACGAGGAAGCCAGCGCCAAGCTCGCCGCCGCCAATCTGGCACAGCTGAAAGCCGAGGCACTGGCGCAGTTCGAGTTCATCCGCAAGGCCTACAAGAAAGCCCAGACCGCGCAGGCGAAGTACGGCCTCGGCAGCCCGCAGCACATGAAGGCGCAGACCGAGGTCACGGAACTGCTGATGGCGTTCCGTTTCTCGGTGCGCCAGGTCGACCGACTGTGCGAGCAGATCCGCAATGCGGTTGAAGAAGTGCGTTCGCACGAACGCAAGATCATGGAATTCTGCGTCACCCGTTCGGGCATGCCGCGACCGCACTTCATCAAGGCTTTCCCCGGAAACGAGACCAACCTGACCTGGCTGGACAAGGAAATTGCCGCCAAGAAGGCGTACTGCTCGACACTCGCCAAGGTGCAGTACGAAGTCAAGGCACACCAGGAAGCGCTCATCGCGATGCAGGATCGCGTCGGCATGCCGATCAAGAATCTCAAGGACATCAACAAGCAGATGTCCACCGGCGAAGCCAAGGCCCGCCGCGCCAAGCGCGAGATGATCGAGGCCAACCTGCGCCTGGTGATCTCGATCGCCAAGAAGTACACCAACCGCGGCCTGCAGTTCCTCGACCTGATCCAGGAAGGCAACATCGGCCTGATGAAGGCGGTGGAAAAATTCGAATACCGCCGCGGCTACAAGTTCTCGACCTACGCCACCTGGTGGATCCGCCAGGCGATCACGCGCTCGATCGCCGACCAGGCGCGCACCATCCGCATCCCGGTGCACATGATCGAAACCATCAACAAAATGAACCGTATCAGCCGCCAGATCCTGCAGGAAACGGGCATCGAACCCGACCCGGCCACGCTGGCGCTGAAGATGGAAATGCCGGAGGACAAGATCCGCAAGATCATGAAGATCGCCAAGGAGCCGATTTCCATGGAAACGCCAATCGGCGACGACGAGGATTCCCACCTGGGTGATTTCATCGAGGACTCCAGCACGCTGTCGCCGGACGACTCCGCGATCTATGCCAACCTGCGCGACGCCACCCGCGAAGTGCTGGACAGCCTGACCTCGCGCGAGGCCAAGGTGCTGCGGATGCGCTTCGGCATCGAAATGAACACCGACCACACCTTGGAAGAAGTCGGCAAGCAGTTTGACGTGACGCGCGAGCGGATTCGCCAGATCGAAGCCAAGGCCCTGCGCAAGCTGCGCCACCCGACCCGTTCCGAGAAGCTGAAAAGCTTTACCGGCAGCGGCGAACTGTAAGCGCCCTGCCCCGCCCTGCGCGGGGCAGTTTCGTTTTCGGGTCTGTAGCTCAGCTGGTTAGAGCAGGGGACTCATAATCCCTTGGTCCACGGTTCAAGTCCGTGCAGACCCACCAAACACCAAACATCGCCGATAATCACCACCCATAAAAACAAAGGGAGTGCCTGATGGAAGGGGAAGCCAGAAAACCCGGCGAGCGACGTTTGCAGATCCTGCAAACGCTGGCCGCGATGCTGCAGGAGCCGCAACCTGAAAAAATCACGACCGCGGCATTGGCCGCGCGCGTGGGCGTGTCGGAGGCCGCGCTGTACCGCCACTTTTCCAGCAAGGCCCAGATGTATGAAGGCCTGATCGAGTTTATCGAGCAGACGCTATTCGGTCTGATCGCCCGCATCACGGCCGACACGCCCTCGCCGGCCGCGCAGGTCGAGGCCATTCTCAGCATGCTGCTGAATTTCGCGGCGAAGAATCCGGGGATGACGCGAGTCCTGATCGGCGATGCGCTGGTGCACGAAAACGAGCGCCTGCAAAAGCGCATCAACCAGCTGCACGACCGCATCGAGGCGCAGTTGCGGCAATGCCTGCGCCTGGGCGGCGACAAGCAGTCGGAACTCAGCGCACCGCTGGCCAATCTGCTGCAATGCGTGGTGGTGGGACGCTGGCACCAGTTTGCCAAGAGCGGATTCACCCGCGCCCCGGGCGGCGATATCGACCTGCTGCTGTCACGCCTGCTTGACGTTCACCCGGCCTGACGCGACCCAGGCTGTCCACACACCGGGCAGCCTGGGTCGCGCGGCACGCGCATCACCCGGGCGTCGGCACGCAGCCCGTCCCACAACAGCAACCGCCCGATCAGCGGCTCGCCGACCCGGGTCAGGTATTTAAGCGCCTCCAGGGCCTGCATCGCTCCGATGATGCCCACCAGCGGAGACATCACGCCCGCCTCGGCGCAGCGCAATTCGGCCTCATCCGCGTGGTCAGGAAACAGGCAGTGGTAACAGGGACTGTCGCCACGTCCCGAGTCGAAAACAGCCAGCTGTCCGGAAAACCCGATCGCAGCGCCCGACACCAAGGGTTTCTTCAACTGCACGCATGCGCGATTGACCGCATGCCGGGTGGCGAAATTGTCCGAGGCGTCGACCACCAGATCCACCGCCGCCACCGCATCGTACAGGGCACGGGCGGCCAGCGCCTGTTGAAGCGGGAACACTCCGATTTCGGGATTGATGGCCCGTACGCTGCGGGCAAGGGAATCGGCCTTGTTTTCGCCGATCGCCACGGTAGCGTGACCGATCTGGCGCTGCAGATTGGTGAGGTCAACCGTATCGCCATCGGCCAGCACCAGGCGCCCGACCCCAGCTGCGCCCAGATACAGCGCCACCGGGCACCCCAGCCCGCCAGCACCGACAACCAGTACCGCGGCGCTGCAGATGCGCGCCTGACCGGCCACGCCGATTTCCGGCAGCAGGATATGCCGGCTGTAACGCAGCAAGAGGTCGTCGGTCAGGTCCATGAAAGACGCGCGATACTACTTATAACCGCGCCATTCTTCCGGCGTGTCGTCCCGGTCGCCATGCAAATGGCGCTCGTAGACTTCCATGTAAGCCTGCTGGGATTTGATGTCCGGCTCGTTGGCCGCGACATTGCGCCGTTGCACGCTTTCGCAAAAATAGGCCAGTGCGCGCTTGAGTTTGCTCATGAGGCTGTTATCGAGGTGGAAGCCCTGGCTCGCCAAGGCAGTTTCCAGGCCTTCCAGGGTGTATTCGCAGATGTGGTAACGCACCAGCAGGCGGTTGCCGTCCGGCCCGATCGCGACCTCCAGCCCCTCCAGGCCTTCCAGCAGGACCTGTGCGCGTTCGGCCTGCCCAACCGGCAAGGCATGGAAAACGATTTCGCGGTCTTTTTCGAGGTCACATGGGCGCATGACATCACCAGTCAGGCTGAGTTTGCCTCAGTATAGCGCTGACGCCTCGGCTGTGCCGGGGATGACGGCGACAGCACCGCAGATCAACGGCCCTGGAAAATCTGCAGGCCCTTCAGCAGGTTCAGCGCCTGGTTCACCTGGAAATCGTTCTTCGACACGATTTCACCGGGTTCCAGCGTCAAAGGCTTGAGGTCCCTGCCATCCGGAACCGGCTTGTCGGCCGGCGGCGCCTTGTTGGCATCGCTCGGCTTGCCGCCAGGCGGCGTCTCGTCGCCATTGGGATTGCTCAGATGCTTGTCGAGATCCGCCTCACGGATGCCCAGCCCCTCGTCTTCCGATGGCATGCTCGGATCTTCCACCACGATATCGGGCTCGATACCCTTGGCCTGGATCGAACGTCCGTTCGGTGTGAAATAGCGCGCCGTGGTGAGCTTGATGGCCGTGCCGTTGCCGATCGGCAGAATCGTCTGCACCGAGCCCTTGCCGAAGGTACGGGTACCCATGACGACCGCGCGCTTGTGATCCTGCAGCGCCCCCGCCACGATTTCCGAGGCCGAGGCCGAACCGCTGTTGACCAGCACCACCATCGGCACCTGCTTTACGCCCTGGGGAAGATTTTTAAGGTAATCCGCCTGCATCGGGCGAAGATAGTGCTCGCGGCTGGCAGTCAGCCTCATTTTGGCATCTTCGGTGCGGCCCTCGGTATACACCACGAGGCTGTCGGGCTTGACGAACGCCGCCGTCACCGCGACCGCAGCATTGAGCAGGCCGCCCGGATCGTTGCGCAGATCGAGGACCAGACCTTTCAACGGCGTCTTGTTGTCCTTGTACAGTTTGTTCAGCGATTCAGCCAGGAGATCGCCGGTATGCTCCTGAAACTGCGTCACGCGCAGATAGCCGTAGCCGTTTTCAAGCAGCGTGGACTTGACGCTGCGGATCTTGATGACCGCGCGCGTCAGGGTCAGCACGACGGGTTTGTCGACGCCCTTGCGCGCAATGGTGAGCTTGATGCTCGATCCCGGCTTGCCGCGCATCCGCTTCACCGCGTCGTTCAGCGTCATTCCCTTCACCGGCGTGTCGTCGAGCCTGACGATCAGGTCGCCGGGCTTGACCCCGGCCTTGAAGGCGGGCGTATCCTCGATCGGAGAAATTACCTTGACGAAGCCGTCTTCCATGCCGACTTCGATGCCCAGGCCGCCGAATTCGCCCTGGGTGCCGACCTGCAGATCTTTGAATGCATCGGCATCAAGATAGGACGAATGCGGATCCAGTCCGGTCAGCATGCCGTTGATCGCCTCGGTGATGAGTTTCTTGTCCTCGACCGGCTCGACATAATCGTTCTTGATGCGGGCGAACACATCGGTAAAGGCGCGCAGTTCCTCGACCGGAAGCGCCGTCGCGGCCTCCTTGTCGGCTATCGCCGACAGATTGACCGTCAACGCAGCGCCCGCCAGCAGGCCGGCCAGGCCGACAACAATGAATTTCGCCTTTTGTTTCATTTCACTTCACCCACAGCAGGGGATTAACAGGACGGCTTTGATGCCGCATTTCAAAATACAAACCGGTGTCGGGTTGACCGCCGCTGTTGCCGACCGCGGCAATGGGGTCGCCGGGCTGGACCCGTTCTCCCACCTGCTTATACAGACTTTCATTATTGCTGTACAGGCTCATGTAGCCTTCGCCGTGATCGACAATAATGAGGTTGCCGAAGCCGCGCAGCCACTCGGAAAACACCACCTGGCCGGCCGCGATCGCCTTCACCACCGTACCTTCCGCAGCGCGGATGAAAAGGCCTTTCCAGCTCAGCCCGCCTCCTTCCCTCGGAGCACCGAAGCGATTCATCAGTTCCCCGGCCACGGGCAAGCGCAGCGAGCCTTTCAATCCCGAAAAGGGCCGATCCGTGCGAAATGCCACCGGCGTTTCGGTATTCACCGCCACACCACGGCGCGGCGAGCCTGCCGCGTTCTTGTCCGCCGCCCGTTTCTGTTGCGCAAGCCGAGCCGCGCGTGCGTGCGCGGCTTCGCGGGCTGCCTGCTGCGCCATCAGCCGGTTGAGGCGTTCAACCAGCCGAGTCAGGCTGCGTTCGTCCCGCTTCAAATTCGAAATCTGGCGCTGCTGCTGCTGGATCTCCGCCGACAGTTTCTGCAGCACCCGCTCGCGTGCACGCTTGTCAGCCAGCAGTTTCTTCTGCTCGGCCTCGCGGGCCGCCTGCAATTGCGTCAGCTCGCTCGACTTCTGCGCAGCCTGCTGCTGCAAGGCAGCCAGCTGCGCGAGGTCGGCGCGCAGCATCTCGATCATGGCGTGCTGCGCGCGCGACAGGTGTGCCAGGTAATGCAGATCGCGCGCGGACTGATTGGGATCCTCGCCGTTGAGGATGAATTTCAGGGCATCGCCCTGCCCGCGGCGGTATGCGCCTTTGAGCGCCTGGGCCAGATGGGCCTGCTGCTCGCGAATGCGCATTGTCGTGGCATCGGCCTGCTGCGTCAGGGTCTGCAGATCGTGCCGGGTACGCTGGCGCTCGCTGTCCAGCTGGCGCAGCTGGCTGAGCGCGCTGCTGATCGCGCGCTCGGACTGGCGCAGTTCGTCCACCACTTCCTTGCGATGCGCCTGGGTCGTGCGAAATTCCTGCTGCAGCGTCTGCAGACGCCGCTTGAGCGCATCAAGTTCGGATTGCTTGCGGTCAGCCTGATTGGCGCCGACATGCAGCGGCCAGGCCAGAGCCAGCAGGACGAGAAATAATCTGACGTTCACCCCGGTGAGCTTACCCGAACTGCACCGGCTTTACTCAAACTGGACGAGGGCCTCACCGGTCATTTCAGGGGGTTGCGGCAGATCCATCATTTTCAGCAGGGTCGGGCTGATATCTTCCAGCGCGCCGGTTTCCGCCAGCGTGGCGTGGCTGCGGCCCACATAGATCAGCGGCACCAGATTCATCGTGTGCGCCGTGTGCGCCTGCCCGGTTTCGGCATCGCGCATCAGTTCGGCATTGCCGTGGTCGGCCGTCACCAGCACCTCGCCACCGCGCGCCAGCTGGGCTTCCACCACGCGTCCCAGACAGGTGTCGACGGTTTCGATGGCCTTGATCGCGGCCTGCAGATCGCCGGTATGCCCCACCATGTCGGGATTGGCGTAGTTGCAGACGATGACGTCATACTGCTTGCTGTTGATGGCCGCGAGCAGTTTCTCGGTGACTTCGAACGCACTCATCTCGGGCTTTAGGTCGTAGGTCGCGACATCGGGCGACGGCACCAGCACCCGATCCTCGCCGGGAAAGGACACCTCCTCGCCGCCGTTGAAGAAGAAGGTGACATGCGGGTACTTCTCGGTTTCGGCAATGCGCAACTGGCGCAGTCCGAGTTTCGCGATGTATTCGCCCAGTCCGTTCTTGATCCGCTCGGGCGGGAACGCCACCGACACGACGAAATCGTCGCTGTAGCCGGTCAACGTGCAGTACGTTGCCAGACGCGGTGTGACTTCGCGTTCGAATTCGCTGAAATCGGCTTCGATGAAGGGCCGCGACAACTGGCGCGCACGGTCGGATCGGAAGTTGAGGAAGATCACCGAATCGCCATCTTCCATTTTCACCGGCTTGCCGTCGGGCGGCAGGATAGACGTGGCCTTGACGAATTCGTCGGTTTCCCCGCGTGCGTAGGCAGCCTCCAGTCCGGCCAGCGGATTTTCCGCCATGAATTCGGCGCGTCCCTGCGTCAGCAGGTCATAGGCGGATTTGACCCGCTGCCAGCGGCGATCGCGGTCCATCGCGTAGTAGCGGCCGATCATCGACGCGATGTGGCCGACGCCGGCCTGCTCGATTTTCTCGTTGAGGCGGCGCAGGTAGATTTCGGCGCTTTTCGGCGGCGTGTCGCGGCCGTCCAGAAACACGTGCAGGCAAACCTTGCGCAGGCCTTCACGAACGGCCAGATCGAGCAGCGCATGGAAGTGTGACTCGTGGCTGTGCACCCCTCCATCCGACAGCAGGCCCAGCACATGCAGGGTCTTGTCGTTGTCGCGCGCCAGATGCACCGCGTTCAGCAAGGCCGGGTTGGTGTAGAAATAGCCGGACTCGATGGCCCGGTCGATGCGGGTGAATTCCTGGTACACCACGCGCCCTGCCCCGATGTTCAGATGGCCCACCTCGGAGTTGCCCATCTGCCCCTTCGGCAGCCCCACTTCGGATTCGGAGGCGTGTATCAGCGTATGCGGATGCTGCTTCCACAACCGGTCCCAGTTGGGTTTGTTGGCCTGGGCAATCGCGTTGTCGGCGCGCTCCGCGCGGCAACCAAAACCGTCAAGGATGATGAGGAGAACCGGCGTGGTCTTCATGAAAAAATTTATATTACCTGGCTTGATTTTGTGGGATTATTTTAATATATGCGTGATTGCTAATCTATATGCAACGCGCAATGTTGCACGAAAATGCCGCGCGCCGCTTGCGTTCCCACCCGTAAACCGGCCGCATCAGAGTACTACATGAAGCGTAAACAGGATCGAGGTTATGAATATGGCAGCTGACTGGGACGAAGTCGATCTCATGGACAAGGACGAGCATATCGAGCAGGCCTCGCGTGCGATGAAGGCCATGTCGCATCCGTTGCGCCTGAAAATTCTCTGCGTGCTCGGCGACAAGGAAATCAGCGTGCAGGACATCGTCGACCATGTCGGCACCTCGCAAAGCAACATTTCGCAGCACCTCGCCATTCTGCGCGACAAGGGCGTGCTGCGCACCCGCAAGGATGCCAACCGGGTCTATTACCGCGTTGGCGACACCCGTACACTCAAGCTGCTCGGCATGATGCGCGACGTGTTCTGCGGCTTCACCAAATAGACGCCCCCCCGCCGCAGTCAATCCGGCCCGGCAACGCGCAAGCGTGCCGGGCTTTTTCAATGCAGCGTCACGCGGCACGCGCGCGCCGGCGCAGTAGATCGGGGCCTTCTTGTGGGGCATACTTGGACAGGCCGTGACCTGCAATGCGGCCTCTCATCTCGCAGACCGCATCCAAGCGCTTGAATTAAATAATTAATTAGCATATTCTAATGGACGATTTCCCGGAGGTGCACCCGTGTTGAACCCCGCCCGCTTACTGGCCTGCGTCATCCTTGCTTCGCCCCCCGCCTGGGCAGCCCTGCCGTTCGCCGTTGCACCGGTGAAATACCAGATGGCCGACACCGGTTACTCCACCGAAGCCGCAGTCGAGGCCGTCAAGCAATCAACCCTCGCTGCGCAGGTATCGGGACGCGTGGCGGCAGTCAATTTCGACGCCGGCGACTATGTCAAGGCGGGCACGGTCATCGTCCGCCTGTCCGCCCAGGAACTGTCGTCCGCGGTAGCGGGCAGCCAGGCGCAGGTGGCGCAGGCTGCGGCCACGCTGGCCAATGCGCGCGCCAATTATGAGCGCCAGCAGCAGCTGTTCCAGCAGAAATTCATCAGTCAGGCCGCACTCGACCGCGCCACCGCCGAGTTCCGTGCCGCAGAAGCGGCTGCGCGTGCCGCGCGGGCTGGCGTCGGCCAGACCGCTGCCATGAGCAGCTATACCGTGATCACGGCGCCGTTTTCAGGCGTGGTCGCCGCACGTCACGTCGAAGTGGGCGAGACCGTCACGCCAGGCAAACCCTTAATGACGGGCTTCGATCCCAAGGACATGCGGGTGATCGCCAACATCCCGCAGTACAAGCTGGCCGAAGTAAAACGCTCGCCGCGCGTCGCCGTTGAAATTCCCTCGCTCAACAAGTGGATCGACGCCACCGGCATTACCGTGCTGCCGTCGGCGGATGTCGCCACTCACACGGTCAAGGTGCGTATCGACCTGCCGACCAACTTGGAAGGTGTCATCCCCGGCATGTTCGCCCGCGCGCATTTTTCGGTGGGCAGCGCGCGCAAGCTCACCATCCCTTCGACCGCCGTGGTGCGCCGCTCTGAAATCACCGCGGTGTACGTGGTGAACAAGGATCAGGTCAGCTTGCGGCAGGTCCGCCTGGGCACCCCCAACGGACGCGGGCAGGTGGAAGTGCTGGCTGGCCTGAATCCGGGTGACGTCATCGCGCTCGAACCGGTCAAGGCGGGCATCTACGCCAAAAGCGCCGCCAACCAGCCGGCTCGGTCGGTCAAGTAAACGGGCATGCACATGGGACTCTCCGGACGCATCGCCCGCTTCTTTCTCACGTCCCAGCTCACCCCGCTGATCGCGCTGCTTGCCGCCCTGCTGGGGCTGTTTGCCATTCTGGTCACACCGCGCGAGGAAGAACCGCAGATCAACGTGACCATGGCGAACGTCTTCATCCCCTTCCCCGGCGCGTCGGCGAAGGATGTGGAATCGCTGGTGGCCACCCCCGCCGAGCAGGTGCTGTCTCAGATTGCCGGCATCGAGCACATCTACTCGGTTTCCAAGCCCGGCATGGCGGTGCTGACGGTGCAATATCTGGTGGGGCAGGACCGCACCCAGGCGCTGGTGCGGCTGTATGACACCATCCAGGCCAACCGCGACTGGGTTTCGCCCGAACTCGGCGTCGGCGAACCCATCATCAAGCCGCTCGGCATCGACGACGTACCGATCGTCACCGTCACCCTGTGGACGCGCGACCCGACCCGCGGCGCCTACGAACTGGAGCAGGCGGCGCATGCAGCCGAGATCGAGCTCAAGCGCATCGCCGGCACCCGCGAAGTCACCACGGTCGGCGGCCCCGGCCGCGCGGTGCGGGTGATGATGGATCCCGACCGCATGGCGGCATTCAACGTCTCCGCGCAGGACATCCGCGACGCCCTGCAGGTGTCCAACGCGGCGCAACCGTCGGGTACCCTGGTATCCAGCAACCAGGAAATCCTGGTGCAGACCGGCACCTTTCTTGCCGGCGTCGCCGACGTCAAGCAGCTGGTCGTCGGCGTCGCGCAGGGCCGCCCGGTCTACATGAGCGACATCGCCAGCGTCGTCGGCGGCCCCGACCAGCCGGCGCGTTATGTCTGGCACGGTCCCGGCGCAGGCGGCACGCATCAGGCCGATCGGGGCCAGACCTATCCCGCCGTCACGCTGGCGGTCTCGAAGAAGCCCGGCGAGAACGCGGTCGACGTCGCCGAAGCGGTCATCGCACGCGTCGGAGGCCTGCAGAACAGCGTGCTGCCCGAGGGCGTCGAAGTCAGCGTCACCCGCAACTACGGCGCTACTGCCGACGACAAGGCGAAGAAGCTGATCCAGAAACTGATCTTCGCCACCGCCTCGGTCGTGCTGCTTGTGCTGTTCGCCATCGGCAAGCGCGAGGCGCTGATCGTCGGCGCCGCGGTGCTGCTGACGCTCGCTGCCACGCTGTTCGCCTCGTGGGCGTGGGGCTTCACGCTCAACCGGGTGTCGCTGTTCGCGCTGATCTTCTCGATCGGCATCCTTGTCGACGACGCCATCGTGGTGGTGGAAAACATCCACCGCCGCATGGGGCTGGACCACGACGGCCTCGAGGCCATCATTCCGCGCGCGGTCGACGAGGTCGGCGGACCGACCATCCTCGCCACTTTCACCGTGATCGCCGCGCTGTTGCCGATGGCCTTCGTCTCCGGCCTGATGGGACCGTACATGAGC
>JADFDN010000020.1 GCA_018262815.1 Thiobacillus sp.
GATCGCGCCGATGGAAACCCAGGTGCGCGAGCACAAGACCCAGCTCAAGCGCCGGCTGGAAAGCGTCAGCCGCATTCACGCTGCCACCGAAACGCTGGACGAGCGAATTGCCGAACTGGAAACTGCGATGGGGACGGTGAGCGATCAGCTGGACCAGCTGGCGCGCATCAATACGCGCATCGCCGATGCCCTGTCCGACAAGCTGGATGGGGCGCGGCTGGCCAAAACCGCCTGATTACTTGGCGGCTGTCAGCCTCAGGAATTTTTCCTGCAGCTGTTCCTTGGTTTCCGCATAATCGGGATTGAGCGGGATGCAGTCGACCGGACACACCTCGACGCACTGCGGGGTATCGAAGTGGCCGACGCATTCGGTGCACTTGTTGGGATCGATGATGTAGATCTCGTCGCCCTGGGAAATGGCTTCGTTGGGACATTCGGGCAGGCAGACGTCGCAATTGATGCATTCGTCCGTGATCATCAAGGCCATGACGCTCTCCGGGTTATATCAGTTTCCGCTTATTTTCTCATTTAATCGCTGTGCCACCAATGGGTGGACGAAGGGCGACACATCGCCGCCCAGCTGCGCGATCTCGCGGATCATGCTGGCCGAGATGAACATGTACTGATCCGACGGGGTCAGAAAGATGGTTTCGATGTCGGGCTTGAGGTTGCGGTTCATGCCCGCCAGCTGGAATTCGTATTCGAAGTCGGACGCTGCGCGCAACCCCCGCAGCACGGCGATCGCGCCCTGTTCTGCGACAAAATCGATCAGCAGGCCGGAAAAGCCTTCCACGCTCACCTGCGGCACATCGGCCAGCACGTCGCGCGTCATGGCCACCCGCTCCTCCATGCTGAAAAAGGGCCGCTTGTTGCGCGACTCGGCCACTGCGACGATGACGCGATCGAACAGGCGCACCGCGCGCCGCACCAGATCTTCATGGCCGCGCGTGATGGGGTCGAAGGTGCCGGGATAGACGGCAGTCAGCATCGTTCATTCCTTTATGAGCAGCGCAAAATGCGAGCGCCCCGCGCGCCCGCTGCGGTGGATGATAAACCCCGGCGGCGCCTGCACCTCCGCCCCCTGTTCGACATAGGCCTGGCCGCCGGACTTGAGGTGGCGAGCCAGGTCGGCCAGCACCGGTTCGACCAGCCCGCTGTCGAACGGAGGATCGACGAAGACCAGATCGAAGGTCTCTCGGCTGTTCGCCAGCCAGGCCAGCGCGTCGGCGCGAAGAATATCGACCTGCTGCGCACCGAGCACGGTCCGGTTTTTTTCCAGCGCGTCGAGCGCGGCGCGTTCGCGTTCGATCATGACGACCCGCCCGGCCCCCCGCGAAGCGGCCTCGAAGCCGAGCGCCCCGCTGCCGGCGAACAGATCGAGGCAGGCCCAGCCCGGCAGATCCTGTCCCAGCCAGTTGAACAGCGTCTCGCGCACCCGGTCGGGCGTCGGACGCAGCCCGGCGCTGCCGGGAAACTCCAGCAGACGGCGGCGATACTGCCCGCCGATGACGCGCACCCGGTTGGCGACGCCGTGCGCGCGTTGCGGCGCCGCGCGCTTAGCGAGCATGACCCGCCCCCACCACCACGGTCACCAGCGCGTCGGGGTCGATGCGGCGCGCAAACGCCCGCTTCACTGCAACCACGTCGACCGCGTTGACCTGATCGACCCAGCTATCCAGGTAATCGAGCGGCAGGTTATAGAAGCCGATGATCGCCAGATAATCGAGAATTTTCCGGTTGCTGTCGATGCGCAGCGGGAACCCGCCGGTGAGGTTGGATTTGGCCTGATTGAGTTCCGCTTCGCTGGGACCGTCGGCGATGAACTTCCGCAGCGTGTCCTGCGCCACCTTCAGCGCATCGTCTGTCTGCTCCCGCTTGGTCTGCAGGCCAAGCTGGAATGGCCCGGCCTCCTTCATCGGCAGGAAATAGCTGTAGGCACTGTAGGCGTAGCCGCGCTTGTCGCGCACCTCGCGCATCAGTTGCGAGTCGAAACCGCCGCCGCCCAGCACGTAATTGCCGACGAACAACGGAAAGAAATCGGGGTCGTTGCGCGCCAAGCCCACCGCCCCCACCAGCACATGGCTTTGCGAGGAGGGGTGCGCAATGCGCGTGTCGGAGGCCGTCGTCGGGGCGGGCTTCGGCAAGGCCGGCAACGGAGCCCCGCGCGGCAAGCCCGCCGACAGGCGAACGGCAATGGCCTCCGCCTCGGCACGCGTAATGTCGCCCATCAGGGAAATCACCGCATTGGACGCACTGTAATGCGTGCGATAAAACGCCCGCAGATCATCGCGATCCAGCCGCGCAATGGCGGCAGGATCGCCCGCTTCATCCTGAGCATAGGGGTGCGCACCATACAAGGCACGGTAGAACGCCTTGCTGGCGACCTCGCCGGGGTCGGCCTCGGCCTCGCGTATCGATGCAATCAGGCGCTGCTGTTCGCGCTTGACCACCGCCTGCGGAAAATCGGGGCGCTGCAGCACCTGCGCGAGGACATCGAGCGCCTTGTTCTTTTCCGCGGCAGACGACAGGGTGCGCAGCGTCACGCCGGCACGATCGCGGTCGAAGCGGCCCGACAGCAGCGCACCGACGTCGGCGAGGCGATGCGCGATGGCCGTATCGGACACCCCGCCCGCACCCTGGTCGAGCAGGCCATGGGTCAGCCGGGCCAAGCCCGATTTGCCGGCGGGATCGCGGGCGCTGCCGGCCGGAAAGTCGACTGCGACGTCGAGCATCGGCAATTCGTGGCTTTCGACGAACACCACCCGTGCGCCGTGCGCCGTTTGCCAGTGCTGGATCGCGAGCGCAGCCTGCGCCGACAGCGGCAGGCTCAGCAGCAGGGCGCCCAGGACTCGTTTCATGAACACGTTCTTAATTGGCATGGCGGACTCCCGGCACGGCGGTACGGGCTTGTGCATTCAGCGGTTGCGGATCGAGTTCGGCCACGCTCAGCCGCTCGTCCTGCAGCCATTTCTTCGCCACGGCCTGCACTTCGGCGGCGGTCACCGCACGCAGCTTGTCGACCCGGCCGGCGAGCGCCGCGGGCGGCAATCCGGCGATTGCATAATCGCCCAACTGCATCGCCTGATAGAACAGCGAGTCGCGCTGATAGACATCGGCCGCGATCACTTGCGCCTTGACCCGAGCCAGCTCCGCCTCGCTGATGCCTTTACGCTGGATGCGCGAAATTTCGGCGCGGACCGCCTTTTCCAGCGCGGCCACGGACTTGCCTGCCGACGGCGTTGCGTCGACCATGAACAGGATCGGCCCGCGTGCGACGGCGTCGTAGCCCGCGCTTGCGTTCACCGCGATCTGCTGCGTTTTCACCAGCGATTTCTGCAGCCGCGCCGAGTCGTTTCCTGACAGCACGCCCGCCAGAATCTGCAGTGCATAGGGCTCGGCGTCTTTCTCCCAGTCCTCGAGCGCAGGCGCATGCCAGGCCATCAGCAGATAGGGGACTTGGGCCGGGGCCTTCACCACGATGCGCTTCTCGCCGATCTGCGCCGGTTCAGCCTGCGGTTTGCGTTCCGGCAGTGCACGCGCGGCCAGCGGGCCGAAATGCTTTTTGGCCAGCGCGATCACCTCGTCGGCCTTGACGTCGCCGGCTACCACCAGGATGGCGTTGTTGGGCGCATACCAGCGCGCATACCAGTCGCGTGCATCCTGTGCGGTCATGTTCTGCAAATCGTCCATCCAGCCGATGACGGGACGGCGGTAGGGGTGCACCTGGTAGGCCGTCGCCATCAGGCGCTCGTACAGTATCGACTGTGGCTGATCGTCGGTGCGCAAACGGCGCTCCTCCATCACCACCTGGACCTCTTTGGCGAACAGTTCATCGCTGATGACGAGATGGGCCATGCGATCGGCTTCCAGCTGCATCGAAAGCTCCAGCCGGTCCTTCTGCATCTGCTGGAAATAGGCGGTGTAATCGCGACTGGTGAATGCATTTTCTCGTCCGCCGGCGGCGGCAATGCGCTTGGAGAACTCTCCCGGCGGCACGCTCTGCGTGCCCTTGAACATCATGTGTTCGAGTACGTGCGCCACGCCAGTGGTGCCGTTGAATTCATCCATCGACCCGGCGCGGTACCACACCTGCGACACCATCACCGGCGCACGGCGGTCTTCCTTGACGATCACCCGCATGCCGTTGTCCAGCGTGACGTCCGTCAGCGTTGCCTGTGCGCTGCCCAGCAGCAGCGCCAAACCGATTGCCCATAGGCTGCGCATGTTTTTCCCTCTAGATTGCATGAGTCCGAAACGACACCGACCCACGACGAGCAGATGCGCGTGTGAGGTCGACTGTCCGAATGATAAGATACAGCGTCCGTCAACCTGACGTGCTGACTGCCTTTATCCGTGTTTAGTTTCTTCAAGCCCAAACCCGCGCCCGCCCCGGAAACATCCAAGCCGGATGAAGCGACGGCGCAACCCGACGTCACGCCTCCCGCCAACGAACCGGCCGCTCCTACGGCTGAGCCGCGTCCCGGCTGGGCGCAACGGCTGAAGCAGGGGCTCGCCAAGACTCGCGACCGGCTCGGCGGCCAGTTGTCCGGCCTGTTCGGGGTCGGACGCAAGATCGACGCCGAGCTGTTCGAGGCGCTCGAGACCATCCTGATTACCGCCGACATCGGCGTCGACGCCACCCAGGCACTGCTCGAGTCCCTTCAGAAGACCGTTCGGCGTGAAAATCTCACCGAGGCGTCCGACCTGCAGGCTGCATTGAAGCAGGCACTGGTCGATCTCCTGGCCCCGCTGCAGGCGCCACTCGACGTCACCCCGCACAAGCCTTTCATCCTGATGCTGGCCGGGGTCAACGGTGCCGGCAAGACCACCACCATCGGCAAACTCGCCAAGCTCTATCAGGCGCAGGGCCTGTCGGTGTTGCTGGCCGCGGGCGACACCTTCCGCGCGGCGGCACGCGAACAATTGCAGGTCTGGGGCGAACGCAACAACGTCACGGTCATCAGCCAGGAAAAGGGCGACTCCGCAGCGGTGATCTTCGACGCCATCCAGGCCGCGCAGGCGCGAAAGATCGACGTGGTGCTGGCCGATACCGCCGGCCGCCTGCCGACCCAACTCCACCTGATGGAAGAGATCAAGAAGGTCAAACGGGTGATCGAAAAGGCCATTCCCGGTGCGCCGCACGAAGTGCTGCTGGTACTCGACGCCAACACCGGACAGAACGCCGTCACCCAGGTCAAGGCTTTCGACGACGCGCTCGACGTGACCGGCCTGGTGCTGACCAAGCTCGACGGCACCGCAAAAGGCGGCGCCATCGCGGCGATCGCCAAGGCGCGGCCGATCCCGGTGCGCTACATCGGCGTGGGTGAAACCGTCGACGATCTGCGGCCGTTCGATGCGCGCGAATTCGTCGAGGCCATTTTCCCTGCTTGATGCCGCCCACCCCATGATCAGTTTCAGCCAGGTCACCAAGCGTTATCCCGGCGGACACGAAGCCCTGTCGGGGGTCAACCTCGCCATCGAGCAGGGCGAACTGGTCTTTCTGACCGGGCATTCGGGCGCCGGCAAGAGCACGCTGCTGAAGCTCATCGCTGCCATTGAACGTCCCACCAGCGGCATGGTGTCGGTCAGCGGCCAGAACGTGGGGCGCCTGTCGCACCGCGCTGTGCCTTATCTGCGCCGCAACATCGGCCTGGTGTTCCAGGACCACAAGCTGCTGTTCGACCGCAGCGTGATCGAAAACGTGCTGCTGCCGCTCGACATCGCGGGACTCGAACGCCGCGAGGCGCTGAAGCGGGCGCGTGCCGTCATCGACAAGGTCGGCCTGCTCAAGCGCGAGAAAGCCAACCCGGTCAGCCTGTCGGGCGGTGAACAGCAGCGCCTGTGCATCGCCCGCGCGCTGGTCAGCCGCCCTGCTCTTTTGCTGGCCGACGAGCCGACCGGCAACCTCGATGCGGGGTACGCCGCCGACATCATGACCATGTTCCGTGACTTCCATCAGGTCGGCACCACCTTGCTGATTGCCACCCACGACGACCGCGCCATCAGTGCGCTGGGCGGCCGCACGCTCCGGCTCGACCACGGCAAGGTCGAGGAGGTGCCGGCATGATCGGCTGGCTGCGACACCAGAAACATGCACTATCTGCCGCACTGCGCCGTCTGCGTGCGCAAGCGCTCACCACCGTGCTCACCGCGCTGGCGATGGGCGTGGCGATCAGCCTCCCCAGTGGACTGTATCTGGTCCTCGGCAATCTCGACCGGCTGGCCGGCGGCCTGCCGGCGCAACCCGAAATCAGCGTGTTTCTCGACGCCGGCGCGTCAACCGCGCAACAGCAGGCCATCGCCGCGCGGCTCAGGCAGCCCGACATCGTCAAGGCCCGCTTTGTGCCCCGGGATGAGGCGCTGGCAGCACTCAGCGCCGCGCAGGACCTGGCCGACATTACCGCCGGCCTGACCGAAAATCCGCTGCCGGACGCCTGGGTCATCCGTCCGCACACGGCATCGCGCGATGAGCTGGCACGGGTCGCAGCCGATCTCGGCAAGCTGCCCGGCGTGGCGGAAACCCATGTCGACAGCCAGTGGGCCGATCGCCTGCAGGCCGCACTCGCCATCGGCCACACCGGCGTCTGGCTGCTGGCCGGGCTGTTCGCCATCGCGCTGGTCGCCATCTCGGGCAATGCCATTCGCGCCCAGGTGCTGGCGCGACGCGACGAAATCCTGGTCAGCCGGCTGATCGGCGCCACCGACCGCTATATCCGCCGTCCCTTCCTCTACCTGGGCGCCCTGCAAGGTTTGCTGGGCGGCCTGGCGGCAGGCGGCGTGCTGGCGGTGGCGGGCGCGATCCTGCGCGCGCCGGTCGAGCGACTGGCCAGCCTCTATGGATCGGCCTACCATCTGCTGCCGCCCTCCGCCATCGAGATCGCTGCCGTGCTCGGCCTGACCACCCTGTTCGGCTGGCTCGGTGCCTGGTTCTCGGTCACGCGGGCGCTGCACCAGGTCGAAGCATCGCGCTGACCCCACTTATTGCGGAACCCTTGCCGGCCTTAGCACTCTTATATCGAGAGTGCTAGAATGTTTCAAAGGGGGTTTTACACGCATGAACCAAACGATGTCTTTACCCATTCCTGCCGCCTACAGCCTGGAGAGTTATATCCAGACCGTGAATCGATATCCCATGCTCAGCCTGGAAGACGAGCAGCGGCTGGCGCGCGCATGGCATGACAAACAGGATGTCGCAGCGGCCCGCCAGCTGGTGGTTTCGCATCTGCGCGTCGTGGTAAGCGTAGCCCGTCATTATCTAGGCTATGGATTGCCCCACGCCGACCTGATTCAGGAAGGCAATGTCGGCCTGATGAAAGCCGTGAAGCGCTTCGACCCTGATCGCGGCGTGCGGCTGGTATCGTTTGCGCTGCACTGGATCCGCGCGGAAATCCACGAGTACGTGCTGCGAAACTGGCGCCTGGTCAAGGTCGCCACCACCAAGGCGCAGCGCAAGCTGTTCTTCAATCTGCGCAGCCTGAAGCAGTCGCTCAACGCGCTGACCATCGAGCAGGCCGACGTCATGGCGCGCGAACTCAACGTCAGCCGCAAGGACGTGCTGGAAATGGAAACCCGGCTGTCGGGCCACGACGTGTCGATCGACCCGACGATGGACGACGGCGAGGAAAGCTACAGCCCGCTGGCCTATCTGGCGAGTCCGGACGAAAACCCGGCCCAGCTGCTGGAACGCGAGCAGACCGAACGCCTCCGCCACACCGGCCTTGTCGCCGCGCTGGAAAATCTCGACGAGCGCAGCCGCCACATCATCAGGGCGCGCTGGCTGACTGAAGGCGAAGCGGCGACGCTGCACGAACTGGCTGCCGAGTATGGCGTGTCGGCCGAGCGCATTCGCCAGATCGAGGCACGCGCGCTGCAGAAAATGCGCGCCCTGATTCCTGCATAAGCGTCGCCGGTTGTGCCCATGAAAAAGCCCCGCATTGCGGGGCTTTTTCATGGGCAATCCGTTCGTTCAGAAGAACGAGGCAATCAGGACCGAGAGAATGCTGATCCAGGACCAGATGATCAATGCGGTCACCACCACCATGGGGAAACCTTGAAAAGTCAGAAGCTGTTTCATCGTGCGAACTCCATTAAAGTTAGTGAATTTTAGTTTATTCGTCTTTACTTCTCAAGCGCCGCCCCGGCAGCAAAGGGTCGTCGTCGTCCATCAGGATGCGTTCGGCCGGGCCCTCGAGATCGTCGAACTGGCCGCTTTTGATCGACCAGAACACCCCAACGATGATCAGCAGCACAAAAATGCCCGACAGCAGGAACAGGAACCCCATGATGCCGCTCATGGCGCGACCAGTTCCTGCGTCATTTGATATTGCGTCCGGCTGTCGCGCAGCAGACGCAGTTCGACCAGCCAGCGTCCGCTCGCCGGCAAGCGCAGCACGCCGCCGTAGACGCCTGCGTCGAGCGGGTCGAGAGGCAGGGTGAGCACGCTCTGCGCGGCGCCCGGCCGCAGCAGGCGCAGTTCGGCATCGATGCGGTCGACCGGCAGGCCGGTGCGGTCCTTGACGCGAACCTGAACCGCACGCGTGGCCTCGTCGCTGTCGAGACCGCTCAATTCAACCTGCCAGCCGAGCTCCGACTCGCGGTGCGCCTGGGACAGCTCGGACGAAACCCCCTTGGCCGCGCTCTGGCCGTGTTCGACCACGCCGGAAAATCCGCTGTAGACCGCGCCCCCGTCGCTGCCCAGCCACCAGCGGGCAAGCGGTTCGGGAAGGCCCTTGGTGGCGATGTACAGCAAGCTGCCGTTGATCACCACCAGCCCGAGGAAAAAAGCCGTCAAGAGCTTGGGCGCCCAGTGCATGCGGCCGGCCCCACGGCGGCGGAACTGGGTCAGCGCATGCAGCACCAGCCCCGCGGCGAGAAATACCGAAATGTGGATGGCCGCCACATCCAGCCCCGGCCAGCGGCCGACGATCAGGGCGAAATAGGCGAGCAGCGGCAGCAGCCCCGCCAGCAGCGCGCGCAGGATCGGCGGCAGGCCGCGGATCGCGCCGCCCGCTGCGTAGAGCACGAACACCGCGGCCAGTCCGCCGAACAGGGTGGTCAGGGTATTCATGGGCGCTTTCCGGGCATGTCGAAACGAACCTTCTCGGCGCGCACTTCAGCCGGCTTGCCCTGCGGCGTGATGACCAGCTCGAAATGCCTCGTTTTCGCCGCCAATGCCGGCGGCAATCGGACGCTCGCCTGCACCAGACCGCTGTGTCCCGGCTTGATGGTGACTTCGCGGAAATTGCCGAGGTCGAGTGCGCTTTCAGGGATGCCGCGCGCGCTGATCACGTAGGTCTGGTCCTGCCCCGCCTTGTTGGTGATGCGGATCTGGTAGCGGTTGCGGATGTCGCCGTTGGACAGCACCACATAGAGCGGCTGGCGGATCTGGTTGACGGCCCGGTCGAAGCTGCCACGCGTGGCCACGCTATAGACGAGATAAGCGCTCATCAGCACCAGCGCCACGCCGTAGCCGATGGGTTTCAGCCGTTTCCATTGCACCTTGGGGGCGGCGGGCTCCGGCGAAGCCAGGTTCTTTTCCGAATCGTAGCGGATCAGGCCGCGCGGAAAGCTGAACGAATCCATGATGGTGTTGCAGGCGTCGATGCACAGGCCGCACGAGATGCACTTGTACTGCAGGCCGTCACGGATGTCGATGCCGACCGGACACACCTGCACGCACAGTCCGCAATCGACGCAGTCGCCCAGCCCCTTTTCGTGGCGCTCGGCCAGGGTGCGCTGGCCCGCGCGCGCCGAAGCGCGCCCATGCGCCGCTTCGCCGCGCCGGGCGTCGTAATGCACGGCCAGGGTTTCCGGCTCGTACATCACGCTCTGGAAACGGCCGTACGGACAGACGTAGGTGCAGATCTGTTCGCGCATCAAGCCTGCCGCGGCATAGGTCGACAGCGTGAGGATGCTGGTCGTGATGTAGGCCGCGGTCGCAGCCTGGCCGGTGACGAAATCGATGACCAACTGCGGGGCGTAGGTGAAATAGGCGACAAAAGTCAGGCCGGTCCAGAACGACGCCAGTATCCACAAGGCATGCGTGCCGCCGACCTTGAGGACCTTTTCGCGATCCCACGGCTGACGGTAGAGTCGCACGCGCGCCGGGCGCTCGCCCTGGATCCTGTGTTCGATCCAGATGAAGAAATCGGTCCACAAGGTCTGGAAACAGAAGTAGCCGCAGAACGCGCGGCCGACCAGCCCGGTGACGAAGAACAGCAGAATGGCGGCGATGAACAGAAGCAGCGCCAGCCAGATGACATCCTGCGGATAGACCGTGAGACCGAAGATCAGGAAGCGTCGTCCCGGCAGATCGAACAGGACAGCCTGCGCTGGTGCGTCCAGCCGTGACCACGGCAGCCACGGCAACAGGAAATAAATCGCATAGGCCAGCACCAGCACCGACGTCTTGAAACGGCGAAAACGCCCCTTCACCGAACGGGTGAAAATGGGAATGCGCTTCTGATACAGGCCAATCTGATCTTCTAATCCTGTTTGCATGGTGCCTCAGGGTGGAATTGCGGGAAGCAAAAGCCCCCGAAAACGGGGGCTTTGCTTATCTCTTCAGCCTGCGGCCTTACTGGCCACCGCCCAGTTCATGAACGTAGACCGTCAATACCTTGATTTGTTCGGGAGACAGGCGCCCGGACCACGCGGGCATCACGCCCTTGTTGAGGCCGCTGGCGATCACATTGCGAATCGCAGAAACCTTGCCTTCGGCGGCGTCGGCAGCCGGCACATCGGCCCACAGCCAGATGTTGTCGGTCAGATTGGGCGCGCCCATATCCTTCCGGCCTGTCGCATTGCTGGTATGGCAGTAATAGCAGGCCGCGGTCTCGCCATGGAACAGGGCATTGCCTGCGGCGGCCTTGGTGCTGTCGTGACTGATGCCGGAGAGGCTGGCCACGTAGTTCGCCAGCTGGTCGATCTGCTCGCCGTCGAGCACTTCGCCAAAGGCCGGCATATAGCCGCGACGGCCGTCCATCAGCGTTTGGTGGATCGTGTCGTACGAGCCACCGTACAGCCAGTCATCGTCGGTCAGGTTGGGGAAGAAACCGATCACGCCCTGGCCGCCGGCCTGGTGACACGGCGCGCAGTTTTCGGAAAACAAGGCCTTGCCCGCGGACAGGATGAAGCCGTTCATCTCGGGGTCCTTGGCAATCTGCTCATACGACATCGCCGAAATCTTGTCGAAATAGGGCTTTTGCGCGACCGCGGCCTGATTCAGATCTTCCAGCAGAAGAGCGCGAGTATTCCAGCTATGCGTTTTGGTTTCGCCTTCGCTGTTGACGTAGGTTATGTCGGACACGCCGCCGATCCAGCCCTTGCCGATCGGCCACGACGGATAGATGGTCCAGTAGATGATGGAGAAAATCACCGTCGCATAGAACGTGTAGACCCACCACACCGGCAGCGGATTGTTGTACTCCTGCAGATCGCCGTCCCAGGCGTGGCCCGTGGTTTGAACCGTTTGAGATTGTAGTTTTTGCTCGCTCATTGCTTGTCCTTCGTGTCGTCTTTATCGCCTGGCTGATCGTCGAGAAACGGAATGTCGCGGTACGACTCGAGTTGCTTGCCCCGCTTTTTGCTGCCGTAAACGTAGATCAGGATGCCGACAAAGGTGACGAAAAAAATGATCAGGGCCAGCGGCTTGGTGTTTTCGGGTTTGGAAAACCACATCAGCCATTCCATGCCGCGCTCCCCGCCTGAGATCAGCGATCGGCGACGAACGCGTCGTCAGCGTACTTGCTGAAATCGACCATGGTGCCCAGAACCTGCAGATAGGCCACCAGCGCATCCATCTCCGAAATACCCGAACGGTCGCCGTCGTAATTGCCGAAGTTGGCCTGTTCGACCAGATTCTTCTGCGCATCCGGGATGTGCAGCTGCTTGGCGACGGTTTCACCGAACTTGGTGACGTTGGCGTCGTATTCGGCCTGCGACAGCGAATACGGAACGCCGACCTTGCGCAGCGCCTTCATGCGGGCCGCTGCGTCCGAGATATCCAGCGGCGTCGACATCAGCCAGGGATAGTTCGGCATCACCGACTCCGGCACCATCGAGCGCGGTGCGACCAGATGCTGGACATGCCACTCGTTGGAATATTTGCCGCCGACGCGCGCGAGATCGGGACCGGTGCGCTTGGAGCCCCACTGGAATGGATGGTCGTACTGCGACTCGGCGGCCAGCGAGTAATGGCCGTAGCGCAGCTTTTCGTCGCGGAACGGGCGGATCATCTGCGAATGGCAGGTGTAGCAGCCTTCGCGGATATAGATGTCACGCCCGCGTTGCTCCAGCGGCGTGTAGGGGCGCACGCCCTCGACCTTTTCGATGGTCTTGTCGATGAAGAACAGCGGTGCAATTTCCACCAGGCCGCCGACGCTGATCGCCAGCATGGTCAACACGGCCATCAGGCCGATGTTGGTTTCAATCCATTCGTGTTTGAAGTTGATATTCATGTCGAGTCTTCTCTGTATCAGGCATGGGCCATCTTGGCGGCCAGCTTCGCTTCCAGTGCGGCGCTCTCACGCTTGCCCTGACGAATGGTCATGAACATGTTGAAAGCCATCATTGCAGCGCCGGTGAGGAAGAACATGCCGCCGATCGCACGCATTGCGTAGAAGGGCATCATCGCCGCGACCGATTCGACGAACGAGTACTGCAGGTTGCCGAACTCGTCGAACGCGCGCCACATCAGACCCTGGGTGATGCCGGAAATCCACATCGCGACGATGTACAGCACGATGCCGATGGTGGCGAGCCAGAAGTGCCACTCGACCAGCTTGCGGCTGTAGATCTTGGTGTCCCACAGCTTGGGCATCATGTGATACAGCGAACCGAAGGAGATCATCGCCACCCAGCCCAGCGCGCCGGAGTGCACGTGGCCCACGGTCCAGTCGGTGTAGTGGCTCAAAGCATTGACTTCCTTCAGCGACATCATCGGGCCTTCGAAGGTCGACATGCCGTAGAACGACAGTGCGACGATCATGAAGCGCATCACCGGGTCGGTGCGCAGTTTGTCCCAGGCACCCGACAGGGTCATGATGCCGTTGATCATGCCGCCCCACGAAGGCATCAGCAGCAGGATTGAGAACGCAGCAGCCAGCGACGAGGTCCAGTCGGGCAGCGCGGTCCAGTGCAGGTGGTGCGCACCCACCCACATGTACATGAAGGAGAGCGCCCAGAAATGGACGATGGACAGGCGGTAGGAGTAGATCGGACGGCCGGCCTGCTTGGGCACGAAGTAATACATCATGCCGAGGAAGGCAGCGGTCAGGAAGAAGCCCACCGCGTTGTGGCCGTACCACCACTGGGTCATCGCGTCCTGGGTGCCCGAAAACAGGCTGTACGACTTCATCGAGAACAGGTCGACCGGCATCGCCAGGTTGTTGAAGGTATGCAGCAGGGCGGTCGCCAGGATGAACGACAGGTAGAACCAGTTGGCGACGTAGATATGAGGCTGCTTGCGACGCATGATGGTGCCGACGAACAGGATCAGGTAGGTGACCCATACGACTTCGATCAGGATGTCGATCGGCCATTCCATCTCGGCATACTCGCGGCCTTGCGAATACCCCATCACATACGACAGTGCCGCCGTGACGATCACGGTCTGCCAGCCCCAGAAGGTGAAGCTCGCCATGCCGTCGGAAATCAGGCGGGTCTGGCAGGTACGCTGCACCACGTAGTAGGACGTGGCGAACAGCGCCGAGCCGCCGAAGCCGAAGATCACCGCGCTGGTATGAACGGGACGGAAGCGGCCGAACGAGAAATAGGGGCTGTCGAAGTTCAGAAACGGCCAGGCCAGTTCGGAGGCGATATAGACCCCGGCGAACATGCCGACGACCGCCCAGACGAGCGACATGACGGCAAATTTCTTAACGATATCAAAGTTGTACTGCTCTGCACCGGAATATGTGGTTACCGCCATCGACCGCTCCTGTTGTACCCGAAATGGCGCTTATAGCCGCGCCTTAAACAGCATATGCTTATATTAAAAAACTGCGGGATTATAGGACAGTCCGCCCCTTCACCGCAAGCCGAAAACCCTGATCAGGACGTTGCCAACAGCGTTCTTAGATCCTGCGCAATCGCATCGGGATGGCTGCCATAGGGCACAAGAAGCCTGATATTCCCTTTTGGATCATAAACATAGGTTCCGGCACTGTGGTCGATCAGGTAATCGTCCGCCGCCTTCACCGAAGTCTTTTGATAGACCACTTTGTATTCTTTAGCCAACAGCCTGAGCGTCGCCTCGTCGCCCGCCATTCCCAGAAAACTGGGGTTGAAAGCCGGCACGAACTGCTTGAGCAGTTCCGGCGTGTCGCGCTGCGGGTCCACCGTCACGAAAATGACCTGCACCCGCTCGGCGTCCGGACCCAGCTGCTGAAGCGCGCGCGCGAAATCCGACAGCGTGGTGGGGCAGACATCCGGGCAATGGGTATAGCCGAAAAAGATGGCCACGATCTTGCCCCTGAAATCCGCCAGCGTCCGGACCCGGCCGTTATGGTCGGTCAGCCTGAAATCCCGCGCAAAGGCAGCCCCCGTGATATCGGTCGCCTGAAATGTCGGCGTCTGCGGTGCAGGCTGGCAGGCCGTTAGCAGGAATGCAGCCGCGGCACAGGCGGTGGCGAGCCAGGATCTCATGCCTTGATCTGCTCGAACAGCTGACCCGGAACATCGGCCAGACGATATTTGCCGGACTCGACCGCCTTGGCCAGCTTCTCAAGCGTGGTGTCCTGCAACAGATCGATGATTTTCTTCTTCACCGGAAGCCAGCGGAAATGCAGCGGACAGGCGGTTTCGTCGCTGCACTTCTTCAGCCCCAGCAGACAGCTCTGGGTGAAGGCCGGCCCTTCGGTCAGCAGCAGGATCTGCATCAGCGTAATCTTGTCGCCCTGCTCGCGCAGACAGAAGCCACCCAGGCGGCCACGGAAGGAGAACAGCAGATTGCCTTTGGCCAGGCTTTGCAGAATTTTGGCGAGATAGGGGGCGGGCACGCCGAGCTTGGCCGCGATATCCTTGTTCAGCACAGGCGTGGCGTTCGGCTGTGTCGCCATGTAGATCAGCGCCTGCACGGCATATTGGCTAGTTCGGGAGAGGATCATCTCGTGCCCCTAATGATGGATGGGCATAATATAAAACAATCCTGTCCGAATATCCAGATAGCCCTTCAAATTCCCATAAAAATCAAATGGGTAAGCGAACGTAATGATCGACCAGCATGACCGCAAACAGCAAACTTAGGTACCAGATGGAAAAACGGAAGGTTGCTTTCGCCAGGGCATCGCTGTATTGGCGATACAGCCGCCAGCCATAGTGGATGAAGCGCCCGCCCAGCACGGTGGCACCCCCCAGATAGATCCAGCCGCCCATGCCGGTGCCGACCGGCAACATGGTCACGGCAAACAGCAGCAGCGTATAGAGCAGCACATGCAGCCGGGTGTAGGCCTCGCCATGCGTCACCGGCAGCATCGGCAGCCCCGCCCTAGCGTATTCCTCGCGCCGATAGAGCGCCAGCGCCCAGAAATGCGGCGGCGTCCAGGCGAAGATGATGAGAAAAAGCAGCAACGCGTCGTGATGGATTTCACCGGTAGCCGCAGCCCAGCCGAGCACCGGCGGCATCGCGCCGGAAGCACCGCCGATGACAATGTTCTGCGGCGTGGCCGGCTTCAGGATGGCGGTGTAAATGACGGCGTAACCGACAAAAGTGGCCAGCGTCAGCCACATGGTGAGCGGATTGACGAAGACGTACAGCAGGTAGAGTCCGAGTCCGCCGACCACGCCGGAAAACACCAGAGTCTGCGTGCTGGTCAACTCGCCGCGCGGCAGCGGGCGTGCCCGCGTGCGCGCCATCACGGCGTCGATCTTCTGTTCGATCAGGCAATTAAACGCTGCTGCCGCACCGGCCACCAGGGCGATTCCCAGCGTGCCCGCCCACAACACGTTCCAGGCGGGCCAGCCGGGCACCGCGAGAAACATGCCGATCACCGCAGTGAACACGATCAGGCTGACCACCCGCAGCTTGCACAGCGCCAGGAACTGCTGGCAGCGACACGCCATGCCCTGGATCATCACGGTTTCCATATTCATCTCCTGCCTACCCGGTAGTTCAGCGCCACCATGCCGGCCAGCAGCAGCGCCGCCCCGGTGTTGTGGGCCACCGCGAGGCCGAGCGGCAGACTCAGCAGCACGTTGCTGATTCCCAGCGTCACCTGCAGCGCCAGCAAGGCGCCCACCATCAGACCCAGACCGGCATATCCCGGAGTGCGCAGCAGCCGCAGCGCCAGCCAGCCCAGATACAGGGTCACGATCAAGGCCATGACACGGTGCACCCAGTGAATCGCCGTCAGCGCGGTCATCGGCAGCAGGTCGCCGGACGCAGTTTCGCCGAGTTCGCGATGCAGCGTGAACGCGTGTTCGAAATCCATCGGCGGCATCCACACGCCCTGGCACAAGGGGAAGTCGGTGCATGCCAGCGCTGCATAGTTGGTGCTCACCCAGCCGCCCAGCGCGATTTGCGTGATCACCAGAATCAACCCAAGCACCGCGCTGCCGCGCAGATGGTCGGCACGCGCGAAATAGGCATGGCTGATGTGGCCGCGCTCGCGCAGCCACAGCCACAGCAGCAACGACAAAGTCGCCATGCCGCCGAGCAAATGCGCGGTGACGACCAGCGGCTTCAGCAGCTTGGTGACCGTCCACATTCCCAGCAGCGCCTGAAACACGATCAGCCCGAGCAGCAACAGCGGCAGACCCGGCCCGCCTGCCGCATCGCGGCGGCCGCGCCAGCCCAGCACCGCAATTCCCAGCACCAGCAAACCGAGGGTGCCGGCAGCGTAACGATGCACCATTTCCTTCCACGCCTTCGCGTGCGACACCGGACCATCCGGGCGTTCGGCCAGTTCGGCATTGATGGCCTCGGCCGCATGATGGGGCGTGAGCTTGCCGTAGCAGCCGGGCCAGTCGGGGCAGCCGAGGCCGGCGTCCGACAGACGCACATACGCCCCCAGGCTCACCACCCCCAGCGTCAGGATCAATGCAATCAGAATCAGATTTCGATAGAACGTCATGGCAAGGGGGTTAACCGATTTGAGAAGCTTTCAGCAGCAGCTTGAGGTCTTTCATCATGCGTTTGGGGTCAGGCTCGGCGGGGAAACGCAGCATCAGATTGCCTAGCGGATCGACCAGATAGATATGCCCGGCACGGTCATCGCTGGCGGGGAACTGTTCGGCGAAGGTGGCCTCGTCCGGTCGCCAGGCATGAAGGCCGGCATGCGCTTCCAGCAGGGCGGGGTCCACGGCTCCGTTGTCGGTCAGCACCCACACGCGCTCGATGCGGGACTGCTCCTTGCCCTGCGCGATTCGCGTCTGCCGCATCAGGTACAACTGCTGCGCGCAGCGTGCGTCGCAGTCTGCCGGCCCCACATGCACCATCAGCCACTTGCCGCGCAGCGTTCCCAGATCGAACGATGTGCCGTCGTGCTTCAGCCCCGCCGTCTGCTGCAGCGGCGTCACCGCGACCAGGTCGCCATAATTGGTATGCCCTGCCGGACGCCAGCCGAAGTAAGCCAGATAGGCCGCCACCACCGGCACCACAAACACGGCGATCAACATCAGGAATTTGCTGCGTGGGGTCAATTGCATGGTTCTGGTCTGTTTATTCAGGGCTTCGTGTCTGCGCTGTCGTCCCGCCAGCGCCTGACGTTCATTATCAGCCACAACACCGCCAGTGTCGCCGCCAAACTGTACCATTGGAAGGCGTAGCTGACATGGGTGTCGACTCCCGCATCGGGTCGCGGCCAGTTGCGCTGCAAGCCGTCGGGCAGGTTGCTGGTCTGCAGCAGCAGAACCGGTTGCAGGTTCAGTCCGCTGGCCGCTGCGTAACGCTCAAAGTCGAGGTTCTGCCAGACGCGTCCGTGCGGCGTGGTCGGCGCCAGTTCGACATAACGCGTGTGCGGGTCGACCGCCATGCCCTCCAGCCTTACCCTGCCTGCCGGAGTCGGCGGCACCGGCACCTGCTCGCGCGAACGCCCGGTCGCGACCCAGCCGCGATTGACCAGCAGGGCGAGCGTGCCGCCCTCGATTCGCAGCGGCGTCAGCACGTGATAGCCCGCCACGCCATTCATCACCCGGTTGTCGAGCAGGATCGTGTGGGCATCGTCGAAGACGCCCTCGACTTCCAGCTTGCGGAACAGCACACTGTCGCGATCCAGCAGCGCACTGCCCACGTGAATGGGCGCCTCGCGCACCGCGACGTCATAGCGCGCCTGCAGGGCGCGCTTGGTGTCGGCGCGACCGCTTTGCCAGTTGCCCAGCGACAGCGTCAGAACGAAGAACAACAGCGCGGCCAGCGTCGGCCACAGGGTCGGCGCAAACTGCCACGATCCGACCCGCAGCCTCAGCAAGTGCATGGGCCGCACAATCCGGTTAGACTGAAATTTTGCCGAGAGAATCGTCTCATGCGCATTGTTGCCCTGCTGTTCATCGTCTTCATCCTGGCCAGCCTCGCCAGCGCACTCTACTATCTCATCAAGGACAAGGGGCAGTCCGATCGCACCGTCAAGATGCTCACCGTGCGCGTCGCCCTGTCCCTCACCCTGTTCCTGCTGCTGATGGGCGGATACTACTTCGGCTTCATTCCGCAATCCGGGCTGCGCTGAATTTCCGGCAACAAAAAGCCGCGCTGGACGCGGCTTTTTGTTGCCCGGCGCCGCATGCACGGCACCGGCGTCGCAGACAGACTAGATCAGCCAGTACACCACGATAAACAGCAGCACCCACACCACGTCGACGAAGTGCCAGTACCATGACACCGCTTCGAAGGCGAAGTGGTGATCGGCCGTGAAATGGCCGGCAATCGAACGGAGCAGCATCACGATCAGCATCGTCGTGCCGACCAGCACGTGAAAGCCGTGGAAGCCGGTCAGCATGAAGAAGGTGGCGCCGTAGACGCCGGCGCCCAGCGTCAGCCCCATCTCCGAATAGGCATGGATGTATTCGTACACCTGGAAACCCAGGAACACCGCACCCAGCGCAACCGTCATCGCCAGGCCCAGAATCAGCTGCGTCCGATTGTTCTTTTTCAGGCCCCAATGCGCCCAGGTGATGGTCACCCCGGAGGTCAGCAGCAACAGGGTATTGATCGCCGGGATGCCCCAGGCACCCATCGGCGTAAAGTCGAAGCCATCTTGCGTCAGCCCCGGTCCCGCGGTCGGCCAGGTGGCCTGGAATGCCGGCCACAATTGCTGCATGGTGTCGCCTTCGCCCAGCCAGGGCACCGACAGCACGCGGGTATAGAACAGCGCGCCGAAGAAGGCGGCAAAGAACATCACTTCGGAAAAGATGAACCAGCTCATCGACCAGCGGAACGAACTGTCGACCTGCTTGTTGTAGCGCCCGGCTTCGCTGTCGCGGATCACTTCGCCGAACCAGCCGAACATCATGTAGAACAGGATCGCGACCCCGGCCAGGAGGACCCAGCCGCCGTTATCCACCTCGCGCATGGTGAGGGTTCCGCCCACCGCCATCAGCAGAAGCGCCACCGAGCCGATGATCGGCCAGAGCGAAGGTTGCGGCAAATAATATTTATCGGTTTGTGCCAGACTCATCTCATCCCCTCTTTCCCGTTTCGTAGATCGTTCATTTCACGAACTGCATCGCCAGATACACCAGCAACAACATGGTCAACACGAAAACCGCACCGCCTATCAGGCCGGCGATGATGACTTGCGCCGGCGTCAGGCTTTGCGCATCGGCGTCGTAATCTCGCCGCTTGCGCACGCCAAAAAAACTCCAGAACACCGCCAGGGCGGCCTTGAGATTGCTCCCACCCCTAGCCATGGGGCCGCCCCGTCCGAAGATCCGCCGCTTGCTCCTTCATCCCGGTGCCGAAGAAGGTATACGACAGCGTCACCGTATGAACCTCACTGTCCATCGACGGATCCAGCACGAACAGCACCGGCATCCGGCGGGACTCGCCCGCTGCCAGGGTTTGCGGGGTAAAGCAGAAGCATTCGATCTTCTTGAAGAACGCTGCCGCACGCGCCGGCCCGTAGCTCGGCACCGCCTGCCCCACGATCGGCTGATCGCTGGTATTGCTGACCTCGTACTCCACCTGAACCAGCTGGCCGGGATGCACCTTGAGGCTGCGTTGCAGAGGCTTGAACCGCCACGGCAGCGCTTCATTGATATTGGCGTCGAACTCCAGCGTGACCCAGCGGCTGCTGTCGACCTGCGTGTTCTTCACCAGACTTTGCTCGGCACCGGAATTGATTCCCGTCACTTCGCAGATCTTGTAATAAAACGGCACCAGGGCAAAGCCAAACCCGAACATGCCCAGCGTCACGACAACGAGCTTGCCCAGCGTTCTGGCGTTGCCCGCGGCCATGGCTTATTTCAGTCCGCTGTAGAGGGTGAACAGGAACAGGCCCAGGGCAAACGCCGCCAGCATGGCCGCCGTGAGATATTTGCCGTTGCGCTTGTCGGCCACGCCCATCCCCCTTTCGCTCATTTCACCACCGGCGCGGTTTCAAAGGTGTGATACGGCGCGGGCGACGGCAGCGTCCATTCCAGACCCTGGGCGCCTTCCCAAACCTGGTCGCTCGCCCTGGCACCGCCCTTGATCGTCTTCAGCACCACTACCAGGAAGATCAGCTGGCTGAAGCCGAAGATGAAGGCGCCCACCGTGGCAATCTGGTTGAATTCGGTGAACTGCAGTGCATAGTCGGGAATGCGGCGCGGCATCCCGGCCAGCCCGAGGAAGTGCATCGGGAAGAACACGATGTTCATGCCGATGACCGACAGCCAGAAATGCCATTTGCCGAGCGTTTCGTTGTACATGTGGCCGGTCCACTTCGGCAGCCAGTAGTAGATGCCGGCGAAGATGGAGAACAGCGCACCCGAGACCAGCACGTAGTGGAAATGCGCCACGACGTAGTAGGTGTCGTGCAGCTGGATGTCGACCGGTGCGATCGCCAGCACGAGACCCGAGAAGCCGCCGATGGTGAACAGGCAGACGAAAGCAATGGCGAACAGCATCGGGGTTTCGAAAGTCATCGAACCCTTCCACATCGTGGCCACCCAGTTGAACACCTTCACCCCGGTCGGCACCGCGATCAGCATGGTCGAAAACATGAAGAACAGCTGCGCGGCGGCAGGCATCCCGACCGTGAACATGTGGTGCGCCCAGACGATGAACGACAGGATCGCGATCGACGCGGTTGCGTAGACCATCGACGCGTAGCCGAACAGCGGCTTGCGGGCGAAGGTCGGAATCACCTGCGAGACGATGCCGAATGCCGGCAGGATCAGGATGTACACCTCGGGATGGGCGAAGAACCAGAAGATATGCTGGAACATCACCGGGTCGCCGCCGCCGGCTGCGTTGAAGAAGTGCGTGCCGAAATTGCGGTCGGTGAGCAGCATGGTCACCGCGCCCGCCAGCACCGGCATGGTGGCGATCAGCAGGTAGGCGGTGATCAGCCAGGTCCACACGAACAGCGGCATCTTCATCAGCGTGAGGCCGGGCGCGCGCATGTTGAGGATGGTGGTGATGATGTTGATCGAACCCATGATCGACGACAGGCCCATGATGTGGACTGCCAGAATCGTCAGGTCATAGGAAATGCCGCCCTGGATGAACAGCGGCGGATACATCGTCCAGCCGCCTGCGACCGCGCCGCCGGGCAGCCAGAACGACACCATCAGCAAAAAGGCTGCCACAGGCAGGATCCAGAACGCCCAGTTGTTCATGCGCGGGAACGCCATGTCGGGCGCCCCCAGCATCAGCGGCACCTGCCAGTTCGCAAAGCCCGAGAAGGCCGGCATGATCACGCCGAAAATCATGATCAGCCCGTGCATCGTGGTGAGCTGGTTGAAGAAATCCGGGTTGGTGAGTTGCAGGCCGGGCTGGAACAGCTCGGCGCGGATCAGCAGCGCCATGGTTCCCGCCACAAACAGCATGATGAGCGCGAACCACAGGTACAAGGAACCGATGTCCTTGTGATTGGTCGTGGTCAGCCAGCGCATGATCCCGGTCGGGTGACCGTGGCCATGATCGTCGTGTGCGTGTGCAGCATCAGACATCGTGTGCTCTCCTCTTGATATTGTTTACTGCGCCGCGGGGGCCGCGGCTTCGCTGGCGGCACCGCCACGTGCGGCGGCAATCTCTGCTGGCTGCGCCAGGTCGCCCATCTTGTTGTCCCAGGCGTTGCGCTGATAGGTCACCACGGCGGCGATATCGGCATCGGACAACTGACCGGCGAACGCAGCCATCGCCGTGCCCGGCTTGCCATTCATCACGATGTCGATGTGGGCAGCGATCGGCCCGGTGGCGACGGCAGAGCCGCTGATTGCCGGGAACACGCCCGGCAGGCCCTTGCCGTCGGCCTGATGGCAGGCCGCGCAGTTGGCCTGGTAGACCTTCTCGCCGCGCTCGACCAGGTCGGCGATGGCAAAGGTTTTGGCGTTGTCGGCCGCAGCCGCTTGCGCCGAGCCCTTTTTCTTCGCAACCCAGGCTGCGTAATCTTCTTCAGACACCACTTCGACCACGATCGGCATGAAGCCATGATCCTTGCCGCAGAGTTCGACGCACTGCCCGCGGTAAGTGCCGATCTTGTCGGCCTTGAACCAGCTGTCGCGGATGAAGCCGGGAATCGCATCCTGCTTGGCCCCCAGCGCAGGCACCCACCAGGCGTGCAGCACATCGTTGGCGGTAATCAGCAGACGCACGCGCTTGCCGACCGGCACCACCATCGGCTCATCGACTTCCAGCAGATAATGTTCGCCCTTTTCTGCCGTTCCCTGGATCTGTTCGCGCGGCGTGGCGAGGTTGCTGTAGAAGCTGATGTCGTCGTTGAGGTAGTCGTAGCCCCATTTCCACTGGTAGCCGGTGATCTTGATCGTCATGTCGGGGTTGGTGGTGTCCTTCATGTCGATCACCACCTTGGCGGCGGGATAGGCCATGCCCATCAGGATAACGAAGGGAATCACCGTCCAGATCACTTCGACCGTGGTGTTCTCGTGGAAATGGGCTGCCTGATGGCCGACCGACTTGCGGTGTTTCAGCAGCGAATAGAACATCGCGCCGAACACCACCACGAAAATGCCCAGACACACCAGCATGATGAGGTTGTGCAGCTGGAACACGTCCTGCGCCACCTGACTCGCCGGCGTTTGCAGGTTGTATGCGTATTCCGCCAGCGTGGACTGGCTGAACGCCAGCGCTGCCCCCATCACTCCTACACGTTGCCACTTGCCTTTCATCGCGTCCCCCGTCCTCTCGTCCCCATTATTGGTGTCGTTGCGGCGTGTGTTGCGCTTGCTCCTGCAACCTGCGGCGCTTCGTTATCCCTGCAACCTGCTGCGTAGCATGGCAGCCAGCTGCAGCCGTGCTTCGTCATTCAGATACTGTCCGACTTCCGTTGCGTGGCCATGCGAATTCAGGCTGAGCCGGCAGTTTCTGCCCGGCGAACTGCAGTCGCATTCCACACGTGCCCACTGGCGATTCATTTCCCGCCGCGACACGCGATGACCGCAATGCCATTCCAGCACCACCCTGTCGCCGTCGATCAGGAGGGTTTCGTAATCCCCCGCGCGGTCGCGCAGGACCTCGAACGCCCAGGCCAGCAAACCGATCTCCAGTCCGGCAAACGGCAGGATCAGCCAGTACCCCATCCACGCGAAGCCGATTGCCGTCGTAAAACACAGTGCCGCCAGGCTCCAGAACACGAGCCGTTCCTGAAAGCGCGTCAGCGAATGGTTGGGGCGGGATTGGAATACAAACGCGCCCGCTGACTCGCCCGCACAGACTTCCGTCTTCACCTGTTCCATATCTGGAATCGAGAAAACCGCATGCGGCAATATGTCGCGGACAGTAACACGGCGCCGCTGCCCGGAACAAGCGGTACGATCGTATTAAGTTATTGATTTAATTATTAAATATCGTTATTACAGACTATTCTAAGATGCTAATTCTTGCGGCAGTGTCAGCCATTGCAGCGCACTCGCCGTAGAACATGCCGCCGGTTCAAAAGCCTGCACCCCCAGACACGGGGCTGGCAGTCGTGCATGCAGCGCAGCCACGTTTTCGTGCTGGAATGCCATGGCCGGATCGATGTGGTTGCCCACCCAGCCCGCCCACGGCAGCTGCCGATGCGTGATCGACTCCACGGTCAGCAACGCGTGACTGAGACAGCCGAGTCGCAGCCCCACTACCAGCACGACAGGCAGGCCCAGGCGTTGCGCCAGATCGGCCATGTCGTCGCGATTGTTCAGGGGCACACGCCAGCCGCCCGCACCTTCCACCACCACGACATCGGCCGCGGCAGCCAGTCGCGAATACGCCGCGACGACGACCTCCAGATCGATCCGGATGCCCGCCTGCTGCGCTGCAATGTGCGGCGCAACCGGATCGGCAAAGGCGTAGGGATTCACATCGCACAAGTCGGCCTCGACGTCGGCCGCCTGCAACAGCGCCGCCACGTCCTCGTTCAGCTCGCCTGGCGGAGAGCCTGCAGAGACCGGTTTCATCGCGGCCACCCGCAGGCCCCGCGCGCGCAGCGCATGGATCAACGCCACCGCCACCCGCGTCTTGCCGACGCCTGTATCGGTGCCCGTGACGAACAGGCCCTTCATGTCAGCCCCATCTTGCGTTTGCGCTCGCCGATATTGAACTGGATCACCTGCCGGCCGTCTGCGCGCTGCGTCTTGTCGCCCGCCCAGGCGTGACCGTAGATCACTTCGAAGGTGGCCGGCAGGCGCCCTTCGCTCCGGTTCGATTCGTAAGCCTGTTCCAGCCGCGACCATGCCGATTTGCCGAGCAAGCCGCGCTTGCGCGTCGCCGCCGCATTGTGTGCGCCGATGCCCTTGAGATCGCGCATCAGCGATTTGAGGTCGGAATAGGTCAGCGTCAGCATGTCCATTTCCATCACCGGGCTGGCGAAGCCGGCGTGAATCAGCATGTCGCCGATGTCATGCAGGTCGATGAAGCGGTTCACATGCGGTGCATCGTCGATGGCCGAAAACGCAGCGCGCAGCTCCTTCAGCGTGTCGGGGCCGAACGTGGCGAACATCAGCAGGCCGCCGGGCGCCAGCACCCGATGCACGCCCTTTAGCGTGGCTTCGAGATCGTGCGCCCACTGCAATGCCAGACTGGACCACACCAGGTTCGTGCTGCTGGACGCGAGCGGCAGCCGCTCCATGTCGGCGCACATCAAGTGGGTGAGGCGGGAGGCGGGGGGGGCGAAACGCGCGAGCGCGCGCTGCGCCCAGCCCGGCTGCGGCAGGCGCGATCGCGCCGCCTTGAGCATGGCCGGGGCGATGTCGAGCGCGCACAGTTCGGCTTCCGCATAGCGCGACCGCAGATGCGCCAGCCCGTAGCCGGTTCCGGTGCCGATGTCGAGCACCCGCGCGGGCTGCAGAGCCATGAAATCGAGCCGCTCGAGCAGGCGGTCGCACACCTCGCGCTGCAGCACCGCGTGCGCGTCGTAGCTGGCGGCGGCGTGGTCGAAGGCGCGCCGTACTTCGGCGAAATCGAGTTCGGACTCAAGCATGGGCAAAGCGTCCGATGGCGGCGGCCACGTCTTCGGCGTGCGACAGATGCGGCGCGTGAGCAGCGCGGGCAAACTCGATGTGCCGAACATTCGGCAAAGTCTCGGCGAGCCAGGCGCCGGCCGCCGGCAGCGTGAGCGTATCGAGCGCACCGTGCAGCACCAGGGTCGGCTGCGTCAGCCGCGGCAGTTTATCGCGCAGGTCGGTGTCGCGCAGGATTGCCAGGCCACCCGACAAGGCTTCGCTGCGCGCCACCGGGGCGGCCAGCAGCGACAGCCGCAAATCCTGCAGCAGGCTTTTCTGCCCGGCCATGCCGCGCGTCTGCAGGCTCAGAAAACGCAGCAGCGTGGCCTGCGGATCGGCCAGCAGCGCTTCGCCGAACTCTGCCAGATCGGCAGCCGCCATACCGTGTGTCCAGTCTTCCGCTGCAACGAATTTCGGCGTCGACGCCAGCAGCACCAGGCGCGCGACCTTGTGCGGGTGGTCGAGCGCCGCGCGCATCGCCACCTGGCCGCCGAGCGACCAGCCGAGCAACGTGGTCTTGTCCGGCAGTTGCTGCGCGAGATCGTCGGCCCAGCCCTGCAGGGTGTTGTCGGCCGCGTTCTCGCGTCCGCCATGGCCTGGCAGGTCGAGTGCGCGCACCTCGAAATCGCTCGCCAGCAAACCCACCAGGACATCGAACACGCGGGCGTTCATGCCCCAGCCATGCACCAGCGCAAGAACGGGCCTAGGCGACGGCATGCAGCGCCTCGACCAGTTGCGAAACATCGTCAGTGCTGTGCGCGGCCGACAGGGTGATGCGCAGCCGAGCCGTGTTGGCGGGCACCGTCGGCGTGCGGATCGCGGGCACCAGCAGGCCGCGCTCGAGCAAGGCCTGCGACAGCCGCATCGCTTCGGCATTGGCGCCGATCACGAGCGGCTGGATCGGCGTATCGGACGGCATCAGCGCGCCCAGCCTCAGGTCGGCCAGGCCCTCGTGCAGCTGCGCGATGTGGGTGGAGAGCCGCGCGCGCCGGGCTTCGCCCGCCTCGATCTGGCGCAGACTTTCCAGCAGGCACGCGGCCAGCAGCGGCGGCGAGGCGGTGGTGTAGATGTAGGGGCGCGCCTTCTGGATCAGCCAGTCGATCACGCCGGCATGCGCCGCCACCCCCGCACCCGCCACGCCGGCCGCCTTGCCGAGGGTGGCGAGATAGATCACGCGGTCGCTCGCGCGGGCGCGTTCGGTCAACCCGCCGCGGCCGTCGTTCAGCACGCCGAAGCCGTGCGCGTCGTCGAGGTAGAGCCAGGCGTCGTAGCGCTCGGCCAGGTCGAGCAGCGCGTCGACCGGCGCAACGTCGCCGTCCATGCTGAACACCAGGTCCGAAGCAATGACCTTGTCCTGCGCCGTGCTGGCCGCCAGCTGGCCTTCGAGCTGCGCCAGGTCGTTGTGGCGATAGCGGGTGAAGCTAGCGCCCGACAGCTGCGCGGCGTCGACCAGCGAAGCGTGGTTGAGCTTGTCGGCGAAGACTTCGCCCTTCCTGGCGACAAGTGCGGTCAGCACGCCGAGATTCGCCAGATAGCCGGTGGAAAACAGCAGCGCCGCCGGCTTGCCGACGAAGCGCGCGAAGGCGGCTTCGAAGTCGTCGTGGAAACGATGATGGCCGGTGATCAGATGCGCCGCGCCGGCGCCGATGCCGCATAGGTCGACGGCCGCGTGCACGGCGGCCACCAGCGCCGGATCGGCGGCCAGCCCAAGGTAGTCGTTGCTGCAGAAGGAGACGACGCGGCGGCCGTCTATCGTCACGTGCGCGCCCTGCGCGCTGTCGAGCAGGCGGCGCCGGCGATCGAGATGCTCGGCTTTCAGCGCCGCCAGCCCGTCCTGCAGGCGGGTCAGCGCGGCGTGCGTCACAACGCGGTCAGGCCCAGGCTATCGAACAGGTGCTGGTCGCGCTCCCACTCCGGGTTGCCGGTGGTGAGCAGCTTTTCGCCGTAGAAAATCGAATTGGCGCCGGCGAGGAAACACAAGGCCTGCACCGCGTCGCTCATCTGCTGGCGTCCGGCCGACAGGCGCACGAAGCTCTGCGGCATGCAGATGCGCGCGACGGCGATGGTGCGCACGAACTCCAGCGGTTCGAGCGCCTCGGTGCCGGCGAGCGGCGTGCCTTCGACCTGCACCAGCAGGTTGATCGGCACCGATTCCGGCTGCGGATCGAGGCTCGCCAGCTGCGCGATCAGGCCCGCGCGCTGGGTACGCGACTCGCCCATGCCGACGATGCCGCCGCAGCACACATGCAGGTCGGCGTGACGGACTCTTTCAAGCGTATCGAGACGGTCCTGGTATTCGCGGGTGGTGATGATGTCGCCGTAGAACTCGGGCGCGGTGTCGAGGTTGTGGTTGTAGTAGTCGAGCCCGGCCTCCTTCAGCTGCTCGGCCTGGCCGTCCTTCAGCATGCCCAGCGTCGCGCAGGTCTCCAGCCCGAGTGCCTTGACCTCGCGCACCATGTCGAGCACCGGCTCGAGGTCGCGCTGCTTCGGTCCCCGCCATGCCGCGCCCATGCAGAAGCGCGAGGCGCCGGCGGCCTTGGCGGCCTTGGCGGCTTTCAGCACGTCGTCCAGATCAAGCAACCCCTGATTCTCGACGCCGGCGTCGTAGCGCGCCGACTGCGGGCAGTAGCCGCAGTCTTCCGAACAGCCGCCGGTCTTGATCGACAGCAGGGTCGAGAGCTGCACCTTGTTGGGGTCGAAATGCGCACGGTGCACGCTCTGCGCCTGGAACATCAGGTCGGCAAACGGCAGCCCAAACAGCGCATCGATCTCGGCCACCGAGCGGCGCACCACGGGTTGAGTCATGTCATTCATGTATTGCCACCTCGATCGTCATGTCCTGCCACGGCTCGCGCGCGGCCCTGTAAATATCAAACAGCGCCCACGGCACGATGATCAACACCGCCAGCCCCAGCACCAGCATCAGGCCCTGCCAGCCGCCGAGCAGGCCATAGATGGCCGGGCCGATCACCATCAGACTGCCCATCACGCCGTAAAAGCGGTAGCCTGCCCACTTGTTGTAATGCGCGGCGCGCGCATTGGGATGGTGGGCGATGCTGGCATAGACGAAAATCGAGGCACCCAGCCAGATCATCACCGGCGGCAAGGACAGGACGAAGGGCAGAAACCCGATCTTGTGGCTGGCCAGCAGCTTGCCCAGCAACAGGGCGGTCAGCGAAAGCAGCAAGGCCACAACAGTCAGAATATTGAACAGCTGGGCGGCAAAGCGGGAGGATGAGGCGGAAATGACGCGTTTGGCTTTCATGCCCGGGATTTTCGGTTGCAGCAGCCTTGCTGTCAAATTCCATCCCAACCAAAATTGAACATCCGATTATTTTTTAATCGTTTTTTCCCGCCCGCCTGCCTGCTGTGCAGCGGCCGTTCGACGCGCGCGCTGTGCGCCGGGTGCCACGCCGACCTGCCCTGGCACCGCCAGCCGCACTGTCCCCAGTGCGCCACGCCCACCCCCGATGGCCAGCGGTGCGGCGACTGCCTGAAACACCCGCCTGCGTTCGACCGCACCCATGCCGCGCTGGCCTACGCGTTTCCGCTCGACCGGATGATCCCGCGCCTGAAATACCACAGCCAGCTCGCCATCGCCCCGGCGCTGGGTGCGTGCCTGGCCGAGTCCGTGACGGCGGCCCCGCGGCCCGACCGCCTGATCGCCATGCCGCTGCATGCGGCCCGCATCCGTGAACGCGGCTTCAACCATGCCAGCGAAATCGCGCGGACAGTAGGCAAACAGCTCGGCTTGCCGCTCGATCTCGAAAGCTGCCGACGCACCCGCGACACCCCGCCGCAAATGGGGCTGAAGCACGACGCACGGCGCCGCAATGTGCGCGGCGCATTCGATTGCTCCGGCGACGTCCGGGGGTTGCGCATCGCGCTCGTCGACGACGTGATGACGACCGGCACCAGCCTCGACGAACTGGCCTTGACGCTGAAGCGGGCCGGCGCAAGCGAGGTGAGCTGCTGGGTGGTGGCGCGCACGCTGCCGCCGGCCGGATGAATCAGCCCATGATCGGATGCAGTGCGCCGAGCGCCGACGCCGCCAGGCCGAGTGCGAGATTGGTCACCATGACCGGGCGGATGCGCGTCATCGCCTGCGCCGCGGCATGCGTGTCGGATCCCGCCACCGCACGTTTGAGCGATGCGAACGGAACAAAGTACAGATAGGCGAACAACAGGCTCATCGTCCAGCCGATCGCGGCCATGGCCAGCAGACTGCCGCGCGGCGACGCCAGTCCGATCAGCACATGTCCACTGACGAGCAGCACGGCGATGAAGCCCCATACCCAGGGAAAGAAGCGGCCAAACGCCGCCGCCCACAGACTCAGGCGCAGCGGCGCGTCGAGCAGCATGCTCGCCGGCCGCAGCGCGATGGTGGCGAAGAAAATGCCGCCCAGGCCACCGCGGCAAGCAGATGCAGGGCAAGCAGGCCGGCCGTGAACAGTCCCATCAGGCTGCCTCGGCGTACTCCGCCCCGGCCATCCGCGGGAAGCCTTCCTCGATCGGCAGCGACGGATCGCGCGACCACTCGTTCCACGAGCCGAAGTAGATCTTCACGTTCTTGATGCCGGCTTCCTTGAGGACGAGGAAGGTATTGGAGGCCCGCGCGCCCTTGAAGCAGTAGACGATGACCGGGGTGTCCGGCGCGATGCCTGCTGTCAGGCACTCGGCCAGCACCTCGGGGCCGGACTTGAACACCGGCCCATCGGCGCCCGGCTTCATCAGACGGTACCACTCGATCCAGCGCGCGCTGGGAATGCGCCCCTTGCGCGGGCAGAAATCGGGGCCATAGGGCGAAGAACTCACGCCGATCCATTCGTCGACGTCGCGCACATCGAGCAGCGTCGCGCTGCCGGACTTCACCGCTGCGAGCATCGCGTCCTTGTCCACCATCACGTCGGCCGCGGTATGCGTCGGGAAAGTCGCCGGCGCCGGCGTCACCGCCTCGGTGCTGGTCGGCAGGCCTGCCGCCAGCCAGGCCTGATAACCGCCGTGCAGCACCTTGATCTTCGAGTAGCCGAGATAACTGAGTATGAAATAGCCACGGCACGACTGGCCGAAACCGGTATTCATGGCATCCTCGTACAGCACGGCGGTTTCCTTGCCCGACAGCCCGGCTGCGCCGAAGGCCTCGGCGAACTTTTCTCTCAAAACCTCCAGCCCGTCCGGATCGGAGGTCGCGAGGTAGGTGAAGATCTCGCGCAGATTCACCGCGCCGGGCAGGTGTCCCTTGGCGTACACGCCCGGGTCGCGGGTATCGATCACGACCATGGGCTCGCTTGCCATCGCGGCTTGAAGGTCGGCGGGTGCTATCAGTACGCTCATCTCGTTCTCCTGGGTTGGAATGCAGATGAGCGTGCTTTTGCAGCAAGCGTGCCAGCGATCGAAAACGCCCAAGCACAAGGCCTGGCGGGGAGGCGTCGATTCGACTCCATTGCGGCTGCAACGGATCGTCCACAAAATGCTTACACAATGTAGTGCCGCGACCCGGGCCCGACGGACGATGCCTCAGCTGTAGATTTCTTCCACTGCAAAAATCCGCTGGTGTTCGCGCATGGCGTAGCGGTCGGTCATGCCGGCTATGTAGTCGGCCACCGCTCGCGCGCCTTCCAGCGATTCGCGCTCCTGATGCTCGGGCGGCAGCAGGCGGGCGTCGCCGGTGAACGCGGCATAGAGATCGCTGATGATGCGGCCGGCCTTGGCGCTCATGCGTGCCACCTTGTAATGGCGGTACAGGTGGCGGTGCAGGAAACGCTTCAGCTCGCGGTGCTCGTCCAGCAGCGCGGGACTGAAGGCCGCCAGCGGCGGCGCGGCGCGCACGTCGTCGAGCGTCTGCACGCCGCTGTTTTCGATGTTGATCCGCGTCGTGTTGACCAGATCGAGGATCAGCGTGTTGATCATGCGGCGCACGGTTTCGGTCACCACGCGGCGGCCGCTCAGTGCCGGATAGAGGCTGCGCACCTCACCCAGATGGCGCGCGAACAGCTGCACGTCCATCAGCTGCTCCAGCGTGATCAGGCCCGAGCGCAGGCCGTCGTCGACATCGTGGTTGTTGTAGGCGATCTCGTCCGCCAGGTTGGCGACCTGCGCTTCCAGCGAAGGCTGCTGCTTGTCGAGAAAGCGGCGCCCGACGTCACCGAGTTTTTCGGCATTGCCCAGCGAGCAGTGCTTGAGGATGCCCTCGCGTGCCTCGAAGGTGAGGTTCAGCCCGTCGAATTCGGCATAGCGTTCTTCCAGCAGGTCGACCACGCGCAGCGACTGCAGGTTGTGCTCAAAGCCGCCATGCTCGCGCATGCAGGCGTTCAGCGCATCCTGCCCGGCGTGGCCGAAGGGCGTATGGCCGAGGTCATGCGCCAGCGCCACCGCCTCGACCAGGTCCTCGTTGAGATTCAGCAGGCGCGCGATGGTGCGGCCGATCTGCGCCACCTCGATGCTGTGGGTGAGCCGGGTGCGGAACAGGTCGCCCTCGTGGTTGACGAACACCTGGGTCTTGTATTCCAGCCGGCGGAACGCAGTGGAATGGATGATGCGGTCGCGGTCGCGCTGGAATTCTGAGCGCGGCGCGGCAGGCGGTTCGGGATGGCGGCGCCCGCGGGACTGAGTGGAATGCGCTGCATAGGAGGCGAACGACGGTTCCATCGATAATTCCTCAGTGTGGCGCGGTCAGCACGCCGGTCAGCACATCGGCCGGCACGTCGCCGGTGATCACCGCCTCGCCCAGCTTTTTCAGCAGCACGAAGCGCATTTTTCCGCCCTCGACCTTCTTGTCGTGGCCCATGTATTCGAGATACGTGTCGACGCCCAGGTCGGGCGCCACGTCCGGCAGCCCGGCAGCCCGGATCAGCGCGCGGGTACGCGCCACGTCCGCTTCGGAAATCCAGCCCATGCGCTGCGAGGTCTGCGCCGCCATCACCATGCCCGCCGCCACCGCCTCGCCGTGCAGCCAGGTGCCGTAGCCCATGCCGGTCTCGATCGCATGACCGAAGGTATGGCCGAGGTTGAGGATGGCGCGGATGCCGCCCTCGCGCTCGTCCTGCCCCACCACCTGCGCCTTGATTTCGCACGAGCGGTAGATCGCATGGGTGATCGCCGACGGGTCGAGCGCGCGCAGCGCGTCCATGTTGGCCTCCAGCCAGGCGAGGAAACCGGCGTCCCAGATCAGGCCGTACTTGATCACCTCGGCCAGCCCCGCCGACAGCTCCCGCGCCGGCAGCGTCTTCAGCGTGTCGGTGTCGGCCAGCACCAGCCTCGGCTGATAGAACGCGCCGATCATGTTCTTGCCGAGCGGATGGTTGATCCCGGTTTTGCCGCCCACCGAGGAATCGACCTGAGACAGCAGCGTGGTGGGGATCTGGATGAAAGGCATGCCGCGCTGGTAGCACGCCGCCGCGAAGCCGGTCATGTCGCCGATCACGCCGCCGCCCAGCGCGATCAGCGTGGTCTTGCGTTCGGCGCGGTCGGTCAGCAGCGCGTCGAAAATCAGGTTCAGCGTTTCCCAGGTCTTGTAGGCCTCGCCGTCCGGCAGCACCACCTGCGCCACCGTCACCCCGGCCCCTTCCAGCGTCGCCGTCAACTGCGCCAGATAGAGCGGCGCCACCGTGGTGTTGGTCACCACCATCACGCGTTCCTGCGCCAGATGCGGCACGATCAATCCGGCCTGGCCCACCAGGCCGGCGCCGATGTGGATGGGGTAGGAACGGTCGCCGAGGTCGACTGTGAGGGTTTGCATGGAGCGATCAGTGAATTGAAGGGCGATCCTGATTGTAACCAAAGCCGGCCGGCCCGCGGGCGGCCTCCCTCGCCGGGTGGCGGCGAACGCACTTTGCATGCCGGCCCGCTCCACCCATAATCCGTCCATGGACCACTTCGACCCTGCACTGATTTCCGTCGTCATGCCCTGCCATAACGCCGCGCCCTATCTGGAGGAGGCGGTCGCGAGCGTGCTGGGACAAAGCTACCCGCACGTGGAACTCATCGCGGTGGACGACGGCTCGACCGATGGTTCGACCGACATCCTGCAAAGACTGGCCGCCGCCCATCCCGAGCGCATCACCCTCATCTACCAGAACCGCAGCGGCCCCTTCGCCGCGCGCAACCAGGCGCTCGCCCACGCCAACGGCAACTACATCGCCTTCCTCGACGCCGACGACACCTGGCACTCCGACGCCCTGCGACTGATGCACGCCGCGCTTGAATCCGTTCCTGCCGACGTCGCCTATTGCGGCTGGCAGGACATTGGCATCGCCGCGACCGACCCGGCTCCGAAAATTCCGCCGCCACTCGATGCTCGACAAGCGGCCGTCCATTTTCTGGAACACGGCGTCTGGCCGATCAACAGCATTCTGGTTCGCCGCCATCTCATCGACGAGCTGCGCGGTTTCTCCGAACGCGCGCCGACCGCGATGGACGACGACCTGTGGCTGCGGATGCTGGCACGCCAACCCCACCTCGTACGCGTTCCCGACGTACTGGCCTACCGCCGCCTATATCCGCGCGGGGATTCGCGCATTCCGCAGTGGCAGCAGGTGTTCGATGCCGTCGCCGTGCGCCGCGACTTTGCCCGTCATCACCCCGAGCGTGTCGCACACCTTCCCCCCATCCGTCTCAACGCCCTGCTCTACGATCCCCTGCTGCGGGAAGCCTATCGCTGTCACTGGCGCAACGATACCGAATCCGCCCGCCGTCTGTTCCGCCGAGCCTTCCGCAAAGCTAACTGGCGGGCCGGCGACCTCAAGCATCTTGTTGCCAGCCTGTTGCCCGCCCCGCTCTACCGCAGCCTGGTCGATTTCGTCACGCGACGGCGTAGCGCGCCGCTTGTGAGATGAGCGCGGCCACTTTGAAGAAGAATTGTTTGGCCATTGACCAGACCGGACGGACGCAGGCGCTCCGAGGCATACAACATTCCCTCCTGATCAGCGGCAGTCCGCCCCCCGAAATCCCAAGTATTTTTCGCAATCCACAACCGCCCTTAAGTTAGTATTCCTTGCAGACATTGCGAAGCAAGTCCCCCTATTCTCCTGAATTTCAAGCACGTGATGACTGGCAAAACAAACATTGACCCTCCAGCCGAATCAACTCCCAGGAGCCTGATTTTCTGTTCCGCCGGCAAGCGAATCAGCAGCCTGCCGTGGTTAACCGGCCTCGCGGGGTTCGACGTGGCACTCGTCTATTACGGCGAAGAGCCTGTCGTCCCGCCGGAAACGAAATATTTTCTGGCCAACAAAGATTTCAAAATCCCCAACTTCATACAGCTTGTACGGGAATACCCTGACATCCTGACCTACGATTATTTCTTTTTCGTGGATGACGATCTCGTCTTCGATTCAAGTATTTTCGGCGCCTGGCTGAACATCGTCATCGAACACCATCTCGACATATCCCAGCCGTCCCTCACTGCGGACAGCAAGGCTGACTGGCCCCATCTGAAGCAACAGAAGGGCCTCCAGATAGACTTCGATCAATTTGTAGAAGTGCAATGTTTTTGCTTGTCCAAGCGCGCGCTCAGGCTGTCGCTGCCCTTCTTCTTCATGGCCAAAACGGGAACCGGTTTGGATATTGCCCTTTACCTGCTCCGAGAGCGCCACACACTCCATTCAGGGGTCATTCATTTGCTTCGCATCCAGCACCCGCATCGAGAAAATGAACAAACGGTACGGAAGCAGTTTTCCGAATTCAAATCCTTCAACCCGCAGCTCAGTCGATTCATAGAATTCTGTTTTGATGAAA
>JADFDN010000021.1 GCA_018262815.1 Thiobacillus sp.
CGTAGGAGTCTGGGCCGTGTCTCAGTCCCAGTGTGGCGGATCATCCTCTCAGACCCGCTACTGATCGTCGCCTTGGTAGGCCTTTACCCCACCAACTAGCTAATCAGACGTCGGCCGCTCGAATAACGCAAGGTCTTGCGATCCCCTGCTTTCCCCCTCGGGGCGTATGCGGTATTAGCACAACTTTCGCTGCGTTATCCCCCATTACTCGGTACGTTCCGACGCATTACTCACCCGTTCGCCACTCGCCACCAGGAGCAAGCTCCCGTGCTGCCGTTCGACTTGCATGTGTAAAGCATTCCGCCAGCGTTCAATCTGAGCCAGGATCAAACTCTTCAGTTCAATCACTGCTATTACTTCAAATACTTCAGTCGCTCAACTCAAACTCGCGCCACCAAATTAATAGCGACGCTTCATTCAAGTGTGAGCATTTATGCTAGTTGTCAGACCAGCCAAAGCCAGTCCAACTACCGCAACAACACCCACACCTATCGGCTGTAAATTGTTAAAGATCAATCGATTAGCAACGTGTCCCGCTTTTCGCGTTTCTCGCTGCGTTTCGAGAAGGTGCGCATTCTACAGAGCAGAAATTATCCGTCAACACTTTCCGCAAAATAATTTTAAATAATTGTGACGCGGGCAAATTTTCGCTTGCCGACCTGGGCCACCACAGTCGCGCCAACAGGGACGCTCACGCCTTTATCGGCCACGCGTTCGCCGTCGATCCGCACCCCGCCGCCGGCGATCTGGCGGATGGCATCCGAGGTGCTGGGCACCAGGCCAGCCTGCTTCAAAAGCTGCGGCACCAGCAGCGCACCTTCCACACCGGGCAGGCTGATTTCCGGCATCTCGTCCGGCAGCGCGCCCTTCTGGAAGCGCGCCTCGAATTCGGACAGCGCCTGCTCGGCCGCGGCCTGATTATGGAAACGCGCGACGATTTCCTGCGCAAACCGCACCTTGATGTCGCGCGGATTGGCGCCCTCGGCCACCTGCCGCTTCCAGCCCTCGATGGTCGCAAGCGACTCGAACGAGAGCAACTGGATATAGCGCCACATCAAATCGTCCGAGATCGACATCAGCTTGCCGAAGATCTCCTGCGACGGTTCGTTGATGCCGATGTAATTGCCGAGCGATTTCGACATCTTGTTGATGCCGTCGGTGCCCTCGAGCAAAGGCATGGTCAGGATGCATTGCGGCGGCTGGCCATGATGTTTCTGCAGCTCGCGTCCCATCAACAGGTTGAATTTCTGGTCGGTACCACCCAGTTCGACGTCCGCCTTCAGCTCGACCGAGTCGTAGCCCTGGATCAGCGGATACAGGAATTCGTGGATCGCGATCGGCTGCTGATTGCTGTATCGCTTGTGGAAGTCGTCCCGCTCCAGCATGCGCGCCACCGTGTGCGTCGCCGCCAGCCGGATCATGCCGGCCGATCCCAGTTTTTCCATCCATTCCGAATTGAAGCGCACCTCGGTCAAAGCCGGATCGAGGATCTTGAACACCTGTTCCTGATAGGTTCTGGCGTTTTCAGCCACCGCCTCAGGGGTCAGCGGCGGACGGGTGGCGTTCTTGCCGGTGGGGTCGCCGATCATGCCGGTAAAGTCGCCCACCAGGAAAATGACCTGATGCCCCAGCGTCTGAAACTGGCGCAGCTTGTTCAGCAGCACGGTATGGCCCAGGTGCAGATCGGGAGCCGTCGGATCGAATCCCGCCTTGATCCGCAACGGACGGCCCGTTTTCAGTTTTTCGGCCAGTTCGGCCTCGACCAGCAGCTCGTCGGCTCCCCGCCTGATTTCCCGCAACGCGTCCTGCATCAAATTCCTCTCTGCGACAGGTCAAGTTTGTCCGAACCTGTCCGTAAAACATAAATACCTTTTCACCCAACGCGCGCAAGCCGCTGTTTGGATTGAATAAAGTCCTCCGGGGGCATTTATGGTAGACTCCCGGCTCGATTACGGAAGGGAAACGGTCCATGCCGCTCACCAAACTGAGAATCTTAACCTATCGCATGACCGGAGCGGAACGCCGCTTCAGCCTGCGCACTCTGGTTGCACTCTCCAGCCTGCCGCTGTTCGGCGTCGTCGCCGCCTTCGGCCTGGCACCCGACACCAACACCCTCGATATCACCCCGCAAACCATTACCGAAGCCATCGCCCTGCCGGCGCTGGCAAGCGCAAGCAGCAACGACAGCTTTGAACGCGAAAGCGTGATCCAGTCCGGCGACACCCTGTCCAGCGCACTGTTGCGGCTCCGGATCGACGACCTGGAAATCCAGCGCCTGCTGGCCACCGATTCGGTGCGTCAGATGGCGTCCAGCATCCGGGCCGGCCGACGCATCCAGGCCACCACCACGCAGGATGGCCAGCTGATCGCCATCCGGTTCGATCGCGGCGACGCGCCCGCTCTGACTGTCCGCAAGCAGGGCGAAGGCTTCGTCTCGGAAGAAAGCAGCGAAGTGCTCGAAACGCGTGTGGTGATGCGTTCCGGCCGCATCCTGTCATCGCTGTATGGCGCCACCGACAGCGCCGGCGTCCCCGACAAGATTGCCAACCAGATGGCCGAGACCTTCTCGACCAGCCTGGACTTCCGCGAAGACCTGCGTCGCGGCGACACCTTCTCGGTCATCTACACGGTCGATTACCGCAATGGCGAACCCATCGCCGCAGGCAAACTCCTCGCCGCCGAATTCGTCAATGCCGGCAAGCCCTACCGGGCCGTTCTGTTCCGCGACAACTCCGGACGCGAGGCCTATTACACCCCTGAAGGCGAATCGCTGAAGAAGGGCTTCCTGCGTTCGCCGCTGGAATTCTCCCGCGTCACCTCGAGCTTCAGCAATTCGCGCAAGCATCCCGTTTATGGTTTCCACCGCGCCCATACCGGCGTCGATTTCGGCGCGCCCACAGGCACCCGGGTCAAGGCCACCGGCGAAGCCATCGTGAAGTTCGCCGGTCGCCGCGGCGGCTACGGCAACCTCGTCATCCTGCGCCATCCCAATGGCTACGAAACCTACTACGCCCACCTGAGCGCATTCGCATCCGGAATCCGTTCGGGTCGCGCGGTCAAACAAGGCCAGGTCATCGCCTATGTCGGCTCGACCGGCGCCTCCACCGGCCCGCACCTGCACTATGAAGTGCGCATTGCCGGCCGGCCGCAGAATCCCATGGCCATCAAGCTGCCGGGTTCGCCGCCACTGTCTGTAGCCCAGCGTGCCCGCTTCCGCGAACAGACTGCGACCTGGTCCGACAATCTGGCCCTGTTGCGCGGCACCAATCTCGCCGCACTCGATTGAGTTCAGTCACCGCACATGAGACCGAACGCTACGTCGGTCTCATGTCCGGCACCAGTCTCGATGGTGTCGATGCCGTCCTTGCCGAAATAGGTTCCGACGGCCACCCCCGCCTGCTGTACAGCCATTACCTGCCCTACCCTGACACCTTGCGCGCACAGCTGCTGGCTTTGCACGCGCCGCAACCCGACGAAATCCATCTTGCCGCGCTCGCCGCCAACGAGCTGGCACGCCTGTATGCCGAAGCGGTCGGTACGCTGCTGGACGGCGTTGGCCGCGACAGCGTGCGCGCGATCGGCTGCCACGGGCAAACCCTGCGCCACCGGCCGGCGGATGGCTACACGTTGCAGATCGGCAATGGCGCCCTGCTGGCCGAGCTGACCGGCATCACGGTCGTCGCCGACTTCCGCAGCCGCGACATTGCCGCGGGCGGCCAAGGCGCGCCCTTGGTGCCCGCCTTCCATGCACAGGCGCTCCGGCTCCCGGGTACCCACCGCGTCATCGCCAACATCGGCGGCATCGCCAACATCACCGATCTGCCCGCGGATGGCACGGTGCGCGGCTGGGACACCGGCCCCGGCAACATGCTGCTGGATGCCTGGGTCACGCGCCACCGTGACACCCACTACGACCGCGATGGCGCCTGGGCAGCGAGCGGACGCGTTCACCCCGGCCTGCTGGCCGCACTGACGCAGCATGCCTACCTAACACAGCCGCCGCCCAAGAGCGCCGGGCGCGAACAGTTCAATCTCGCGTGGCTGGACGCCACGCTGAGCAGTCTGGATGACGTGCTTGCGCCGGCCGACGTGCAGGCCACTCTGCTCGAATTCAGCGCTGCCAGCCTCGCCGATGCGGTGAAGCGCGAATGCGGCGGCGCACAGGAAGTCTACGTCTGCGGCGGCGGCGCGCACAACGGCGCGCTGATGCAGCGGATCAGCATGTATCTGCCCAACCTCAGGGTGACGACCACCGCCGCCCTCGGGATCGATCCCGACTGGGTGGAGGCACTCGCCTTCGCCTGGCTGGCACGGCAAACCTTGCACCATGCGCCGGGCAACCTGCCAGCGGTGACGGGCGCACGAGGCGAACGCATCCTGGGGGCGATTTACCCCGCCTGAATGTCGCGCCGGAAAACAAAAAAGCGGCCGAAGCCGCGATGTCCTGATTTGAAAAAAGCGGCCGAAGCCGCTTTTTTTATTGGGTGAGGAAGCGCTTACGCCGAGAACGACGAGCCGCAACCGCAGGTGGTGGTGGCGTTCGGGTTCTTGATCACGAACTGCGCGCCTTCCAGGCCTTCCGAATAGTCGATCTCCGCACCCACCAGGTACTGGAAGCTCATCGAATCGACCAGCAGGGTCACGCCGTTCTTCACCATCACGGTGTCGTCGGCATTCTGCGCTTCGTCGAAGGTAAAGCCGTACTGGAAGCCGGAACAGCCGCCGCCGGAGACGAACACGCGCAGTTTCAGGTCGGGGTTGCCTTCCTCGTCGATCAGGCTTTTGACTTTGCTGGCCGCGCTATCGGTGAAGACCAGCGGGGTTTCCATTTCGGTTGCTGCATTCATGGTGGTGCTCCTTGAAAATGTGTGGGGTGATTATCCGCATCACCCGGCTTGCGTCAAGCAAAGACCCTGCTCCGGCCACGGAGTTCCGCTCCGGCAGCCCCCGCCCGAACAACGATCAGGGCAACATCCCCACGTCGGCGAGCGCCGTATCCTCGGGCAGATCGAACAGGATATTCATGTTCTGCACCGCCTGACCGGCTGCGCCCTTGACCAGATTGTCGATCACCGACAGCACCACCACGGTGTCGCCGCCCTGCGGCCGGTGCACCGCGATGCGGCAGACGTTGGCGCCGCGCACCGAGCGGGTTTCCGGATGCGCGCCCGCGGGCATCACATCGACGAAGGCCTCGCCCGCGTAGCGCTTCTCGAACAGGGCCTGCAGGTCGACGTCAGCGCTCACCTTCGCGTACAGGGTGGCGTGGATGCCGCGGATCAGCGGCGTCAGGTGCGGCACGAAGGTGAAATCCACCGGCTTGCCGGCGAAGCTGTCCAGTCCCTGCTTGATCTCCGGCCAGTGGCGATGGCCGCCGACGGCGTAAGCCTTGAAGTTGTCTGCCGCCTCGGCGAACAGAATGTGGGTTTCCGGCTTGCGGCCGGCGCCGGACACGCCCGACTTGGCGTCCGCCACCAGAAAGCCGGTGTCGACTGCGCCGGACTCCAGCAGCGGCAGGAAACCCAGCTGCACCGCGGTCGGATAGCAGCCGGGGTTGGCGATCAGGCGCGCGCCCTTGATCTTGTCGCGATTGATCTCGGGCAGGCCGTACACCGCCTCGGCCACCAGGTCCGGGCAGGCATGTTCCATCTTGTACCACTTCTCCCACACCGCGATGTCCTTGATACGGAAATCGGCCGCGAGGTCGATCACCTTGACGCCGGCGTCGAGCAGCGCGCGCGTCTGCTGCATCGCCACGCCGTTGGGGGTAGCGAAGAACACCACGTCGCAGCTTTCCAGCCCCGCTTCCTCGGGGGTGGAAAACGCCAGCTTCACCCGGCCGCGCAGGTTGGGAAACATCTCCGCCACCGGCATGCCGGCTTCCTTGCGCGAAGTAATGGCCTTGAGTTCCACCTCGGGGTGACGCGCCAAGAGGCGCAGCAGTTCGACCCCGGTGTAGCCCGTGCCGCCGACAATACCGACTTTGATCATGCTGTGATTTCCTTGCAGAGAACTTTCCAATTGTAAGACACGCCCGATGAACGGACGTAAAAAAAGCCGCCCTGAAACGGACGGCTTTTTTCGCAACAAGCGATCAGCGCTTGGAGAACTGCTTGCGGCGACGGGCCTTGTGGAAGCCGACCTTCTTGCGCTCGACTTCGCGGGCATCGCGGGTCACCAGACCGGCAGCCTTCAGCGTGGGCTTCATCCCGGCGTCCAGGTCGATCAGCGCACGGGTGATGCCGTGGCGCACCGCACCGGCCTGGCCGGACTCACCGCCGCCTGCCACGTTGACCATGATGTCGAAGCGGTTCAGGTTGTCGGTCAGCACCAGCGGCTGACGCACGACCATGCGGCCGGTCTCGCGCGAGAAATACTCGTCCACCGGCTTGTCGTTGACGATGATCTTGCCGCTGCCGGCCTTGATGAACACACGGGCAACCGACGATTTGCGACGCCCCGTACCGTAGTTGTAGTTACCGATCATGATGCAGCCTTAACGTTGATGTCGAGGGGCTGGGGCTGTTGAGCCTCGTGCGGATGGTCCGCGCCCGCGTAGATTTTCATTTTCTTGATCATGGCGTAGCCGAGCGGGCCCTTGGGCAGCATGCCCTTGACCGCTTTTTCCAGCGCACGGCCGGGGAAACGTTCCTGCATCTTGTCGAAGTTGGTCTCGTAGATGCCGCCGGGATAGCCGGAGTGGCGATAGTATTTCTTGTCGAGGCCCTTGTTGCCGGTCACGACCATCTTGCTGGCGTTGACCACCACGATGTAGTCGCCGGTGTCGACGTGGGGCGTGAACTCGGGCTTGTGCTTGCCGCGCAGACGGCGGGCAATCTCGGAAGCCAGGCGACCCAGCACTTTGTTATCGGCATCAACCACGAACCAGTCGCGTTTGACTTCATGCGTTTTAGCGGAAAAGGTTTTCATGACCCAACCTCTGCACAGAGGACAATCTCGGAAAGCCGGGCATTTTAACTGCGCACCCGGAACAAAGTCAAACACTGTCTGCGAATTGATTGCCGGCCTGGCTTACAATCCCCGCCATGACCGCCTGGCTTGCCACCAACCTTGTCGCCGCCGCCCTGCTGCCGCCGCTATTGCTGGTGATCCTGCTGGCCGCCGGGCTCGTTTTTCACCGTCGCCGCCCCCGTCTGTCCATGTCGCTGATCCTGCTCTCCACCGCCGCGCTGTACGTCCTCTCCACCCCCTGGGTCGGCGGCGTGCTGCTGAAAACCCTGGAAATCAGCGCGCCGGTCAGCCCGGACTCTCTGCAGAACGCCCACGCCATCGTCGTCCTCGGCGGCGGTCGGCGCGTGGACTCGGCCGAATACGGCAGCGACACCCTCAACGGCATCAGCCTGGAACGCCTGCGCTACGCCGCCTTCCTCCATCGCGCCAGCGGGCTGCCGATCCTGGCCACGGGCGGCAAGCCCGGCGGCGGCCAACTCGCCGAAGGCCGCATCATGCAGCACGTTCTGCACAGCGAATACGGCCTTCCCGTCCGCTGGGTCGAAGACGCCTCCCTCACCACCTGGGACAATGCACGTCTCTCCGCAGCGCCGCTCAAGCAGGCCGGCGTCGGGCGCATCGTGCTGGTCACCCACGCCTGGCACCTGCGCCGCGCCGTCCCCCTGTTCGAAGCGCAGGGACTCGACGTCATCCCCGCCGGCATCCAGTTTTCCAGCACCCGCATCGACTCCATCCTCGACGTCCTGCCCACGCCTGCAGGCTTGCGCGACAGCACCTTCGCCCTGCATGAGTGGCTGGGGATTTTGTGGTACAAACTCCGCTCGTTTTTTGCCTGAAGGATGTCCATGAAAGCCCGCGTCAAACTCATCGAAGGTGTCAGCTTCGTCGGTCAGAGCGAATCCGGCCACAGCGTCGTCATGGACGGCGCCCCCGAATCCGGCGGCAAGAACCTCGGCGCGCGCCCGATGGAAATGCTGCTCATGGGCCTGGGCGGCTGCTCCGCCTTCGACGTCGTCATGATTCTGCGCAAGGGCCGCCAGCAGGTCACCGACTGCGTCGCCGACCTTTCGGCCGAGCGCGCCGACAGCGACCCCAAGGTGTTCACCCGCATCCACGTCCACTTCACCGTCACCGGCAAGGCGCTCGATCCCAAGCGCGTCGAACAGGCGGTGCACCTGTCGGCCGAGAAATACTGCTCGGCCTCGATCATGCTCGGCAAGACGGCCGAGATCACGCATGACTTCGAGGTGGTGGAGGGCTGACCGCCAAAAAAGCAAACGGGCTCCCGACGAAGCCCGTTTGCGGGCTTCACCGGTATATCTCCCGGCGGTTCCCTATGCGCAGCACTCGAACGACAACGCGGCGATCCTGGATGTCGCAGATGATTCGCCAATCACCCACGCGGTATTTCCAGTAATTTCCCAGCTTCGCCCCTGATAGCGCTTCCCCGATGTCTCTCGGATTGTCCAGCGTCGCGACCCGCGTTTTCAGAAAACCGACCAGGCGTTGCTGAACCGGGCGATCCAATTTTTTCAGGTCCTTGATCGCATCCGGATCGAACTCGATCTCAAAGGCCAAGCTCGCGTTCCACGTCCGCGAGAGGAATCGTGTTCCGGTTCATGCGGGCGCGCGCTTCCGCCAGGTAATAGTCCTCAAGATCGTCGATGTACTCCAGGATCGCTTCGCGGGCGAGCGTGGATTTGGCGCGGCCCGTCTCCTGCGCCAGCGCGTTCAGACGGGCTTCGATCGATTCGGGCAAGCGAATAGCCAACATGCGATATCTCCAATGAGGCTCAAATGTTATACAAGTATAACGAATTCGGCATACGCCGCCAGCAGCGACCCCAAGGTGCTCACCCGCATCCACGTCCACTCCACTGTCACCCGCAAGGCGTTCGACCCCAAGCGCGTCGAACAGGCGGTGCACCTGTCGGCCGAGATCACGCATGACTTCGAGGTGGTCGAAGGCTGACCGGTTCGAGGCGCGCTTCGCTCCCACCGAGTCGCCCTCCCCGATCCTGTCCGGCAGGACGGCCAAGACTACGCACGATCGGAATCATCGAACCCGCTTTGTCGGTTCGACAGGCATAAAAAAAACGGGCTCCCGAAGGAGCCCGTTTCAGCTTCGTCATTCGAACCGGGTTGCCCCGGCGTTGAATTAGAAGGTGTGAACCATGCCGAGCGAGAGGACGGAGATATCGCCGCCGCAGGTTGCGCAGGAACCAACCTGGTCGCTAGTGCCCGCGCCGGAGCCCACGGTGATGTATTCACCATTGGCATACAGCGCATAGACGCTGGTGCGCTTGGACAGATTGTAGTCAGCGCCGATCGTCCACTGCTGGGGATCGTTGCCGGTGTTGTCGATATCACGCTCCATGTAGTTGGCCTTCAGCACGATGTTGCCCATCGTGTAGCCCATCCCCAGCATCCAGGCGTCGCTGTCGGCCAAGCCGCTCACGCTGTCGTTGCTGTCGTATTGACCCACGAACTTCAGGTTGCCCATGGTGTAGCCGGCAGCCAGACGCCACGTCTTGTCATTGGTCGGGGACAGGCCATCGCCGTCGGCGTATCCGACGCCCAGATACACCGGACCGTTGTTGTAGGTGACGCCCAGGCTGTAGTGGTCCGTGTCCTCATTTTCACTATCGTCGCCGGTAACATAGGCAGCGGCGAACTGCATGCCCGTGAAGGAGGGTGACGTGTACATCAACACGTTGTTGGGACGGCCGTTGCCGGTGTTGATGGCGTCGGTCATCACGTTACGCGAGTCAGCCATGGTGTCGCCAAACAGGTCAACGGTGCGGCCAACCGACTTCAGCGGGGTGTCGTGACGTCCGATCAGCGCCGTACCGAATCCACCCTTCAGGCCGATGAAGCTGTTACGGGTTGCGAAGCTGCCGCCACTTTCGTCCAGAGTGACGGTCTGCTCGATCTGCCAAATGGCGGACAGGCCGCCACCGAGGTCTTCAGCCCCTTTGAAGCCGATGCGGCTGGCGTTGGAGGAGAGACCGATATTGCTGGTGGCATCGGCCTGGTCATCAAAGAAATTAACGGACATATGAAGCTTGCCGTAGATGTCAACGTTGGAGGTGGCAGCGAATGCCGGTGCAGCGAAGGCGGTCGCGATCGCCACTGCGAGAATCTTTTTCATCTAAATCTCCTTGGATTGGAATAAAAGCTTGTTCAAGCTCTGCAGAGCTGTCCAGCACAGACCGGATGCCTGGGGACGAGACCGATTATCCAGACTCGGATGAGGCGGGCAAGAAAAGCTGTTGTTTTTTCTGTCACGGACGGCAAAAAGTGTTGTTTTGTTGCACGCATGCGACGAAGGGCCCGGGTGAACGGCTCGGACTCGGGCCTTCCGCCCCGGCTCCCCTGCCACACGCTGCCACCCGGTCATGGCTACAATCAAGCCATTACCCTTCCACTATCCAAGGAGACGCCCATGCGCTGGGAACGCGGACGACGCAGCGACAATATCGAAGACCGGCGCGGCATGCGCGTGGGCGGCCGGGGGCTGGCCGGGGGCGGCATCGGCGCGATCGTGCTGGCGCTGGTGGCGATGTATTTCGGGGTGGATCCTGCGGTGGTGCTGAACCAGGCCGGCACGCTGGCGCCGGCGCAGCAGGAACAGCAAGTCACGTTCAGCCCGGAAGAGGAAAAGCTGAAGGAATTCATGTCGGTGGTGCTGGCGGACACGGAAGACGTGTGGGGCACGCTGTTCCAGGCCTCGGGCCATCGCTACCAGCAGCCGAAACTGGTGCTGTTCTCCGGCGCGGTACAGTCGGCGTGCGGCTTCGCCGAGGCAGCGATGGGACCGTTTTACTGCCCCGGCGACCAGAAGCTGTATCTGGACATGAGCTTCTTCAACGATCTGGCGCAGCGCCACGACGCGCCGGGCGATTTCGCGCAGGCCTATGTGGTGGCGCACGAAGTCGGCCATCACGTGCAGACGCTCTTGGGCATTTCGGAACAGGTGCATGCGGCGCGGAGCCGCGCCGGCGAGGCCGAGGGCAACGCGCTGCAGGTGAGGATGGAACTGCAGGCGGACTGCTTCTCCGGCGTGTGGGCCCACCACGCCCACAAGCAGCGGCAGATTCTCGAGCCGGGCGACACCGAGGAAGCGCTGGCCGCCGCGGCCGGGGTGGGCGACGACCGCCTGCAGAAACAGGCGCGCGGCCATGTGGTGCCGGAGTCCTTCACCCACGGCTCGTCGGAACAGCGGATGCGCTGGTTCAGCCGCGGCATGCAGAGCGGCGACCCGGGGCAGTGCGACACCTTCAACGCGGCGCGGCTGTAGCCTTTACGCCCGCCAGGACTGCAGCTGCAGCGTGCCGACCGGGCAACACCTTCGCGATGTTGACGCGCGACGATTTTTCTCTTCCGACTCGATACAATTACCGCGTTGGCAAAAACAGGCGGGCAAAAATGGAAACCTCGGCATTGGAAAGAATCACCGTTGACCCCGCTCAATGCGGGGGACGGCCTTGCATCCGCGGGTTGCGCATCCGCGTGAGCGACATTCTCGAATTGCTGGCGGCAGGCGAAAGCCGCGAGCAGATTCTGGCCGACTACCCCTATCTCGAAGCGGAAGACATCACCGCCACGCTGCTATATGCCGCGCGGCAATTCGATCACCCCGTATTAAAAGCCGCCTGACGTGCACCGATGCCTGGTCGATGTGCAGTTGCCGCCGGCCCTTGCCAGAAAGATTGCGGCCATGGGCCATGAGGCAGCGCATGTGCTCGATGCGGGATTGCTTGACGCCAGCGACAGCCGAATTTGGGACCACGCCATCGCGACGGGTGCCACCCTCATCACCAAGAACGAAGACTTCGCGATTCGCTCGTCCGTCAGCAAAACGCCGCCGTCGATCGTGTGGATCCGCATCGGCAATTGTCCCAATACAAGGTTACTGGCGTGGTTTGAGGCGGAACTCCCTTCCGTGATCGCCGCGCTCGATTCCGGGGCGTGCCTAGTTGAAATTGCCGGATAACCCCCCGCCTGATCGCCTGGATCGCGCTCCATTCTTGCTTCCGCCATGCACATCTGGGTCGACGCCGACGCCTGCCCGGCGGTGATCAAGGACATCCTGTTTCGCGTGGCCGAGCGGACCAAGCTGCCGCTGACGCTGGTGGCCAACCGTCTGCTGCGGGTGCCGCCCTCGCCTTATATCCGTTCACGCCAGGTGCCGAAGGGGTTCGACGTGGCCGACCGGCACATCATCAACGAAGTTGCCGCAGGCGATCTGGTGATCACGGCGGACATCCCGCTGGCGGCCGCGCTGATCGAACAGGGCGCCTTCGCGCTGTCGCCGCGCGGCGAGTTCTACAGCGCCGACACCATCCGCGAGCGGCTGGGCATGCCCGATTTCATGGAAGGCCTGCGCGGCGCCGGGGTGGACATTGCGGGACCACCCGCGCTGTCGCAGGCGGACCGGCAGGCGTTCGCGCGGCAGCTCGACCGCTTCCTGGCGCGGCGCGGCCGCTGAGCCGGAGCGCGCGTCCGCGTACAGCCACCTAGATCCAGCGCCCGGCGCCCGACAGGCCCACCATCGCCCGGACGCCGCCATACGCCAGCCACGACAGCATGCGCTGCAGCCAGGGGCGGCGCGCCCAGTCGGCCGGATCGAGCGCGACGGACTGGCGCACGGCATGGTGCAGGCGCTGCTGCAGATCGTGCGCAAACGCCGCATCGTCGACGACGACGTTCGCCTCGCGCGCGAGCATCAGGCTGAAGGGATCGATATTGCTGGAGCCCACAGTCGCCCAGCGTCCATCGACCACGGCCACCTTGGCATGCAGTTCGCTCGCCTGGTATTCGTGGATCTGCACGCCGGCAGCGAGCAGGTCCCGGTAGAGGGCGCGAGCGGCGGCCTGAAAGAAGGGGTGGTCGGTATGGCCCTGCACCAGCAGCTTCACTCGCACCCCGCGTGCGGCGGCTTTTTTGAGCAACTTGCGAAAGCGGCTGCCCGGCAGGAAATAGGCGTTGGCGAGCAGGATTTCCTCGCGCGCCAGCGCCAGAGCGGCAAGGTAGACACGCTCGATGTCGCGCCGGTGGGCGAAATTGTCGCGCACCACGAAGGCGGCGCGCACGTGCCCGTCGGTCGGCCAGGACGGTTCGATCGCCGCCTTTCGCGTGTCCGGCTGCAGGTGCAGCTGCGTCAACGCCACCAGCCGCCACAGGCGGCGCACGCTTTGATGGATGCCGGCAAGCAGCGGCCCCTGCACCTCGACGCTGAAATCGAGCCGGGGCGCGTCGAAGCGTACCGGTTCGAAATCGTCGATCAGGTTCATGCCGCCGACGAAGGCGATGCGCGCATCGATCACCGCCAGCTTGCGATGCAGCCGACGCAGACTATGGGGATTGGACCGCCAGCCGCCGGCCAGCGGCCGGTAGACGAGCACGCTGGCGCCGGCCGTCTTCAGCGCCTGCAGCCAGGCCGCAGGCAGGTCGCGCGAGCCGATGCCGTCGACCAGCAGCCGCACCCGAACACGCCGCTGCGCAGCGCGTATCAGGGCGTCGCGCACCGTCTCGGCGGTGGGGTCGGTATTGAAAATATAGGTTTCGAGATGAACTTCAGCCTGCGCGGCGTCGATCGCGGCGATCAGCGCCGGAAAAAACTCGGCCCCGCTTTGCAGCAGCCGCAGCCGGTTGCCGGGAAGCGGTTCGACGCTGCGAAAGAACAGGTTTCTCGGACGATTGCGCGCGGTCATCAGGCCGGGCTGAGCTTGGCAGTCAGGGCGGCGTGGTCGGAAATGCGGTGCCAGGCGTTGCCGGTGTGAACATGGGCGGATTCGATATTGAATCGGCGCACGTAGATGCGGTCGAGCTGGAACATCGGGAAGATGGAGGGATAGCTGCGTGCGGACCTGCCGAGGTGGGTCTCGAACACTTCGACCAGACCCAGTTCATCCTCGAAGAAGCGGCCGACGCGCACCCGCCAGTCGTTGAAGTCGCCGGCCAGGATCAGCGGTGCATTGTCCGGCACCATCCGGTGCACGCGCGCGGCGATCTGCGCCAGCTGGCGCTTGCGCCCGCCCTCGTTCAGCGCCAGATGGACGTTGATGCAGTGCACCGGCGTGGCCATGCCCGGCACCTCGATTTCGCAGTGCAGCATGCCGCGGCTCTCGTAGGCGTGGGAGGAGATGTCCTCGTTTTCCCACGACAGTATCCGGTAGCGCGACAGGATGGCGTTGCCGTGGTGGCCGGTATCGTAGACGCAGTTCTTGCCGTAGGCGAAGTCGGTGTAGATGTGGCCCGCCAGGAATTCGTGCTGCGGCCGTCCCGGCCAGTGCTGGAAGCGGCTGGCGCGCAGGCCGTGGCTGTGCTGCACTTCCTGCAGGAACACGATGTCGGTTCCCATCGCGCCGAGGCGGTCGCGCATCTCGTGGACGGTCAGCCGCCGGTTGAATTGCGACAGGCCCTTGTGGATGTTGTAGCTGGCGATATGCAGCGGGGAGTCCATGCCGTTCATTATATGCGTGAGGGCAGCAGGCGAATCGCCGCAGCGTTGCTCGGCGAAAAGCAGCGCGCCGCCGCTTCCGCCCATGGCAGCCACGCATAGCCCAGATGTTCGCGCGGCGAGAGTGTGACCGGCAACGGCGCGGGGAGTTTCAGGCCGAATACATGCTCGGTATTGTGGGTCACCCCGGGCGCATAGCGGTGGCGCCAGCGCTCGTAGATCTCGTAGCGGTTTTCGATCTCCCAGTGGGTCAGCTCGAACGCACTGGCGTCGAGCCCGGTTTCCTCGCGCACTTCGCGGATCGCGGTCTGCTCGAGGGTTTCGCCGGCATCCTGCGAGCCGGTCACCGACTGCCAGAAACCCGGCGCGTCGGCGCGTTCCATCAGCAGGACCTGGCCGTCCGCCGCGTGGATCACGACCAGAACGGAAACCGGAATCTTGTGGGAGGTCACGCGATGCGGACGTTGAGCGGGGATCCCGTCGTCAGGATGGCAATCAGGCGATCGATGTTGGGATGCTTGCCGGGATGTGTGGTGGCGTTCTCGGTGTGCTCGGCGAAAATCGCCAGCCCCTCGGCGGCGGCTTCGGCGTTGATCGCGCCGTATTGCTGTGCGAGATAGGCATACACCCGGAACGAGCCGGCCGTGCCGGGACCATTGGCGATCGTCGCCACCTCGGCGCCGGCCGCGTCGGTCAGCACCAGCCTGTCGCCGGTCGCTTCAGGCAGGGTTTTCAGGGTGTCGGCGAATTTCATTTCAACTCCTTGTTTATCCGCAAAGGACGCCAAGGGCCGCGACCAGCACCCTCTGATTTCCGCTTCGCATTTCTTCGCGCCCTTCGCGGACAAAAAGCTTTAAGCCGCCTTGTCCGCAGGATTGACGTTGCGCAGGCGGATATGCAGTTCGCGCAGCTGCTTTTCGTCGACCACGTTGGGCGCGTTGGTCATCAGGCAAGATGCGCGCTGGGTCTTGGGGAAGGCGATGACGTCGCGGATCGACTCGGCGCCGGTCATCAGCGTGACCAGGCGATCGAGTCCGAACGCCAGGCCGCCGTGCGGCGGCGCGCCATACTGCAGCGCGTCGAGCAGGAAGCCGAACTTCTCGCGGCGCTCCTCCTCGCCGATGTTCAAGGCAGCGAACACCTTCTCCTGCACGTCCTGCTGGTGGATACGTACCGAGCCGCCGCCGACTTCCCAGCCGTTCAGCACCATGTCGTAGGCCTTCGACAGGCACTTGCCGGGATCGGTGGCGAGCCAGTCTTCGTGGCCGTCCTTGGGCGCGGTGAAGGGATGGTGCAGCGCGTCCCAGCGGTTCTCGTCCTCGTTGTATTCGAACATCGGGAAGTCGACCACCCACAGCGGCGCCCAGGCGCGGCCGTCGACGTGGCCCTTCTCGTGGCCGATCTTGAGGCGCAGCGCACCCAGCGCATCGTTGACCACCTTGGCGCGGTCGGCACCGAAGAAAATGAGGTCGCCGTTTTGCGCGCCGGTGCGCTGAATCACTGCGGCGAGCGCGGTCTCGGAAAGGTTCTTGACGATGGGCGACTGCAGGCCGGCTTCGTTCAACTGCGTGATGTCGTTGACCTTGATATAGGCGAGGCCCTTGGCGCCATAGATCTTGACGAATTCGGTATAGCCGTCGATCTCGCCGCGGGAGAGGCTGGCGCCGCCGGGGATGCGCAGCGCGGCGACGCGGCCCTTCGGATCATTGGCCGGGCCGGAGAAAACCTTGAACGCGACGTCCTTCATGACGTCGCCGACGTCGACGATTTCCAGCGTCACTCGCATGTCGGGCTTGTCGGAGCCGTATTTGTTCATCGCTTCGGCGTAGGTCATGCGCTGGAAAGCGGCGGGCAGGTCGATGTCCTGCGCCTTTTTCATCATGTCGCGGATCATGCCTTCGACCAGGCTCATGATTTCTTCTTCGCCCATGAACGAAGTTTCCAGGTCGACCTGGGTGAACTCGGGCTGGCGGTCGGCGCGCAGGTCCTCGTCACGGAAGCACTTGGTGATCTGGAAGTAGCGGTCGACGCCGGACACCATCAGCAATTGCTTGAAGAGCTGGGGCGACTGCGGCAGCGCGTAGAACATGCCGTCGTGCACGCGCGAGGGTACCAGATAGTCGCGCGCGCCTTCCGGGGTGGAGCGCGTCAGCATCGGCGTTTCGACTTCCATGAAGCCGTGGGCGTCGAGGTAGTCGCGCATCAGCTTGGAGACGCGATAGCGCAGGCGCAGGTTCTTCTGCATCGGTTCGCGGCGCAGGTCGAGGTAGCGATACTGCAGGCGGATGTTCTCGTTGATGTTGTCGTCGTCAATCTGGAACGGCGGCGTCAGCGAAGGGTTCAGCACTTCCAGCTTCTTGGTCAGCAGTTCGACCATGCCGGTCGGCATGTTGGGGTTTTCGGTCCCGGCGGGGCGCGGACGCACCAGGCCCTCGATCTTCAGCACGAACTCGGAACGCACGTCCTCGGCCAGCCTGAAGGCTTCCGGCGTGTCGGGGTCGATCACCACCTGCATCATGCCTTTGCGGTCGCGCAGGTCGATGAAGATGACGCCGCCGTGGTCGCGCCGGCGATGCGCCCAGCCGCACAGGGTGACGGTGTTGCCGATGTCGGCGGCGGTGACGGCGCCGCAGTAATGAGTACGCATGGGTAGTCCTAATTGAATGCCTGGCTATGGAGTGACGGGGCGCGCTTCACCCGAAGCGACCCCCATCGAGACGATGTATTTCAGCGCGCGGTCGACCGACACATTCAGCTCGATGACCTCGCTTTTTTTCACATAAAAATAAAATCCGTTGACGGGACTCGGCGTGGTGGGGATGAACACCGCCACGTGCTCGTCCGGCAGCACGCGCATCACCTCGTCGGGCACGTTGGTCTGGAACGCCAGCGACCACGCCTCGGGGTGCGGATAGCGCACCAGCAGCACTTTTCTGAACGCGTGGCCGTTGCCCGACAGCAAGGTGTCGGATACCTGCTTGACGCCGCCGTATATGGTTTTCACGACCGGGATGCGGATCAGCAGGCGCTCCCAGGCATCGATGATCTTCTGGCCGAAGAAGTTGGTGGCGAACACTCCGGTGAGCACGATCACCAGCAGCGTCAGGATCACGCCGAGCCCCGGTATCCGCATGCCGATCCAGGCTTCCGGCTGCCATTGGGCCGGCAGCACCATGAGACTCTGGTCCAGGGTGCCGATCAGCAGATCGAGCACCCACAGGGTGATCCCCAGGGGTACCCAGATCAGCAGGCCGGTAATGAAATAACGTTTCATGAAAACACGGAGGAGCGGCTCAAAACAAGAAGCGGGCGGCTTGCACCGCCCGCTTTCAGGTCATCTGGCCGCGTCAGTTACACGCCGGACAGGCACCCGTGCCGCAGGCATGGGAGGGCGCTTCGGGCTTGGTTTCGGCGGGCTTGCTGCCGCCTTTGAAATCGGTGGCGTACCAGCCGGTCCCCTTGAGCGCGAAGCCGGCCGCCGTGACCTGCTTGGCGTAGTCGTCCTTGCCGCACGACGGGCATACCGTCAGCGGAGCATCGGACACTTTCTGCATTTCGTCCTGGGCGTAGCCGCAGGAAGTACATTTGTAGGCATAAATCGGCATGATTCGCTCCGATAAATCAAGAAGTTGCGGAATTATACCCGTGTTGGGGACCCGCCCCCAATACGGGCACCTTTCCGGAATCTGGCGCCTGCGCGCCGGGTTTCAAGCGCCCAGCGCTACCAGGCAAGGCTCAGGCTGCCGTAGACACGGCGGCTGAAGGTGTTGGTGTCGCGGAATTCCTGGTAATCATCGCCCAGATTCTGCCCTACCAGCGCGGCGTCGAGGTCGTAGCCCTGCCACTTCCAACGACGCGCCACGCGGAAATCAACCCGGGTAAAGGCTTCGGTGTCATCACCTGGGGTCAGCCATTTCATCGCGCCGCTGCGCTGGACGAACAGACTGGTCTCCCAGCCGTGGCCCAGCCGGTAGCGGGCAAGCAGTCCGGCGCTGTTTCGCGGCGCAGACTGCGGAATATCGTCATTGAAGACTGTTTCGCTCGTTCTGGTATCGAGAAACACGCGGGCATATTGGGCGCTCACGTCGAGTGCCTCGGTCGGTCGCCAGCGCAACTGAATTTCGCCGCCGCGCGAGGTTGCCTTGCCGATGTTGTTGTACTTGCGCTCGATTACACGCAACACCCCGTCGGTGGGGTCGAAATTAAAGCGCTCGTAGCCGATGAAATTGTCGATACGGTCGTCGAACAAACGCACGTCGAATTCAAGACGTGCCTCCCCCCATACGCCAAGGTAGGCGAGTTCGCGCGACAGCATCCGCTCGGGTTCGAGGCCGTCCGACGGGACGGTGAAAATGTCGAGCAACGCACCGGATTCCTGATAAAACACCTGGTTGCCATGCTCCTCAAAAAAAGTCGGGGAGCGGAGCGCGCGTGACACGCCGGCGCGAACGACATGCCCCGGCGCCAGAGTGAAGCTGGCCGCCAGGCGGGGTGAGACATCAAAGTCAGTGAAATAGTGGTGTTCAAGCATGGCCCCCGCGTGAAGCAGGACACGCTCGTGCGCCTGCCACTCCAGGTTGCCGAACACCCGTGCGAGTTCGCCGCGCCAGGTTTTGCCGGTGTTGTAATAGTGCGGGCTGGATACGGTTTCCTGCCGAAGCTCGCCACCCCATACGCCGCGCAGGGTGGGCGTCCATTGCTCATTGACTTGCAGTTCGATGTTGCTGCGGGTCTGCAGCAGGTACTGATCGAGGAGCGAGACGCCATACGCGGGGTTGATGCCGGTGAGGTCGGCACGCGAATCAGCGTCCAAGCGATTGCGCGCAAAATAGGCCTGGATCTTCCACTCGCGCTGCTCAGACTCCACCTTGTTGTAGGCCGCATGAAAGAAGAGCGTGCTGGAATCCTGCTCGCGCGGCTCGATCAATGCGTCCTGATTGAGCGTGCTGACGACCGCACGACCGGCCCGCCAGTCACCCTGCGACAAGCCGAACTGTGCCATCAGATCCGAATCCGGCGTCAGTTGCCAATCTGCGCGGCCGTTGACGAAATAGGTCTTGCCGGCCTCAAAGTACTGTCCGTTGTCGTGAGCTGTCTTGAAATCCACAGTCCGCTCGAAGCGGTCATGCTGACGGGCTGAAGCGGTGAGACGATAACGTAACGCGGCATCGCCCCCGCCATGCTGCACGGTGAGGTCACGCGCGGACTGCTCACCCGCTTGCAGCGATACACGAGTGCCCTGCGCCTGCGCAGCCGTCTTGGTAAGGATGTTGATAACTGCTGCAAAAGCGTTGGCGCCGTGCACGGCGGCATTGGGGCCGCGCACGACCTCGATCTGCTCGATGTCGTCGAGCGAGAGCGGCAGATCCGTCCAAAAAACCTCACCGAAGTGCGGGCTATAGATGGAGCGACCGTCGACTAGCACCTGCATGCGGCGGGAGTAGGCGTCGCCCATGCCATGGTAGCCGAGTGCCCAGGTGTTATCGCGGGTGTAGGCCACGGAGAAACCGGGCACCAGACGCAGCAGATCGGGAATGTCACGGAAGCCGGAGGCGCGAATGGTGTCGCGGTCAATGACGGTGACCGCAGCAGGCGCCTCGTTGACTGGCTGCGACAGCCGCGACACCGACAGTACTACCGGCAGGTCGTCGAGAAACTCGGCTTCGGTAAATGCGGCGTGCGCCGGGCCTGTACAGGCCACAACGCCGCTAAGCGCATACATGGCCAACTGTATGGAAAAACTTCTGATCACCACCTGCCGGCCGCCGGACGCGCCGTGTTCTCCGCATTGCTTTTTGGACCGTCCAATTATCGGCCACGTGCAGACAAACTAAACCACTATACAAAAATGGTCTTTGTTCGTTCGACCGGCGCGCCCTTACCAGTTCAGGCTAAGGCTGCCATATAGGCGACGACTGAAAATATTTGTATCGCGAAACTCTTCGTAATCCGCACCCAGGTTCTGGCCCACCAAGGCCGCTTCCAACTCGTGTCCCTGCCAGGTCCAGCGCCGCGCGAGGCGAGCATCCCAGCGGGTGAAGGCCTGGGTCGTATCTCCTTCGGACAGCCACTTCATACGCCCAGAGCGATACACCCCAGCGCTGGCAGTCCACCCCCGCCCCAGGTCATATCGCGCCAGCAAGCTGAAATTGTTACGCGGCGCGGACTTGGGCAAGTCTTTGTCCACAGCCGCTTCAGCATCGAGGAATGCGCGCGAAAACTGCGCGGTCAGCCTCAGCGCCGGCAGAGGCCGCCAGTTCAACTGCACATCGCCGCCACGCACATTGAAGTCGTCACGGTTGTCGAATCGTCCGGGCGTGCCGTCATTGTTCATGTATTCGTAGATGGTGTCGTGGAACACCTTGACATCGAGTTGCATGTGCGCCGCCTGATACTGTCCGACGTAGCCGATTTCGCGCGACAGGATGCGCTCGGGACGCAGCGGATCGGAGGGCGCAAAAACCTGCAGGATAGGCGTTCCGCTCGTGGTGGAATAGGTCAGGTTACCCTTCTGCTCGAAGAAGGTGGGCGAGCGGTAGGCTTGCGAAACATTCAGACGCAGGGTGTGCCCCTTGGCCAGCGTGTAATTGATTGCCGCACGCGGGGAAAAATCGGTGCCGGTGAAGTAATGGTGTTCCAGCATGGCCCCGCCCTGCAACAGCAGATCCGCATGCGCCTGCCATTCCATGTTGACGTAGCTACGCACAAGCGTTCCGTCAAGTTTGCCACGCGTATTGAAATAACGCAGGCTTTCAACAGTCTCGTGCCTTACCTCGGCCCCGAGGGACATCCGCCAATCACGTGCCAGTCGCCGATTCATCTGAAATTCCAGATTGAATCGGGTTTGCAACTGGTCGATGCCGGCTTCCAGCCGTTCACCGATCCCAATATAGAGAGGCGGAGACGGCGAACCGCCAGGGCAGACAACGATTTCGTTCTCGATCGTGTCTAGGCAAAGCTCAGGATGGTTGGGGGAGTCCAGCGTGTTGCGAGTGAAATACGCCTGCACCATCCATTCGTCGTCGGCATTGTAGGCACGCCGATATTTAAGCTGAAGATACTGCGCGGAAACGTCCTGCCCGAAGGGTTCTTCCGGATTGCCTGAGTGTCCCGCCTGCCAGTCGCCTGCGGTCAGACCGAATTGCCCACTCAATTCATCGGTTGCCGAAACCCGGTAATCCGCCCGCCCGTTCAGAAAATAGGTCTGCGTTTCCTCGTACAACTTGACCGGCAACGCATGGACCCCTTCGAATGCATTCGTCTCGAAACGGTCGCGGGTCTGGGCAGACAGGGTGAGTCGGTAGCGTAGGTCGCCGTGACTACCTCCGTAGCGAGCGGTCAAGCCGGACATGCCTTGCTCGCCGTATTGCGCGGACACGAACGTCCCCGGTGTCTGGCTCGGGTCCTTGGAAATGATGTTAATGACTGCCAGAAAGGCATTGGCACCATATGTTGCGGCGTTGGGCCCGCGCACTACCTCGATGCGTTCGATGTCGTCGATCGACAGCGCAAGTTCGCCCCAGTTGACCGCCCCATAGGCGGAGCCGTAAATCGAGCGTCCATCCACCAACACCTGAAAACGCCGCGAAAACGCATCTGCCATACCGTGATAGCCAATCGCCCAAGTGTTGTCGCGCGTATAAGCCACCGAAAATCCCGGCACCAGACGCAGCAGATCTGGAATATCACGGAAACCGGACGCGCGGATCGTATCCTCGTCAATGACAGTCACGGCAGCAGGCGTTTCGTTCAGCGGCTGCGATAGGCGCGAGACCGAGAGCACAACCGGCATCTCATCAAGAAAATCGGCTTCGGTCAGAGCGGCCTGGGCGGGATGCTGACAGGTTAGCGCGCTCCCCATTAACAGAACGTGCGCCAACTGACCGAATGTATGTGGTGTATTTCTGTTCACCAATGTCGGCGCGCGTGGCGCACCGGCCCCTCCGCATTGTTATGTGTTTGTGTGATTTAACGGTTCACCGCCGCTCGCTCGTTCCTAAAACGGAATGTCGTCGTCCATGTCGTCGAAACCGCTGCTGGCAGGGCGCTGGGCTGCTGCCGGAGCACTGGCGCGCGGCTGGCTGCGCTGGGGGGCGGACTGATTGAAGCCGCCGTCGTCCATGTCGGCCATGCCGCCGCCGCCCTTGCTGCCCAGCATCTGCATGCGGTCGCCGCGAATCTCGGTGGCATACTTTTCGATGCCTTCCTTGTCGGTGTACTTGCGGGTGCGGATGCTGCCCTCGACGTAGACCTGGCTACCCTTCTTCAGATACTGCCCGCACACTTCGGCGGTGCGGCCGAAGAAGCTGACGCGGTGCCACTCGGTCTGCTCGACCATCTGGCCGGTCTTGTCCTTGTATTTGTCGGTGGTGGCGATGGCGAGGTTGGCGACGGCTTCGCCGCTCGGCAGGTAGCGCATTTCGGGGTCGCGCCCCAGGTTGCCGACCAGAATGACCTTGTTGACGGATGCCATGTTTACCCCCGGATTGAAAGTGGATTGATTATCGTGCTGAATAGGGTGCGAATTCTATCAGGCTGTTTCCAGCAGGCTGCGCACGCCGGCTTCGTCCCAGCCCTTGAGGCTGACCTTGAGCATGGCCACGCCTTCTTCGGCCAGCACCACGGCTTCGACCACGCCCGCCACTTCGGCCAGTTGCGCCTTCAGCAATGCAGCCTGATCGGCGGGCATCACGCCGACGCGAAACAGCCGGGTCTTGATTGCGGGCGGCGCGGTCATCGACAGGCTCGCCAGCAACCAGACCGTCATCAGCACGACGCAGAAAATGAACACGGCTGCAAAACCATGGTGCTGCGCCAGCCAGCCGCCGAACACGCCGCCGAAGAACAGGCCCAGCGCCTGTGCGGTATTGTAGACGCCCATCGCGGTGCCTTTGGCCGACACCGGGGCGAGCTTGGAAATCAGCGAGGGCAGGCTGGCCTCCAGCAGGTTGAAGGCGACGAAATAGAAGAACAGCGCCCACACGATGCCCCAGAAATGGTCGATACCGAACGCGAGCCCCAGCTGGGCCAGCAGCATCAGCGCCACCGAACCGACGAAGACCGGCTTCATCTGGCCGCGCTTCTCGCCATAGATGATGCCGGGCACCATCAGCACGAAGGAGCCGAGCAGCACCGGCAGATACACCGCCCAGTGGTCGTCGGCGGCCAGCCCGCTGTTCTTCAGCGCCACCGGCACCACGACGAACATCGCCATCTGCGCCGCGTGCAGGGCGAAAATACCGAAATCGAGCCGCGCCAGCTGGCCGTTTTTCAGCACGTCCATCAGCTTTGCGGGGTTGGCCTGGGCGTCGGCGTGAAAATGGCTGTCGGCGGGGTCGGGCACCCACACTTTCACCACCCAGATCGCAGCCAGTGCGAGGATGCCGGTGAGCGCGAAAAGCCCGGGTACGCCGATGATCTGGTTGAGCGCCGGCCCTGCCACCAGCGATACGGCAAAGGCGATGCCGATGGTCGAACCGACCAGTGCCATCGCCTTGGTGCGGTGCTCCTCGCGGGTGAGGTCGGCCAGCATCGCGGTGACCGCGGCGGAAATCGCCCCGGCGCCCTGCAGCGCGCGGCCGGCGATGGTCCAGTAGATGTCGGCGGCGGCGGCGGCGAGAAAGCTGCCGAGCGCGAACACGATGAGGCCGAAAATGATGACCTTCTTGCGGCCGATGCGGTCGGACGCCATGCCGAACGGAAGCATCAGGATCGCCTGGGTCAGGCCGTACATGCCGAGCGCGAGGCCGACAAGGGTGTGATTGTCGCCGCCCGGCAGGTGCTCGGCGTACAGCGCGAATACCGGCAGGATCAGGAACATGCCCAGCATGCGCAGGCCGAAGATCGCCGCCAGGCCCGATGCGGCGCGCTTTTCGGCGCGGGTCATGCTGTCGGACAGGTCGATCTGGGCCACTGCGGGTTCGGCTGAGTCGGGAAGTCCGTTATATTAGCAGGTTGCGAATTACGCTCGCCGCCTAATCGATGGCCGTCAAACAATGGAATTCATCCGCATCCGTGGCGCCCGCACCCACAACCTGAAGAACGTCAACCTCGACCTGCCGCGCAACAAGCTGGTGGTGATCACCGGGCTGTCGGGCTCGGGCAAGTCCTCGCTCGCGTTCGACACGCTGTACGCCGAAGGCCAGCGGCGCTACGTCGAATCGCTGTCGGCCTACGCGCGGCAGTTTTTGCAGCTGATGGAAAAGCCCGACGTCGACCTGATCGAAGGCCTCTCCCCGGCGATCTCGATCGAGCAGAAGGCGACCAGCCACAACCCGCGCTCGACCGTCGGCACGGTCACCGAGATCCACGATTACCTGCGTCTGCTGTATGCCCGCGTCGGCGACCCGCAGTGCCCCGAGCACGGCATCACGCTCGCCGCGCAGACCGTGTCGCAGATGGTCGACGCGGTGCTGGCGCTGCCGGAAGACACCAAGCTGATGGTGCTGGCGCCGCTGGTGGTGGGGCGCAAGGGCGAGAACCTGGAGCTGTTCGCTGAATTAAGGGCACAGGGCTTCGTGCGGGTGCGGGTCGATGGAAAAGTTCATGAAATCGGCGCCATTCCGAAGCTCGACAAGAACAGGAAGCACACCATCGAGGTCGTGGTCGACCGCCTGAAAGTCCGCGCCGACGCCAAGCAGCGACTTGCGGAAAGCTTCGAGACCGCGCTGCGCCACGCGGATGGACGCGCGCTGGCGGTGGAGATGGACGCTGGCAAGGAACACCTCTTCTCCGCCAAGTTCGCCTGTCCGATCTGCAGCTACGCGCTGCCGGAACTGGAGCCGCGCCTGTTTTCCTTCAACAATCCGATGGGCGCCTGCAACACCTGCGACGGACTCGGCCAGATCACCTTTTTCGATCCGGCGCGCGTGGTCGCCTTCCCGCATCTTTCGCTCGCCTCCGGCGCGATCAAGGGCTGGGACAAGCGCAACCAGTTCTTCTTCATGATGCTGCAGAGCCTGGCGATGCATTACGGCTTCGACCTCGACACGCCATTCGAAGATCTGCCTGAGCGCATCCGCGACATCATTCTCAACGGCAGCGGCAAGGAAGCGATCGGCTTCCAGTATCTCGCGCCGCGCGGCGGCTTCACCACGCGCCAGCACCCGTTCGAGGGCGTGCTTGCCAACATGGAGCGGCGCTACCACGAGTCGGATTCGATGGCGGTGCGCGAGGAACTCGCCAAGTACCAGAACAACAAGCCCTGCCCGGCCTGCCACGGCACCCGGCTGCGCGAGGAAGCGCGTCACGTGATGGTCGGCGGCATGCCGATCTACCAGGTCAGCGCGATGCCTCTGAAAGAGGCGCTGGCGTTTTTCGAGGCGCTCACGCTCGAAGGCCATCGCGCGCAGATCGCCGACAAGATCGTCAAGGAGATCGTCGCGCGCGTCGGCTTCCTCAACAACGTCGGGCTCGACTACCTGTCGCTCGATCGCTCCGCCGACACGCTGTCGGGCGGCGAGTCGCAGCGCATCCGGCTGGCCAGCCAGATCGGATCGGGCCTGACCGGCGTGATGTACGTGCTCGACGAACCGTCGATCGGCCTGCACCAGCGCGACAACGACCGCCTGCTGGCGACGCTCAAGCACCTGCGCGACATCGGCAACTCGGTGCTGGTGGTCGAGCACGACGAAGACGCGATCCGCGCCGCCGACTACGTGGTCGACATGGGTCCCGGCGCCGGGGTGCACGGCGGCGAGGTGGTGGCGGAAGGCACGCCGGAAGCGATCCGCATGGCGGAAGACTCTCTCACCGGGCAGTTCCTGTCCGGCCGCCGCCGCATCGCCATTCCAAAAAAGCGCCGCCAGGCCGATCCTGAACGGCAGCTGGTGGTGACCGACGCCAGCGGCAACAACCTGAAGAACGTCACGCTCACTCTGCCGGTCGGGCTGTTCGTCTGCGTCACCGGCGTATCCGGCTCCGGGAAGTCGACGCTGATCAACGACACGCTCTACACCGCGGTCGCACGCCATCTGTACGGTTCCAGCGCCGAGCCGGCGCCGCATGGAGAAATCCGCGGACTGGAATTCTTCGACAAGGTGATCAACGTCGACCAGTCGCCGATCGGCCGCACCCCGCGCTCCAATCCGGCGACCTACACGGGCCTCTTCACGCCGATCCGCGAACTCTTCGCCGGGGTGCCGGAAGCGCGCGCACGCGGCTACGGTCCGGGGCGCTTCAGTTTCAACGTCAAGGGCGGGCGCTGCGAAGCCTGCCAGGGCGACGGCGTGATCAAGGTCGAGATGCACTTCCTGCCGGACATCTACGTCCCCTGCGACGTCTGCCACGGCGCACGCTACAACCGCGAGACGCTGGAAGTGCAGTACAAGGGCAAGACCATCCGCGACGTGCTGGAAATGACCATCGAGCAGGCGCACGAATTCTTCGCCGCGGTGCCGGTGGTCAAACGCAAGCTGCAGACCCTGCTCGATGTCGGCCTCGGCTACATCCGCCTCGGCCAGTCCGCCACCACGCTGTCGGGCGGCGAGGCGCAGCGCGTCAAGCTCGCGCTCGAACTGTCCAAGCGCGACACCGGACGCACGCTCTACATCCTCGACGAGCCGACCACGGGCCTCCATTTCGCCGACATCGACCTGTTGCTGAAGGTGCTGCAACGACTCTCCGACGCCGGCAACAGCGTGGTCGTCATCGAGCACAACCTCGACGTCATCAAGACCGCCGACTGGCTGATCGACCTCGGCCCCGAAGGCGGCGCCGGCGGCGGCATGATCATCGCCGAAGGCACGCCGGAGGCGGTGGCAGACAATCCGGCGAGCCATACCGGGCAGTACCTGCAGCCGGTCCTGTCGCGACACTAGGATGTCCGACCCCGTCCGCCTTTCGAAGCTGATGTCCGAGCGCGGCCTGTGTTCGCGCCGCGAAGCCGACAGCTATATCGAGCGCGGGCTGGTATTCGTCGACGGCAAGCGCGTCAGCGAACTCGGCACCAAGGTCGATCCCGACTGCGCGATCCGCCTCGACACTGCCGCCAGCGTGCAGCAACAGCAACGCGCGACGATCCTGCTGCACAAACCGGTCGGCTATGTGTCAGGGCAGCCGGAACCGGGCTATCAGCCGGCGGTGACGCTGGTCCGGCCCGAAACCCAGTGGCAGGACGGTCGCGCGAATCAGGCGTTCCATCCCGCGCACCTCAGGGGCCTGGCGCCGGCCGGGCGGCTCGACATCGATTCCACCGGCCTGCTGGTGCTGACGCAGGACGGGCGCATCGCCAGACAGCTGATCGGCGAAGACTCGGATATCGAGAAGGAATATCTGGTCCGGGTCGAGGGCCGGCTCGACGACCGCGGCCTCGCCCTGCTCAACCACGGTCTCTCGCTCGACGGCCGTAAGCTGCGCCCGGCCAGGGTCGGCTGGCAGAATGCCGACCAGTTGCGCTTCATCCTGAAGGAGGGCCGCAAGCGCCAGATCCGCCGCATGTGCGAACTGGTCGGACTGAAAGTGGTGGGGCTGAAGCGCGTACGCATCGGTCGCGTGCGCCTCGGCGACCTGCCCGCGGGACAATGGCGCTACCTGCGCCCGGATGAGCGGTTTTGACAAAAAACATCAATAAGCTTGTCCCGCAGGCGTTTTGCCGTTATTAATAAGAGTTGCGAGTTGCCAGACTCGCAGTTCCTTTACTTTCAATCCACACCAGGGAGATACATCCATGCAATCGAAACTTCTCGTCGCACTGTTCGCCGCCCTCGCACTGACCGCCTGCCAGAAGGCTGAAGAAGCCTCCGCCCCGGCCATGGAGCAAGCCCAGGAAGCCGCGGACGCTGCTGCCGACTCCGCCGCTGATGCCGCAGGTTCAGCCGCCGATGCAGCGGCGGCTTCTGCCGAAGCCGCGGGTGATGCCGCCGCTGCCGCGGGTGACGCCGCTGCCGATGCCGCAGCCGAGACCGCCCAGGATGCCGCCGACACGGCACAAGAGATGGCCGATGAGGCCAAGGACGCTGCCAAGTAATCGTTCCGTATCAGCTCGTGCAGACGGCCAGGTTTACCTGGCCGTTTTTGTTTGGCGTCGCCGGCTCGAAACACCAGCCGCTACAATTCAGCCAATCCCATTTTTCGTTCCCGCCATGCGTCCTGTCATCTGCCTGTTCGCCCTGTTGTGCATGCCCGCGCTGGCCGCACCGCCAGTTGCCGTCAAGAGCCAACGACTGGCCGAGCTGGCCATCCATCCCGTGCGCGAGGCATCGGCGCAGGTGGTATCGCTCAACCTTGCCAAACTCGCGGCCGAGCTGTCCGCCCGCATCGACCGCATCCCGGTGGAACCCGGCCAACGCATCGCCCGGGGCGCGGTGGTGGCGCAACTCGATTGCGCCGATACGCGAATTGCCGCGCAACGCGCGCAAGCCGCGCTGGAATCGTCGCAGGCACGCCTCAGGCTTGCCCAGCTGCAGTTGCAGCGAAGCACGGAGCTGGCCGCCAAAAACTTCATCTCAAGCGATGCGCTCGACGCGAAGAAAACCGAGGTCGCAGTGATCGCGGCCGAGGTCAGGCTTGACACCGCAGCGCGCGCCGCCTCCCGGCGCGACGTCGGCAAGTGCACGTTGCGCAGCCCCTTCCCCGCGATCGTGGAAACCCGGCTGGCGCAGGTCGGCGAGCTGGCGAGCCCCGGCACTCCCATCGTGCAGCTGTGGGACACCTCGCGCCTGCAGCTATCCGTGCAATTGCAGGCCGGCGATGCCGAGCGGCTGACGCAAGCCAGTCCGGCGTTCATCAGCCAGGGCCGCGAATATGCCGTGAAGCTGTTGCGCATCTCGCCAGCGATGAACCTTGCTTCGCGTACCCGCGAAGCAAGGTTCATTTTTCCAAAAGCCGCCCCGGCACCAGGCAGCAACGGCGTACTGCGCTGGCGCGATCCGCGCCCCTTCGTGCCGGCGGATTACCTGATCCGGCGCAACGGCAGGCTCGGCGTGTTTGTCGTCAGTCAGGGGCGCGCACATTTCGTACCCTTGCCCGGTGCGCAGGAAGGCCGGCCGGCAACGGTTGCGGCCTTGCCGGCGGATGCCGCACTTGTCACCGACGGCCGCTTTGCCCTGCAGGACGGCATGGCGGTGACGTCGCGCTGATGCCGCCCCCATGAGTCCCTACGCGCGCTTCATCACCAACCACCCGCTGGCGAATGTGTCCTTCGCGGTGATCCTGCTGCTCGGCGTGCTGGGCTACCTCGGCATGCCGCGCGAGCAGGATCCGGAAATCAACTTCAACTGGCTGGTGGTGAACACCGTGCTGCCGGGTGCCGCGGCCGAGGACGTCGAGAAGAAGGTCACCGATCCGCTGGAAGAAGCGATCCGCACGCTGCCCGACATCCGCTTCGTGTCCAGCACCAGTCGCGACAATTCCTCGATCATCCTGGTGCGCTTCCGCGAGGTGTCCGAACGCCAGTTCGACAAGCACGTGACCGACCTGCGGCGGCTGGTGCAGAACAAGTACAACAGCGATCTGCCGGACGACGCGAAGGAACCCGATGTGCAGGAGATCACCACGTCGAACGGTTTTCCGACGGCGATGGTGCTGCTGACGGGCCCCGCCAACGACGAACGCCTGCGCCGCACCGCCCGGCAGATTGAGGACGATATCGAGCGCCTCCCCGGCGTCGACCGGGTGCTGGCGACCGGCCAGAACGATCCCGAATTGCGGGTGGAATTTTCGCCCCATGAGGTCGCGGCACGCGGGCTGACGGCGGTACAGATCGCCGACGCGGTGCGTGCCTGGTTCCGCGACACCTTTGCCGGCCGGGCGCGGGTGGGCGAGGACGACTGGCTGGTGCGGGTGATCGGCGAGCAGCCCGACGCCGACTATCTGGGCCGCCTGACGGTGCTTTCGCCCAGTCTGGGCTCGCCGGTTCCGCTGTCCGCGCTGGCAACGGTGGAAACCGCGCGCGCGCGCGCCAGCAGCCTGGCATCAAGCAACGGGCAGCCGGCGGTGATCCTGGCGGTGACCAAGAAAAGCAAGGTCAATACACTGAACCTGGTGTCCGACATCAACCGCTACATCGCCGAACGCGAAGCAGCCTTGAAGCCAGGCGGCTTTTCTCTGATGCTGTTCGACGACCAGACCGTGCCGACAAAACAGGCCATCGGGGTGATGGAAACCAATGCGCTGATCGGCCTCTTGATCGTGCTGGGATTGTGCTGGCTGTTCCTCGGCAGCCGGCTGGCGATGCTGGTCAGCCTGGGCATTCCCTTTTCTCTGGCGGGCGCGTTCGCCATCCTGTATGCCTTCGATTTCACCCTGAGCATCCCGGTGCTGCTCGGCATCGTCATCGCGCTGGGCATGCTGGTGGACGACGCCGTGGTGATCACCGAAGCCATCTATTACCGCATCGCGCGCGGGGCAGAGGCACTGCCGGCGACGCTCGACGCCATTCGCGAAGTCGGCCTGCCGGTGCTGGCGGCGGTCGCCACCACCATCGCCGCCTTCCTGCCGCTGATGCTGATGCCCGGGATCGTCGGCAAGTTCATGCTGCTGGTGCCGCTGGTGGTGACGCTGGCGCTCAGCATCAGCCTGCTCGAGGCCTACTGGATGATGCCAGCGCACGTGGTGGGGCTGAAGCTCAACTTCAGGAAGCCGACGCGTCTGCAGCCGGTGCGCGAGCGCCACACCCATACGCTGCGGTTGAAATACACCCGCTTGCTGGTCAGGCTCATGCGGCATCCGTGGATCAGCGGGCTGGTCGTGCTGACCCTGTTCGTCGGCGCCGTGGCGCTGGTGGCCAGCGGCGCAGTGCGCACACAGTTCTTCGCCTTCGACCCGATCCGCCTGTTCTACGTCAACATCGACATGCCGAGCGGCAGCGCCATCGACGTCACCCTGCGCGAGACGGCCAGGGTGGAAGCGGTGGTGCGCCGGCACCTGAATGCAGGCGAGGCCCGCGGGGTGACGAGTTACGCCGGGATGAAATGGACCGACACCGAGCCGCTGTATGGCGAATCCTATGGCCAGGTCAGCGTATCGCTCAATCCGCGCGGAGAGGACATGCGCGAGGTCGGCGAAGTGGTGGACGCGATGCGGCAGGAGATCGAAGCCCTGCCCACTCCGGGCAAGATTTCCTTCACCCAGCTTTCCGGAGGACCGCCGGCAGCCAAGGCCATCAAGCTGCGGCTTCGAGGCGACGACGTCGACGAGTTGCGGGCGGCCGCGCAGGAACTGAAGCAGGCCGTGATCAGGATCGACGGCACCCGCGATGTCACCGACGACGATTTGCCGGGACGGCCGCAGATGGTGTTGGAGCTTGATGCGGACGCCCTGAAAAACGCCGGGCTCGATCCCGCCACGGTGGCGCGGCTGGTGCGTCTGCACACGGAGGGCGAAATCATCACCGAGACGCGCGACCGCGGCGACAAGATCGAAGTGCGGGTACGCGGCGCCACACCGAATCAAGGCGGGGCCCATCATGGCGGGGCCAGCCAGGACACGCTCACCGACATCCAGCAGCTGCTGGCCGACCCGGTGGCGCTGCCCGGTGGCGGCACCACCACGCTGGGTGCGCTGGTGCATGCCGACACCCGGATCGGCTCCGGCGGCATCAAGCACTACAACCTCAAGCGCGCGATCACGATCGAATCCGATCTCGACAAGGAACGCATCGACACGGTGGAGGCGAATACGCAGATCGCTGCGCAGTGGGACTCCATGGAGGCGCGCTATCCGAATACCCGCATCGATTTCTCCGGCGAGCTGGACGACATCAACGAGAGCCTGGACGCGATGAAAATGCTGTTCCTGTTGGGGATCGGCCTGATCTACCTCATTCTCGCCGCGCAGTTCCGCTCCTACTGGCAGCCGCTGCTGATCCTGCTGACGGTGCCGATGGCCTTCACCGGCGTGGTGTTCGGCCTTTTCATCACGCAGAACCCCTTGAGCCTTTACACGCTGTACGGCGTCATCGCGCTCACCGGCATTGCGGTCAACTCGGCCATCGTGCTGATCGACGCCGCCAACGCACGGCTCGCGTCCGGCATGGGCCTGCTGCATGCCACGCTCTATGCCGCGCGCCGCCGCGTCGTCCCCATCATCATCACCACCACCACGACCATCGGCGGCCTGTTCTCGCTGGCCGTCGGGCTGGGCGGCAAGTCGCTGATCTGGGGGCCGATGGCGGCGAGTCTGGTGTGGGGCCTGCTGGTCGCCACCACGCTCACGCTGTTCACCATGCCGATCCTGTTCCGGATGGCGATGCAGATCGGTCCCAGCCTGCGCGGCGGCCTGGGACGCAGGCTGCGTCGGCCGGCTGCCGCCTGATCCGGGGTCCGCGCCGATGAAGCCACGCGATCTGCTGCTTGAATCCTTCCGCGCTGCGGTGGCCGCCGCCGATCCCGCGCACATCCTGCCACCGCACCTGCCTGCCCCGCCGCGCGGCCGTACCCTGGTGGTCGGCGGCGGCAAGGCGGCCGCCAGCATGGCGGCCGCGGTGGAAGCCCATTGGCCGGCCGACGCCCCCCTGTCCGGGCTGGTCGTCACCCGCTACCAGCACGGCCTCCCCACCCACCGCATCGAGGTCGTCGAAGCCAGCCATCCGCTGCCCGACGGACGCGGCGAGGAAGCCGCCTTGCGCATGCTGGAGATGGCGGGCCAACTGGGACCAGACGATCTGCTGCTGGCGCTGATTTCAGGCGGCGGCTCCAGCCTGCTCGCCGCGCCGGTCGAGGGCGTGACGCTCAAGGAACTGCGCCAGATGACCAAGGCGCTGCTCGGCGCGGGCGCGACCATCCACGACATCAACACCGTGCGCAAGCACCTCACCCGCCTCTCGGGCGGACGCCTGGCACGAGCGGCACGCGGTGCCCCGGGGCTGGCGTTGATCATTTCCGACGTCGTCGGCGACAATCCGACCCATATCGCGTCCGGCCCTTGCGCGCCCGATCCCACCACCTGCGCCGATGCGCTCGAACGGCTGCAGCACTTCCGGATCGCCTTGCCCGCAGGCGTCAAGGATCACCTAGAAGCTTGTGCCGCCGGCCATCGTGCCGATAGCCCCAAACCAGGTGACGCCTGTTTCGCCCGCATGGAAAACCGTGTCATCGCCAGTGCATCGAACAGTCTTGAGTCCGCGGCCCGGCATTTCGAACTGCGCGGCATTCCCGCGATCGTGCTGTCCGACTGTATCAGCGGCGATGCCCAGGCCGCGGCCAGGGAACAGGCTGCGCTGGCGCGTGCATTGGCGCGGCGGCAGCCACTCGCACTGATTTCCGGTGGCGAGACGACCGTCACGCTGCGACCGCAACACGGCCGCGGTGGCCGCAATACGGAATTTCTACTGGCGCTGGCGCTAGAACTGGCGGACACGCCTGCATGGGCGATTGCGTGCGACACCGATGGCATCGACGGCAGCGAGGACAACGCAGGGGCCGTGATCAGCCCGGATACGCTGGTACGCGCTCGCGCGCAGGGACTGGACGCCGCCGCGTATCTGGCGAATCACGACAGCCACGGTTTTTTTTCCGCGCTGGGCGACCTGGTCGTCAGCGGCCCCACCCGCACCAACGTCAACGATTACCGGGTGCTGCTGGTCGGCCTGGACTGAGCGCGCTCAGTTGAGCCGCTGCACCTGTACCGGGTCGCCGATCTTCAGGCCATAGGTGGTGGCAGCGCTGCCGCGATTGACCGCGAGTTCGAGCAGGCCGACGCTGTTGATGAACCAGAACCCCTCGCCCTTGCCGACGAGGCCGAAGCTGTCGCTGTGCCTGAACGGTTTCCCGGCCGAGGTGACGCGCGCATCCTTCGGCACACTGCGCACGCCGGTCCAGGCGTTGCCGTAATGGTCGATGTAGATCACCCGCGCCAGATCGTTCGCATCGAACTCGACGCTCAATTTGTCGGCGGAGCTCAACTTGTCGGTGGGAAATTCGCCGCGCGCGATGTCGGCTGCGATCAGGGCGAACAGATCGCGACCATGAAATGTGGCCGACAGCCCCTCGGGTTGCCAGGTAATGCGCCACAGCCGGGTGTCGGGATGGCGCGCTGCGACCACCGAGAGCAGGCCGTTGTCGGGTCCGACGAACCAGCGGCCACCGGCCATCGCCACCACGGCATCACGCGGGGTGCCGACGCCGGGATCGACTACCGCCAAAAACACGCTGCCAGGCGGAAAACCGGGGGCAAACGCCGCCAGCAGATGCGCGCCTGCATGCGGATTGAAATCCGGCACCTCATGCAGCAGGTCCACCACCTGTTGCGCGGGCGCATGTTCCGCAAGGCGCGCCTTGACCTGCCCCACATACGGATCACGCATGCCGAAATCGGTAAAAAGGACGATCACGGGGCTTTCCCAATCTAGAATCGAGGCACGACTATGCCCGACAAGTCAGGCCGGCGGCAAGCTGCCAGCCGGAGCCGCGGGCACCCAGGCAGAAAAAAAGCCGGGATCAACCCGGCTTTTTTACGTATCGCGGACTTGGTCCGACTTACTCGGCCTCGACCGGCTCGACATCGGTCTCGGGGCGGTCAACAAGCTCGACCAGTGCCATCGGGGCGTTGTCGCCATTGCGGAAGCCGTATTTCAGGATACGCAGATAGCCGCCGGGACGGGTCTTGTAGCGCGGACCCAGTTCGCCGAACAGCTTGACGACCATCTCGCGGTCGCGCAGGCGATCGAACGCCAGACGATGGTTCGCC
>JADFDN010000022.1 GCA_018262815.1 Thiobacillus sp.
GTTCCAGCCGCTGAGCTTCCTCGGCGTGATGTACCGCCAGATCAAGGAATCGATCACCGACGTCGAGCGCATGTTCGCACTGATGCAGCGGCCGCGCGAGGTTGAGGACAAGCCCGACGCGCGCGAGCTCGACGTCATTGCCGGCGAGGTGAAATTCGATCACGTCAGCTTCGCCTACAATCCCGATCGCCCCATCCTGCACGACGTCAGCTTCACCATCCCGGCCGGCAGGACGGTGGCGGCAGTGGGTTCGAGCGGCGCCGGCAAGTCGACGCTGGCGCGGCTGCTGTTCCGCTTCTACGACGTCGGCGCCGGCAGCATCGCCATCGACGGCCAGGACATCCGCCACGTCACGCAGGACAGCCTGCGCGCCGCCATCGGCGTGGTGCCGCAGGACACCGTGCTGTTTAACGACAGCATCTACTACAACATCGCCTACGGCCGGCCGGATGCGACGCGGGACGAAGTGATCGAGGCCGCGCGCGCCGCGCACATCCTGCATTTCATCGAAACCCTGCCGCAGGGCTGGGACACCGTGGTGGGCGAACGCGGCCTGAAACTGTCGGGCGGCGAGAAGCAGCGTGTCGCGATCGCGCGCACGCTGCTGAAGAATCCGTCCATTCTCATTCTCGACGAGGCCACCTCGGCGCTCGACACCAAGACCGAAAAGGCGATCCAGGCCGAACTGCTGGAAATCGCCAGGAGCCGCACCAGCCTCATCATCGCGCATCGTCTTTCCACCGTGGTCGAGGCCGACGAGATCCTGGTCATGGAGGGCGGGCGCATCGTCGAACGCGGCCGCCATCCCGAGCTGCTGGCGCGGAACGGCGTGTACGCCCACATGTGGGCGCTGCAGCAGCAGGCCGAGGACGAGACTGTCTGATGGGCAGCCGCCCTTCGGCCCGGATCAGGGCTGGCCTGCTGCAGCCGGGCGTGCGCAAGCGTGAGCTGTGGGCGTGGGCGATGTACGACTTCGCCAATTCGGGCTACACCACCGTCGTCATCACCGCGGTGTTCAGCGCCTACTTCGTCGGGGTCGTCGCCGGCAAGGCACCGTGGGCGACCTTCGCGTGGACGCTGGCGCTCTCGGTGTCCTACGCGCTGGTGATGCTGACGGCACCGCTGATCGGCGCCTGGGCCGACGCCCACGCCAGCAAGAAGCGCCTGCTGTGGCTGACCACGCTGGGCTGCGTCGGCTTCACCGCGGCGCTCTATTTCGCTGCGCCAGGCGCGCTGCTGCTGGCGATCGCGGCGCTTGTGCTCTCCAACTATTTCTTCGGCACCGGGGAAAACCTGATTGCCGCGTTTCTCCCCGAACTCGCGCGGCCGCGTGCGCTCGGCCGCGTATCGGGCTGGGGCTGGGCGCTGGGCTACATCGGCGGGCTGGTGTCGCTCGGTGCCAGCCTGGCATACATCAGCTGGGCGCAGGACGCAGGGCAGGGCGCCGCCGACTTCGTGCCGGTAGCGATGCTCCTCACTGCCGGGATCTTCCTGCTGGCGAGCCTGCCGACGCTCCTGATGCTGCGCGAACGTGCCGTGCCGCAGCCCGGTCGTACTGCGAAAAGCGCGTGGGCACAGGTGCGCCATACGCTGGGCCATCTTGAGCGTCTGCCCGATCTGAAGCGATTTCTGGTCTGTACCGTGCTGTACCAGGCCGGCATCCAGGCGGTCATCACGCTGGCGGCAATCTACGCCAGCGAAGTGTTCCGTTTCGATACCCGGCAGACGATCCAACTGGTGCTGGTGGTCAATATCACCGCGGCACTCGGCGCTTTCGCATTCGGTCACGTGCAGGACCGCATCGGTCATGTACGGTCGATCGCGCTGACGCTCGTCGGCTGGATTGCGATGGTGCTGCTGGCGTGGGCGGCGCCCGACGAGCGCATGTTCTGGATCGCCGCCAACCTGGCCGGACTGTGCATGGGCGCGTCGCAGTCGGCGGGCCGCGCGATGGTCGGCCTGCTCGCGCCGCCGGCTCAGCAGGCCGAGTTCTTCGGATTGTGGGGGCTGGCGGTGAAGCTGGCGTCCATCCTCGGACCGCTGACCTACGGCGCGGCCAGCTGGATCACCCAGGGCGACCATCGCCAGTCTCTGCTGATCACCGGCAGCTATTTCGTCCTCGGGCTGTGGGCGCTGCGCGGCGTGCAGGCGCCACGCGGCCATCGCGCGGCACGCCGCTTCGCGCATGCCTGAGCGGGCATATACCCTCGTCGAGACCGACTGGGCGCGCGACGCCGCGCGTCTCGCAGCGGTGCGGCGCGCGGTGTTCATCGACGAGCAGGGCGTGCCCGAGGCGATGGAATGGGACGAGCACGATGCGGTCTCGATGCATTTCCTTGTGCTGGCGAAGGACGGCGCGCCGGTCGGCTGCGCCCGCCTGCTGCCCGACGGCCATATCGGCCGCATGGCGGTGCTCCCGGCCTGGCGCGGGCACGGTGTCGGCCGGGCGCTGCTGAACGCGGCGATGTCCGCCGCCCGTGCGCGCGGCCATGCGACGCTGCGGCTCAGCGCGCAGATCCACGCCGCCGCCTTTTATTCGCGAGCGGGCTTCGTCGCCGACGGACCCGCCTACGAAGAGGCCGGCATTCCGCACGTCGCCATGCACAGGACGTTCGCCTGACGCAACGCCATCGGGCGAAGCAGGGTCTTTGTATCGGCAATTAAGAATTTGCTGATAGAGTTGGGCTGTATCGGGCGATGCAACGACGCACGCCGTTTCATCGACAGACACAAGGTAGGGACGCATGACAAAACTCAGGGCAGGGATCGTAGGCGCGGGCATCGCCGGCGCCAGTTGCGCAGGCACGCTCGCCGCGGCGGGATGGGAGGTGGATGTGTTCGACAAGGCGCGCGGCGCGGGCGGACGCTTGTCGACCCGCCGCTTCGAGCAGGGCTGGGCCACGCTCGGCACGCCCTTCGTTTCGGCCAAGCGCGATCCCTTCCGCAGCCAGTTGCGCGACTGGGTGCGTCAGGGCTGGGTATCGGCGGTGCGCGGCAACGTCTGGCAGGGCCGTGCCACCATTTCATGGGCCGAGGCGCAACTGCAGAATCACTACTGTCCCACCATCGAGCCCTCGCAACTGGTGCGGAAGCTCCTCGGCAGCGCGCGCCTGCACACCGGCCACCGCGTCGCCGCCTTGAAGCCGCGCACCCTGGTGCTGGAAGACGGCCGCGAACTGGGCGATTTCGACTGCGTGATCTGCAGCGTGCCGGCGCCGCAGGCCATTCCCATGCTCGACGCACTGCCGCTGCTGCGTGAGCGCCTGGCCGAGGTGCGCTACCGCCCGATCTGGTCCTTCCTGATGCGCTGGGACGGCGGTCCGGCGGCCGACGTCATCAAGTTCGACGACCACCTGCTGAATCTCGCGGTGCGCCAGCCATCCGGCGGACCCGGCCTGTGGTCGGTCTATGCCACGCACGAATTCAGCGAAACCTATCTCGAAGCCTCCGAGATGGAAGCCAGCAACCGTGCAGCCTCGGCGCTGATGGGCCTGCTGGGGCTGCCGTGGCCGGTGGAGATCGAGGCGTCCCACCTGTGGCGCCATGCGCGTCCGGAAAACCCGGTCGGCGGCTTCTGGGTCGGCGACCGCGAGAATCGGGTCGCGCTGATCGGCGACGGCATCGCGGGGGTCGGTGTCGAACGCGCGTGGGAAAGCGGTTTGCGTCTGGCGCAGGCGATCCTGCAGTCGAAGGAAGAACTGGCGCTCTGAAGCCGAATGCGCTGAAGTGCCTCAGGGTTCGGCGATGACGTAGCGGTTGCGCCCGCTTTGCTTGCCTTCGTATAACGCCATGTCGGCACGCTTGATGGCGCTCGACAGGTCTTCCCTCTCGCCGGCCAGCGCCAGTCCCATGGTGATGGTCAGCCGCAGGGTTTCATCGTCGTCGATCGGCACCGGGGTGGTTCCGACGGACGCCAGAATGCGGCGCGCGGATTTCCTGGCTTCTTCGGCAGACTTGCATTTCAGCAACCAGAGGAATTCCTCGCCGCCGAAACGATACAGCGGCTCGTCGCCGCGCAGGCCCTGCTTCAGCGTATTGGCGACGTGGCGCAACACCAGGTCGCCCACCTGATGCCCGTAGGTGTCGTTGATCGGCTTGAAATGATCCACGTCGATCATCACCACATACAGCAGGCTGCGATTGCGGCGGGCTTCCTTCTGGTACAGGGCGAAATCGTTCTCGACGTTGTAGCGCAGGGGCAACCCGGTCAGCGGATCGATGCGCACCGCGTTCGACAGGATCAGCGTCTTGAAGCTGGCCAGCAGGCTGATCAGTTCTGCCTGCGAGGCCTCGAACTCGTCGAGGTCCTCGCTGCGACCGGTGCGGCCCGCCAGGACGTCGCTGCAGATGGTGCGGATGGCATCGTGCATGGCCTGATGCACCGCCTCCACACGCTGTGCCGCCTCGGGCTCGAGCGCATTGAATTGCGCCCGGTTCTCCATGAACCACGCGCCGAAATGGCACAGGGTATGCGCCAGCGGATCGAGCACATCCTCCCCGGGCGTCGACCGCAGCACGGCGCAGCGCACGATACGGCGCGTCCAGTTCATGTGCGCCTCGACGGCGGCGTCGAGCTCGGCGATGAAAAAATCGGTTTCTGCAGGCAGGTCGGACATGGTCATGTTCCTAACCTGTCACTCATCGGGTATTTGGCAGCCAATCTTGATCCAGCCCGGCAAAATCGGCTCGTCGGGCGCGGCGGCGTTCAGAGCTCGCGCACCACGCGAAACCCCAGATTGATGTCCAGTTCGTTTTCCAGGCGGCGGCGGCGCGCGGCGGACCGGCAGTCCTCGGGCCCGTCGAACCAGGAACCGCCCTTGGTCACGACAGCCTGCTGCCTGCCGGGCAATGGGCGCTCGGGCAGGCTGGCATGGTCGCGGGTCCACGGACTGACGGTGAATTCCCATACGTTGCCCGGCATGTCGTGGAGACCCCAGCGGTTCGGGCGCAGCTTGCCGACCTCCATCGCGCCGCAGCGGATGAAGCAGCGCGGCAGCAAGCGCGGGCGCTTGGGTCGTGCCGCATCGTAGCCCTGGCTCGTGTTGTACAACGCGTCGCCCGGGGCGATGCGGTCGCCCTGCGGGTAGGCGGTCGCCGTGCCGGCGCGGCAGGCATATTCCCATTCCTGCTCGGTCGGCAGGCGGTAACGCTGGCCTGTCTGTGCGGACAACCAGTCGCAATAGTCGCGCGCCTCGGTCTGTCGCACGTTGATCACCGGCTTGCGCCCGGTGAGCCATGCCAGTTCCACGCGCGGCTGCCAGCCGGTGGCGCGGGCATAGCTCTCGAATTCCTCCGTCGTGACCGGATAGGCGCCGATGGCGAAGCTGCGCTCGATCAGCGCGGCACGCCGCGGGCGGTCCTGCGCCGGTGCGGTTTCCTGCGGCGCGGCACCGTATTCGAAAGCGCCTGCGGGGATCACCACCATCATGGGCGCTGGCGTGCCATCGCGCAGCGTGTCGTGGAAATGCGTATCGGGAAGAGCCGCCGCATGCGTCGCGTGCACTTGCAGGGCGATCAGTTCGCCCTCGTGCAGCGCGAAGGTGTCGGACAGGCTGTCGCAGGTGCGGTCGGGATCCATGTGAGCGCGGAGTCGGGCGAGGAATCCTGATTATGCCAGCTTCGTTTTCGTCCGGCTTCATGCAGCCCGGGGGAATTGATTTTGCGCGTCAGCCGAATGCCTGGCGGATTGTGCAGTCAGAGCGATGGTCAGCTTGACGGCTGATAGTCTTGGGTCATTCGGCCATTTGGTGCAATCCGGTAACAAAACGACACAATCCCGCAGACGAAGCCAGCATACAATTTCCGCAAACACACCGTCCACCCATGAACCTTCCCCTCTTTACGCCCTTGTTGCCCATCCTGGCCGGTCTTGGCCTCGCGGGATGCGTTGCAGTCGGCCCCGATTACACCCCGGCGTCGTCAGACGTGCCGGACGGCTGGAAGCGGATCGACACGACCGCCCGCCCGCTGACGCATGCTGGCGCGACCGGCGATCTCAGCCAGTGGTGGCAAGGCCTGAACGATCCGCTGCTGTCAGAACTGGTCGCCGAAGCCTTGCAGGCCAGCCCCGACCTGCGCACCGCGCAGGCGAGATTGCGCGAGGCGCGTGCCCGCCGCAGCGTGGCCGCCGCCGCGCGTTTCCCCGACGTGACCGCAGCGGGCAGCGCCCGCCGCAGCCGGTCGAGCGAGGAGACCGGCAGCGGCGATGCCCGCAATTCTTTCAGCGCCGGCTTCGACGCCAGCTGGGAGCTCGACGTGTTCGGCGGTGTGCGGCGCGGGGTCGAGGCGGCCGAGGCCGACCTCGAATCGAGCGTTGCGAATCTGGACAACACCCGGGTGTCGCTGGCGTCCGAAGTGGCGCGCAACTACGTCGAGGTGCGTGCGCTGCAGACCCGCCTCGGCATTGCCCGCGCCAATCTCGCCAGCCAGTCCGAGACGCTGCAGCTCACCGACTGGCGCGCGCAGGCCGGACTGGTCAGCAGCCAGGACGTCGAGCAGGCACGCAGCAACCGCGAGCAGACGCGGGCGCAGATCCCGGGTCTTGAAACCAGCCTTGCCGAATCGGAACATCGCCTGGATGTCCTGCTGGGCCATGCGCCGGGCGCGCTGCATGCGCGTCTGGCCACAACCGCCGAACTGCCGGCCGTGCCCGATCAGATCGCCGTCGGCATCCCGGCCGACACCCTGCGCCAGCGTCCCGACGTGCGCGCCGCCGAGCGCAAGCTGGCGGCGGAAACCGCCCGGGTGGGCGTGGCCGAAGCGGCGCGCTATCCATCCTTCACGCTCTCCGGCTCGATCGGCCTCGAAGCGCTGACCCTCGGCGCGCTCGGCAACAGCGGCGCGGCTACCTCGTCGCTGCTTGCCGGCATCACCAGCCCCGTCTTCAATGCCGGGCGCCTGCGCGCTCAGGTCGAGATCCAGGACGCGGTGCGCGAGCAGGCGCAGGTGGGCTATGAGCAGGCCGTTCTGACCGCGCTGCAGGAGGTGGAAAACGCGCTGGTGGCGCTGGCGCGCAACCGCGAGCGCGTCGAGGCGCTCACAGTTGCCGTCGAATCCGCGCGCAACGCGGCGCAGCTGGCGCAGCAGCGCTACAGCGCGGGGCTCATCGATTTCCAGTCGGTACTCGACACCCAGCGCAGCGTGCTGTCCGCCGAGGACAGTCTCGCCAGCAGCCGCGCCGACGGCGTGCTGGCGCTCATCCGTTTGTACAAGGCACTGGGCGGCGGCTGGCCTCATGTGACCGAAGCCAGCCCGCTCAGCAAGGACGCTCCATGAACGATTCCAACACTTCGCAAACCAAGCAGGGCCCCGCCCTGAAGCAACTTCTCGCAAGCAAATCCGGCGGCCTGTTCTCCGGACGCTGGCTGTGGCCGACTGGCGCACTGGTCGTGATTGCCGTCGCGGCCTGGCTTTTCTTGCGTACGGGCGAGGACAAGGCAGCGCCGCGCTACACGACCGAAGCGGCCACGCTTGGCACGCTGGTGGTCAAGGTATCCGCCACCGGCAACCTGCAGCCGACCAACACGGTGGACGTCGGCAGCGAACTTTCCGGCATTGTCGACAAGGTCTACGTCGACGACAACGATGAAGTGAACAAGGGCCAGATCCTGGCGCAGCTGGATCTGTCCAGGCTGCAGGACGCGGTGGCGAAATCGCGCGCCAGCCTCGCTGCCGCCGAGGCGCAGGTGCTGCAGGCGCAGGCGACGGTGGCGGAAGCGCGCGCCACGCTGTCGCGCTTCCGGCAGGTGTCGCAGCTGTCCGGCGGCAAGGTGCCGTCCAAGACCGAAATGGACAGCGCCGAAGCCAACCTGAAGCGGGCCGAGGCCAACGTCGCCAGCGTCCGCGCCAGCGTGACCCAGGCGCGGGCCACGCTGCAATCCGACGAGACCAATCTGGGCAAGGCCAGCATCCGCTCGCCCATCAGGGGCGTGGTGCTGTCGCGCGAGGTGGACCCGGGCCAGACCGTCGCCGCCTCGTTCCAGGCGCCGGTGCTGTTCAAGCTGGCCGAGGACCTGACCAAGATGGAGCTACAGGTCGACGTCGACGAAGCCGACGTCGGCCAGGTCAGGGCGGGGCAGAAGGCGACCTTCAGCGTCGACGCCTGGCCCGGCCGCGAATACAGCGCCGTCATCACCCGGGTCGGCTACGGCGCACAGGAAGCGGAGGGCGTCGTCTCCTATCTCACCGTGCTCGAGGTCGCCAACGACGACCTCAGCCTGCGACCGGGCATGACCGGCACCGCCGACATCACCACCCTGACGCGCGAAAATGCGCTGCTGGTGCCGAACGCCGCGCTGCGCTTCACCCCCGCGGCCAGCGATGCCGCCGAGAAGAAATCGGGCGGCAGCGTGATGGGGGCCCTGCTGCCGCGCATGCCGAGACAGACGCGAAAGCCCCGGCAGGTGGACAGCAACAGCGGCGCGCAACGCGTGTGGGTGCTGCAGGATGGGCAGCCGGCCGCCATCGACGTGCAGACCGGCGCCACCAACGGCCGCGTGACCGAGGTCACCGGCGGGGCACTCAAGGCCGGCATGCAGGTGATCACCGAGGCCCTGAGCGCGCAGCCATGAGCGATGCGGCGCTGATCCGGCTGTCCGGCATCACCAAGACCTACGGCAGCGGACAGGCTGCGTTCCAGGCGCTGAAGGGCATCGATCTCGCCATCGACGCCGGCGATTTCGTCGCCATCATGGGCCCCAGCGGCTCCGGCAAGTCGACCGCGATGAACATCCTCGGCTGCCTCGACACGCCCAGCAGCGGCAGCTATGAGTTCGAGGGCGTGCAGGTCGAGCAGCTCACGCGCAACGAGCGCGCGCTGCTCAGGCGCAACTACCTCGGCTTCGTGTTCCAGGGATTCAACCTGCTGTCTCGCACCACCGCGCTGGAGAATGTCGAGCTGCCGCTGATCTACCGTGGCGAGCCCGCTGCCGCACGCCATGCCGCGGCACGTGCCGCGCTCAGGCAGGTCGGCCTCGAGGGCTGGGAGCATCACACCCCGGCCGAGCTCTCCGGCGGCCAGCAGCAGCGCGTCGCGATCGCCCGCGCCATCGTCACCCGGCCGGCGGTGCTGCTGGCCGACGAGCCCACCGGCAACCTCGACACCCATACCGGCGAGGAGATCATGGACCTGATCAGTGCGCTCAACCGCGACCAGGGCATCACCGTTCTGATGGTCACCCACGAGCCCGACATGGCGGCCCATGCCAAGCGCGTCATCCGCTTCGTCGACGGCAAGGTCGACAGCGACCGCCGCAACGGGGAGGGCGCCTGATGCTGTGGAACACGCTGCAGCTCGCGCTGCGCTCGATCCGGCGCAACCTGATGCGCTCCTTCCTGACCATTCTCGGCATCGTCATCGGCGTCGCGGCGGTCATCACCATGGTCACCCTCGGCAACGGCGCGACGAAATCCGTGTCGGACCAGATCTCCAGCATGGGCAGCAACCTGCTGATCGTGATGCCGGGCCAGCGCTTCGGCCCCGGAGCCGAGGCGGCCCCGCCGTTCAAGAGCGCCGACGTCGAGGCCATCCACAACCAGATCACGGCCGCCAGGCTGGTCGCACCGCTGGTGAGCAAGGCGGCGACGGTCGTGTTTCAGGCCAACAACTGGTCGACCGTGGTCACCGGAACCAGCAACGACTATTTCCAGGCGGGCAACTGGGAAATCGCAGCCGGCCGCAGTTTCACCGAGACCGAGGAACGGGCGGGCAAGGCCGTCTGCGTGATCGGCGAATCGGTGCGCGACAAGCTGTTCGGCCGGCAAAACCCGGTGGGCAGCGAAATCCGCATCAAGCAATTCGCCTGCGAAGTGATCGGCCTCCTGAAGGCCAAGGGCCAGTCGTCCATGGGCTCCGACCAGGACGACATCGTGGTGATGCCCCTGCGCACCGTGCAGCGACGGCTTTCCGGCAGCCAGGACATCAACCGGCTGACCATCTCGGTCAAGGAGGGCGCCTCGATCGACGCGACCAAGCAGCAGCTCACCATGCTGCTGCGCGAGCGGCGCAACATCGCCGAAAACGAAGACGACGATTTCCGCGTGATGGATACCCGGCAGATCGCCGAGACGCTGACCAGCACCACCAAGATCCTCACCATGCTGCTCGCCGCAGTGGCGGCGGTGAGCCTGTTGGTCGGCGGCATCGGCATCATGAACATCATGCTGGTGTCGGTGACCGAACGCACCCGCGAAATCGGCATTCGCCTCGCCATCGGCGCGCTGGAGCGCGAAGTGCTGCTGCAGTTCCTGATCGAGGCGGTGGTGCTGTCGAGCCTGGGTGGTCTGATCGGAATCGCGATCGCCACCGCAGCTTCCATCTTCCTCGCCGGCCTGATGAACGTACCCTACCTGTTCGACCCCGGCATCAACCTGCTGTCCTTCTTCTTCTCCGCCGCGATCGGGGTGATCTTCGGCTTCTTCCCGGCGCGGCGTGCGGCAGGACTCAACCCGATCGATGCCTTGCGGCACGAATGAACAATAGGCCAGCGGGAGCTGGGTGTAAGGGACTGCATCGTGCCGTCGATGTCCTTGAGCGTGTGGTTGAGCAGAGGCGGCCAGTCGGGTGCGGCCTGTGCGGCGGATGTCAGCAGTAGAGCGGACAGGAGGAGGGCATTTTTCATGTGCGGACCACCTTGTGCGCGGTGCAGGATGCCTGGAGGCGTGGCGCCTCGCCCGGCTGAGGCCGCGTCGGCGGGTGCGGCGTGGCCAGGCGGTGGTAGAACAGATAAGTCGGCGGGGATGTCCGCTGTCGTGGTTGGCGCACACGACAACGCCCGCTTCGGCTTGGCCGCCTCCGCGGCGGCTTGAAAGGCGAGGATGAGCACGACGGCGGCGGATGTGGGTTGCGATACGGATGTCATTTGTCTTGGTCAAACAATGTACGTGTGCTTCAATTAGGACAACATCTTGCCGTTGTAAACAATTTGTCCAAAACAATATGACGAATTCATCAGTAAGCTCAGGCCCCGGACTGCCCATCGCCTCGGTCGAGCGCGAAACCGGTTTATCGAAAGACACCTTGCGCGTGTGGGAGCGTCGCTACGGTTTTCCGACGCCCGAACGCGACGTCAACGGCGAGCGTCTGTACGCGCCGGTGCAGGTTCGCCAACTCGCTCAAATCAAGCGCCTGATGGACCGCGGGCACCGCCCGGGCAAGCTGATGACGCTGGACGAAGCCGGCCTCATGGCGCTCGACCAAGTGCGCAGCTCGGCGTGGCCCTCGCCCGACGACCAGCAACTCGAGCACTGGCTGAGCCTGGTCAAGACGCACGACACCGAGGCCTTGCAGCGGGCTTTCCACCGCGAAATGGCGAAGCGAGGCATGGCCCGCTTTGTCCAAGACATCGTTGCACCCCTGATCGCCCGCGTCGGCGAAGCCTGGTCGCGAAACGAACTCGGCGTCTTCGAGGAGCACCTGTTTTCGCAGCATCTGGAGAAGCTGTTCCGCACCACGCTCGCCAACATGACACCAAAGAGCGGCGACCCGCGTGTGTTGCTCACGACGCTGTCGGGCGAGGAGCACACCCTGGGACTGCTGATGGTGGAAGCGCTGCTGGTGGTGGAGGATGCCTATCCGGTGCTGCTCGGCCCGCAAACGCCGATCGACGAGATCGTACGCGCTGCGCAGATCAAGGCGGTCGATGCGGTCTGCCTCTCGTTCAGCACCGCCTATTCGCCGGCGCTGGCCGCACAGGGCCTGCGGGACCTGCGGCTGATGCTGCCCGCGGACACGCAGTTGTGGGCGGGCGGCTACGGCGTCAAGCCGATCCGCAAGGCGATCGACGGCGTATGCCTGATGCCCGAATTCCAGGACCTGTTCGACTGCCTGGCACGCTGGCGCAGCGAGCCGGGCGGGAACACGGCGGATGACCTAAAATAGGGCACGTTTCATCAACCATGGCACATGGGGACAGGCTCCCCGCACCCACGCCCCGCAACGCACATGCTTTACATCGATCTCTTCAAATCCCTCGAACGCGCCCGCTGGAACATGGAAACCGACATTCCGTGGGACCGGTTCGACGCCAGCAAGCTCACTGACGAGGCGGCGCTCACCATCAAGATGAACGCCATCACCGAGTGGGCGGCGCTGCCGGCCACCGAGATGTTCCTGCGCGACTTCGTGCACGACAGCGATTTTTCCGCCTTCATGTCGATCTGGTTCTACGAGGAACAGAAGCACGCGCTGGTGCTGATGGAATACCTGCGCCGCTTCAAGCCGGAGTACATGCCCAGCGAGGAAGAACTGCACGCGATCCGCTTCCCGTTCGATCAGGCGCCGCCGATGGAAACGCTGATGCTGCACTTCTGCGGCGAAGTGCGGCTGACCCAGTGGTACAAGTGCGCCTCCGAATGGCACACCGAACCGGTGATCAAGTTCATCTACGAGACGATCTCGCGCGACGAAGGCCGCCACGGCGGTGCCTACCTGCAATACATGAAGCGCGCGTTGAAGCAGGGCGGGCAGGGCGTCGCCGCCGCCTTCGCTAAGATCGGCTTTTTGATGGCCTCCAGCAAGCGCTCGGACAAGGCCTTGCATCCCACCAACTTGCACGTCAACGAGGCGCTGTTCCCCCAGGACACCATCCAGTCGCGCCTGCCCGACCCGGAGTGGCTGGAACGCTGGCTCGACGAGCAGATCCGTTTCGACGACGTCTGGGAAAACCGCGTCGTCGGCGGCATCCTGCGCAACCTCTCGAACCTCCTCGGGCAGACCTTCGAGAACGTGCGCGACCTCAACAGATACCGCAAGCAGGCGCTGGCTGAGGCCTGACATTCCTGTCCGGATATCCGGTCAGCCGGCGAGCGGACTGCATTGGCCGCTCATTTTCCCGGCCTGCCCGCGATTCGGCGCTGTCCGCTTCATAAAAGGCCGAAAAAGCCGATATCTCATGTCATGAGAGACAAGCGCTTCTACGATTTCGTGCACCGGCAGATCCCGGTGTTCATCATGCTCTCATTGCTCCCGGGTCTGGGCTATCTCTTTCTCGGATGGCTCAATGGCATCTTCACCCCGGCCTTCGTGTGGTATCTGATGGTCATCGCCGGGTCGATCTGGGGCGTCACCCTCTACCGAAACTTCGATTTCGACAGCATGAGCGAGTACCGGCGCAATCGCTGGTATCGCCACTGCAGCGGGTTCTTCTATGCGTTTTTCCTGCTGTGGGCGCTGATTTTCCTGCTGTATGTCGGGCAGGAGGCCGCCAATCTCCACTACATCGCCATCTTCACCGAGATCGGCGCCTCGGTGGTGGCGTCGTCCCTGCTGTCCTCGGACCGGCGGCTCTACCGGCCGACCCTGTATATCCTGATGGCGCCGCTGATCGTCTATTTCTTCCTGATCGGCGAATGGTACGGCTACGTTCTGAGCCTCTTCGCCGGGACCCTGACCTGGGTGCTGCTGTATGCCGCCAACAGCAGCAACCAGCTGCTGATGCAGGCGACCTACCAGGCCACCCACGATGCGCTCACCGGCCTGCACAACCGGCAATACTTCATCGAGCACCTGCAGAAACGGATGAACACGCTGGCCGAAAGCGGGCAGTTCTCCTTCCTGCTGCTGATCGATCTGGACCATTTCAAGACCGTCAACGATTCCCTGGGACACGACATCGGCGACCAGCTGCTGAGAAACGTGGTCGCGCGCCTGCAGCAACACGTTCCCGAAGGCTGCCTGACTGCGCGTCTCGGCGGCGACGAATTCATCATTACCGGCCGCGATTGCGTCGACCGGGAAATCTGCGAACGCGAGGCGCTGGCCCTGTCCGAACAGCTCATTGCGCGGCTGAAGGAAACCTATGTCGTGGGTCCGCATCATCTGTACATCAGCGCCAGCATCGGCGTGAGCATCATCAGCGCCAGCAGCGTCAACGCCAACCGCTTCATCAAGGAAGCGGATATCGCCATGTACGAAGTGAAGGCGAAAGGACGCGATGGCGTATTCATGTTCAACGATGAGATGTCCCGCCGGGTGGAGAAGCATCTCGAAATCGAACGTCTGCTGCACTTCGCGCTGGCCAACGACGAGATCACGCTGCACTATCAGCCGCAGCTCGATCACCGCGGGCGCGTGATGGGCGCCGAATCGCTGGTGCGCTGGAACAACGCGGAGCTCGGCGCGGTTCCGCCCGCTCGCTTCATCCCCATCGCCGAGCAGACCGGACTGATCGTCGAACTGGGAATGCACATTCTCGAAACCGGTTTCCGCACCTTGCGCGAATGGCACGAGGCGGGCATCGAGCTCGACCAGTTCTCGATCAACATCAGCATGCGGCAGTTCACCCACCAGCATTTCGTGGCCCAGGTCACGCAGCTGATGCAGCGCTACCTGGATGCCGGCCTGGCCCGCAAGCTCGTTTTCGAGATCACCGAATCGATCGTCGCCGAGGACATCCACCGCGTCATCGATGTGATGAACCAGCTGCGGGCTTCCGGTATCCGCTTTTCGATGGATGATTTCGGCACCGGCTATTCGTCGCTCAGCAATCTCAACCGGCTTCCCCTCGACGAGATCAAGATCGACCGCTCGTTCGTCGGTGCACTCGACCAGAATGAAGGGCATCGGGCGATGGTGGTCACCATCCTGAACATGGCCAGCATCCTCAAGCTGAATATCGTGGCCGAAGGCGTGGAGACGGTGGAGCAGCTCGATTTTCTGCTGGGCCACGACTGCCGGATTTTCCAGGGTTACTTCCATTCGCGGCCGTTGACCCAGGACGCATTCGCGCAGTTCTACCGCGAACGGGCCCTGGCACCGGCGGTGGCAGAGTAGTCGGCTCGCTGCTCGCTGCAGCCGTCGGCAAGCGATCTCGCCCCAGTCCGCTGGCGGCGGAGCGGATCAGGAAAGCGCGTGCAATCGACCGGCCGACGGATCACCCAGCCCCCATTGGAGCCCGACGATGAAATCGTCGGTCAGTAATTCGGGCCGGTGCAAGCCATAACCCTGCGCATAGTCGATTCCCATGCCCCTCAGCAATTCAAGGGTGGCGGCGTCCGCCACATATTCGGCGACGGTGCGTAGTCCCATGACATGGCCGATGTTGTTGATGGCCGCCACCATGGCGCGGTCGGTTTCGTTCTCGAGCATGGTGCGCACGAAGGCGCCGTCGATCTTCAGGTAATCCACCTTCAGCTGCCGCAGGTAGCCGAAGGACGACATGCCGCTGCCGAAGTCGTCCAGCGAGAAATGGCAGCCGAGATCGCGCAGGGTCTGGATGAACTGCACCGCGGCCCGCAGATTGGACACGGCCGCGGTCTCGGTAATCTCGAAACAGATATGCTGCGGCGCCACGCCGGTCTGCTCGAACTGCTCCAGGATGTAGGGCAGCATCGTCGCATCGCCAAGCGACTGTCCCGACAGATTGATGGAACAGCTGGCGTTCACGCAATTCATCTGGTGGCGCGACAGCCTCGCCAGAACATTGCGTATCACCCAGCGATCCAGCGCGGGCATCATGCCGTAGCGCTCGGCGGCGGGAATGAAGGACATCGGCGGCACCGCCTGGTTCGTCGCGCCCTCCATGCGCACCAGGGTTTCCAGGTGGGGGCAATGCCCGCGATTGCCGTTGAGCGGCATGATTTTTTGCGCATACAGCAGCAGACGATCCTCCTGGATGGCCTGCGAAAGCTGCTGTGACCAGCTCATTTCTCCGGTGCGCTGCGAGGTCTCCGTGTCGTCCTGCTTGAACACGTGCACCTGGTTGCGTCCCTTGTCCTTGGCCACGTAGCACGCGGCATCCACCGTGCTCAACAGCTGCGTGGCGCTGACGGAATCCGCGGTGATGGGCACCACGCCGATGCTGACGCCGACATCGAAGGGCTTGCTCTCCCACATGAAGCGAAACTGGGCGACGGTGCTTCTGAGGGTCTCCGCCATCTGGGCCGCCTTCTCCAGCGGGCAGTTGTCCAGCAGCAGGCCGAATTCGTCTCCGCCCAGCCGGCCCAGGCTGTCGCTGCTCCGCATCTTTTCGGTCAGGCGGGCCGTCAACTGGCGCAACAGCTCGTCTCCCGCGATGTGCCCACAGGTGTCGTTCACCACCTTGAACTGGTCCAGATCCAGGTACAGCAGCGCGTGCTCGCGCCGCAGGGTCCTGGCGTCCTGCAGCAGCCATTCCAGCCTGCGCTCGAATTCGTTGCGGTTGATGAGTCCGGTCAGGGCATCGTGGCTCGCCGCCCAGCTGATCTGCCGCGAAAGCTCGCGCGAATCGGTGACGTCGCGCAAGACCAGCGTCGCGCCCCGGACCTGTCCGTCGGGCGCATGAATCGGGCTGGCGGTGAATTCCACCGCATAGTGGGTCCCGTTCCGCGCGGTGAGCTCGGTGGCGTCGCCGCAGGATTCGATCCAGGCTTCGATATTGAGCGGGTCGAACGCGGCGTCCGCCGCGTCCTTGCCTTTCTCGCTGGACAGATGCAGCACGTCGGTCAGGAAGCGGCCCTGCGCCTCGCCGTCCAGCCAGCCTGTCATGCGTTCGGCGACCGGGTTGAGATAGGTCACCAGTCCATGCTCATCGGTGCTGATCACCGCCTCGCCGATGGAATGGAGGGTGATCTGGGCGCGTTCCTTCTCCTGGTGGAGTTCAGTTTCGATGATCGACGAGCGGCGGATCACATAGTAGGCGACCAGGCTGCCCACCAGGAGGGTCAGCAGCCCGAATCCCAGCGTCAGGCTGAGCGCGTCCTGGAATGCGTTCTTGGCCCTGTTCTGGGCGACCAGGGCCGCCTTCTGCTGGGATTCGAGCATCAGGGTCAGCTGCGCCATCACATGGTTCTGTACCGGCACGACGCGATGGTAGAGCAGGTCCTGGGCTTCCTCCTGCCTGTCTTCGTCGAGCAGGTCGAGGACCGTGTTCTGGGCGCTTTCGCCCTGGCGTGCCAGCTTCAGCGACGCATTCAGATAACCCCGCTCTTCCGCCGTCAATCCGCTCGATTCGAGGCCGGTTCGTGCCTGGATGAAGTGGGCGGCATACTGACCGAAGCGCAGCTTGAGTTCGTCGCGGGCGAAGGGATCCTCGGTATGCGCCATATGGTAGAGGATCATGGCCCGCTCCCGAGCGGCATGGCGCATTTCCCAGACCCGCGTCATCTTGGTGTTGTGGGTCTTGACGATGGTTTCGAGGTTTTCGTTGATGACGCCCATGCGGTTCAGGCCGGCCGCCATCAGCGCCACCATGAGCCCCAGCATCAGGGCGAAACCGAAAAAGGTCAGATTCCTTGTCGAGCGCACCCAGTCCATCCCTCCGGATCATTCGTGAACGGATTGCAAGCAGTCCACGTGCTGCCGCTGGCGGATTTTCCGCACAGGCAGCATTCAACTTTCCCTTATTGTGCTTATTCTTAACGGATAAATCAGATTTTTCCTACAGCAATCGCGATTCCGCTCCTGCATGATCCACCGCGTATACGAACCGATCGGCAAGACCATGAAACGAGTTGGCACCGCAATGGAATCCGGGCGCCAGGCGCTTGTCACGAAACGCAATCGCAACGCGCACGCACCGGCAGGTGTATTTCCCAATAAAAACAAGGCCACATCCTCGCGCTTTCCTTTGACCCGGGCAGGCGAACCTTCATGACGCCTGTCCTGCAGCGATTCAACCATATACTCGATCGTGAGTCCGTCGCATGGGTCGTCCTGGTCCTGGCATTGCTGATGACGCTGGTATTGTGGCGGCAGTCGGAAAGGGAGGTTTTCCACCGCCAGCAGGATCATTTTCTGCGTCTCGCGGAAAAACAGAGAAACATCCTGAACAGCCGCATGCACGATTACGAGCAGGTCCTGCGCGGAGGGGCCGCGCTGTTTGCGGCGAGCAACACGCCAAGCCGCGAACAATGGCGTGTCTATGTCGACATGCTGGAACTCGACAAAACCCTGCCAGGGATCCTGGCCACCGGCTTCGCCGTGATGGTCCCCAACCAGGCCCGGTCCGCCCACGAGGACGCCATCCGCGCGGAAGGTTTTCCCCGCTACGCGATCTTTCCGCCCGGCGATCGCGACATGTACAGCAGCATTGTTTACATCGAGCCTTTCAAAGGACGCAATCTGCGGGCATTCGGCTACGACATGTATTCCGATTCCGTGCGACGCGAGGCGATGGAGCGCGCGCGCGATACCGGCCAGCCCGCGCTATCGGGCAAAGTCACACTGGTCCAGGAGTTGGGCACCGGGGTGCAGCCCGGTTTCCTGATTTATTTTCCCGTCTATCGTTCCGACCTGCCGCACGACACCGTGGCAGCGCGCCGCCAGGCGTTGATCGGCTTCGTGTATAGCCCGTTTCGCTCGTTCGATCTGCTCAATGGCGTGTTCGATACGTCCACCCAGCTGCTTGAAGTCGAGCTGTACGACAGCCATCCTGCGCTCGGTAATCTGCTGTATTCCTCGAAAGCGACTCGCGGCCGTGCGAAATACATGAGCGAAGTCCCGCTGCGTATCGGCGGGCACACGTGGGTCATACGCTTTCACAGCGGTCCCCGATTCGATGCAACCGAAGCGAGCAACCAGCCCATGGTCATTCTTCTCGGCGGACTGGCGCTCTCGCTGTTGCTGTTTTCGGTGCTCTACATGAATGCAAGGCATCGGCGCACGATGCGCCGCACCGCGGTCAAGCTCGAACAAAGCCTCGACAGCTACAAGACCCTGGTCGAAAACATACCGGGCGCGGTGTTTCGTTCGGAAGTGGGTTCTCCGGTGCCTGTCTTCCAGCTGAGTCAGGGCGTCCGTGCGCTGACGGGCGTTCCGCCAGAACGCTTTCTGTCGGGTGATCTTTCCTATTCCCAGCTGATCCATCCGGAAGACCGGGACAAGGTCGCCACAGCCATTGCCGAAGCGATCGCGCGGCGAAGCGCATACAGCATCGAGTACCGCATCAAGGCCACCGATGGCTTTACCCGCTGGGTCAACGAACGAGGCCGGGTCACCACCGACGAGACAGGCCGGTCGCGCTGGCTGGATGGCCTCGTTCTCGACATCACCGAACGCAAGGCCGCGGAAATCATGATCCGCGATCTGGCATTCAACGACACCCTGACCGGCTTGCCCAACCGCCGTCTGCTCCTCGACCGGCTGGACCGCCATCTCGTCGCCAGCGAACGCACCGGCAGATACGGTGCGCTGATGTTCATCGACATGGACAACTTCAAGGCCATCAACGATACGCTGGGCCATGAGGCAGGCGATCAGGTGCTGATCGAGGTGGCGCGCCGCCTGCTCACCAGCGTCCGCGAAAGCGATACGGTTTCGCGGCTGGGAGGCGACGAGTTCGTCGTCATCCTCGACAGCCTCGGCGACACGGCCGAGACGGCCGCCGCCGAGGCAGCGGAGCTGGGCAGCAAGATGCTGGTCAGGCTGTCACAGCCTTATCGGATTGGGACGCTGCTTCGCAACAGCACCCCCAGCATAGGCATCACCACATTCTGCGGGCACAAGGCATCCGCCGTTCAGCTGCTGAGGCAGGCCGATCACGCCATGTACCAGGCAAAAACGGCCGGGCGCAACCAGCTGCAGTTCTACCGCGAAGCGCCCGTCGAAGCGGCTCGCGCCGGCTGACGTTCACCGGCGGAGGAGGGGAGAAGGGTCGCCGGGCCGACCCGGATCACCGTTCCCTCGCGCCGCGGGTCGGCGGCACCGTGATGTGCGCCAGTTGCAGGATCGATGACGACCGCCTGCACCGAACCGATCGTGTCCATGCAGCCGTCCGTTCCCGCTTCGCCCAGCCCCGCATGACCCAGGGCGCGCAAGGCGTCCTGCGTGGCGACGCTGATGCGCGGCCGCATGTACGCCTCGCCGCCTTCGCAGCTGATCCGGCCGGCTGCGTGGGTGACCGACAGGCGCGGCGCGATGATGGCCTGCTGCATCGTCATGCCGTGGTCGATCAGGTTGAGCGTCACGTTGAACACCGAGTTGATGATGGTGGCGCCGCCGGGCGAGCCCCAGGCGGCCACCGGCTTGCCGTTCCTGAACAGCATCGTGGGCGCCATGCTGGACCGCGGACGCTTGCCGGGCGAGACATCGTTGGCGCCGGGGTTGCCGGCGGCGGCATCAAAGCCGGGGACGAAGTTGAAATCGGTCAGCTCGTTGTTGAGCAAAAAGCCATACCCCGGCACGGTGATGCCCGAGCCCCAGGTGAATTCGATCGTGCTGGTGTAGCTCACCACATTGCCCCAGCGGTCGACGATGGAAAAGTGCGTGGTGTGCGGGCTTTCTGCCGGCGCACGCGACGGCGCGGGCCGCACCACCGTCGTGTCCCACGGCCTGGGATCGCCGGCCTGCGGTGTCTCCATCCGCCCGTCCGCCCGGATCAGCGCCGAGCGGGTCGCCAGATAATCGGGATGCAGCAGGCCGGCCCGCGGCACCGGCACGGCATCGTCATCGCCAATCCACAGCGCGCGGTCGGCAAACGCCAGCCGCATCGCCTCGGTCATCGCGTGTAGCGTCTTCGGGCTGCCGAAGCCGTAGCCCTGGCTGGCGTCGCCGAGCGGAAGCGGCTCCAGCAAGCCCAGCATCTGCAGCATCGTCAGGCCGCCCGAGGAGGGCGGCGGCATCGTGGCCAGCGTCCAGCCGCGGTACTGGCCGATCAGCGGTTTGCGGATCGCCACCTTGTATTGCGCCAGATCGGCCAGCGCCATGCGGCCTTGCCCGGCTGCGCCGAGTTCGTCACGCGTGCGCTGCTGCGCCTGCACGATCGCCCGCGCGATGGCGCCGCGGTAGAACGCGTCCGGACCTTTTGCGGAAATCAGTCTCAGCGTTTTGGCGAGATCCGGCTGCACCAGCCAGTCGCCCTCGGCGAGCGGCACGCCGCCGGGGCGAAAGATCGCTGCGGTCTCGGGATAAAGCTGGGTGCGGCCGGAATCGTTGAGGATGTCCTGGGCCAGAAACCGGTTGACGCGAAACCCGCGCTCGGCGAGCTCGATCGCCGGCACCAGCGTGTCGGCCAGCTTCTTCGTGCCCCAGCGCGTGAGCGCGGTGTCGACGCCGCGCAACGTGCCCGGCACGCCGACCGCAACCCCGCTGGTCGACGCCAATGGAAAGGACATCGCCAGCCCGTCCGGCGCAAACATGTCGGCGCGGGCTTTCGCCGGCGCGCGCTCGCGCGAGTCCACCACAAAGGTCTCACCGGTCTTAGCGAGATACACCATCATGAAACCGCCGCCGCCGATGCCCGACGACTGTGGCTCCACCACGTTCAGCGCGAACTGCACCGCCGCCGCCGCATCGATCGCATTGCCGCCCGCCGCCAGCATGCGCGCGCCGGCCGCAGCGGCGGCCGGATGCGACACCGACACCACGCCGTCGGGCGACGCAGCCAGCGCCAAGTTGGAGAACAAAACGAAAAGCGCGAGCCAGCGCGTGCAAAACGAGCGGAGGGTCATGGGTGTCGGCGGATAACGGGAGACGCTCAAGCCTGCACCGGTTTGGTCGCGTGCGTCAATGGCGGCTAGAGCGCGTGCGACTGGAAAAAACGGGCCATGGAGAACGACTCATGTTCGGCCAATGCAGCCGTTGAGGAAACCCGACCCTGGCCCCTTTAACTTTCCAAAATCTCCTCCCACCCCGGGTTATTCCTCTTCCATTGCTCATAATCACGGACGGGTATGCTGACCCTGGAATTCCTATAGCTGAGCTGAACATAGTCCTCTTTCGCGACATGTCTATCTTGCGTAGGTGTCGCCATAGCCGGTTGCTGGCTTGGTCCAGCCGACTTCCGGGTTAACGGCTTTACCAATGCCGCTGCCAGTTCTGGGAATAGCAGCCCAAGAAACTTGTCGAATTTCCTACTCCGCTGATAGGTTTGCTCACCGCCTTCAAGACTGCGCTTGACCTCTGCACGCCATACTGCAACCCGATCAGCCTGTTTGGCATTAAGCGTCGGCTCGTAAACCTTGATCGCTATCAGGTAGAGGGTATGCCACGAAAAATGGTGAGGTCCTTCCTGAAGGATGGCGTTGATGACCTGCCAAGCCGTGCTTAGCTGGTAGCCCACCGCCCGGTCTAGCTTGAGCGACAGGATCCGTTCCAGGATGTTACCCCGCCATCCATAGAGGTCGCGGTCCTGAGCTTCGGGGAAACCGTGGACGGCAAGGCCATCAGCGCACTCGCCAATGTGGCTGAATGCCCTTTCCACGACTGGCCTCAGGCTGGAGTCCCCCTCCATTTGTTCGCGAACAGCGGCGTGCTTCAGGACCGCTTCAAGATACCTCTCGGCCCACTGCTTGACTGGTATCCGCTGCATCTCCCGGCGCCGCTCATCGCGCTCCAGAAGCTCCTGGATAGCCTGGTTCGCTTCAGAAACCGCTGACGCAAGCTCCTGCTCAAGCTTAACTTTCTCGTCGACCAGACGAGGATGGTGCAACCAACGCTTACCCGCGTGCTCCTCGACTACCAGCCTTGCGAACTCAGCCTCAGTCACGACACCGCCCATCCTGGAGATGTCGATCTCGATCGCAGGGATATTCTGCGCCCGGATGCGTTCGATACGCTCGTCACTAATGGTGTTGGTAACCGTCACCTCGACCAGAATCTGACTGGCTGGCCACGCTGGCGCAGTGATTGTGCTGGCGAGTACGTCGGGCCGGATTCGCCCTATATGCTTCTCCAAAACAACTGATTCGAGGTTGACGATTTTCCCAGGTAACAAAAACTGCCTGGAGAAAATGTCACCGTCGTCTGTCAATGCGTCAAGCTCAATGGCCAAGTCGGGCAGCCGGATGCGCTTCTCACGCTCCAGGATCTCCTTGGCCTTGAGATGGAGGAGGGTTTCGCGCCTTGCCGAGGGACTCAAGCCATCCGGCAGGCTCATACCTTCGTCCAGCCAATCGAGAGCTGCTCGGGCCGACTCCAGTGCTGCCGCTTCAGCTGCCTGCTCAAGTTTCGCGTCTTCCCAGTGCGAACACCAAGTTCCATTCTCTACCAGGAGACGCAAGCGTTCCCGGATTTCGCTGAGCGGCATAGACGCAATCGCAGGATCGTCGACGACTAGGCAGATGGTTGGAATTGAGGCCTCCGATGTGTTAGCCGGGTCTGCGCCGAGGCTCCCAGCTAGCTTTACTCTTAGCTGCCGGCCATCGTCAAGGGTCAGAATGCCGTTCACCTTGTCTTGAAACGTGAAGTCCTGGATGCGCACGCGCTTGGCTGGCTCTTCTACCCAAGCTTCGTAGTACTGTCCACTGAGGCCGGCGATACGAATAGACTGGCGGCGACGCGGCAACTCGAGAAAATCCGTGCCCTTTAGTGCCTCCAACATCGCGAATCTCGCAGCCAATACAACGCAGGAATCCTTCTCGGCACCCTCTGGATGGCGAAAATGCGGACGTAGACGGAAAGTCGTTTTTGCCGCGTTTACTGCGACAAGGGGAAGCCCACAGCTTGCGCATACACAGCCGCATTTAGAACCGCGCTGCTTCTCGTTAAGCTCACCGATGTATCGAGGATTCCCGGTCGTGCGATCTTGGGCCCAGGCCATGACAAGGTCGCCAGCCGACGTTTCGGCCGGCATGTCAGATGGCGTGGAAATCTGCCACTTAGGCGCTACCCACGTTGGATCATTGTCAGACGAGCCCCCCATGCCACCCCCTTTCCTTTGTACGAGGCGAGTTTAGCAACCACAGATGGTAATGGGCAGTTGGGAAGAGGCGCCCGGCTGGACCGGAGCGCCTCATAAGGGGCAGTTGCACGAACTGCCAGGCAAACCTTAACCGTCAGCAATGGCCGAACAAGAGTCACTCGCACTTTTCCGCAGTGCTCAATGCCCATGCCGATGATGGATGTCCGGAAAATGCGGATGCTTGTGGGTCAGCACCGCATGCCTGTGCAAATGGCTGTGCGGTTCGCTGCCATCCCATTCGAAATCGTGGTCGTGCTGGTGATGCGCGTCGTGAACGTGCGGATGGGTGTGCTCCAGCGGTTCGTGCGTGTGCTCGTGCTCGTGGCGCTCGGTCAGGTGCAGCCAAACCCCGATTCCCATCAGGCCGGCGGCGATCCAGAACGGCGCCGGCGTCGGTTCGCCCAATAGCAGGATGGCGATGGCGGCACCGATGAACGGCGCGGTGGAGAAATAGGCGCCGGTGCGGGCGGTGCCGAGACCGCGCAGCGCCAGCACGAAGAGCACCAGGCTCAAGCCGTAGCCGGCGAGGCCGACCGCCATGGCCGCGCCCGCGGCGGGCCAGGCGGGCAGGGAGGCGCCCAGCAACAAGGCGAGGCTGGTGTTGATGACGCCTGCCGTCCAGCCCTTGGCGCCGGCGATGAACAGCGCGTCGGAGCCGGACACGCGGCGCGTCAGGTTGTTGTCGATGGCCCAGCACAGGCAGGCGGCGGCGATGGCCACAAGGCCGACCACGTCCTGCGGCGGACTGGCGGCGGTGGGCCACGCAAGCACCACGCCGCCGGCGACGATCAGCAGCATGCCCAGCACGATGCGGCGATCGACGTTTTCCCGGAACACCACCCAAGCCAGCACCGCCGTGAAGACGGATTCGAGGTTGAGCAAGAGCGAAGCCGGGCCGGCATCGCTGCGGGTGAGGCCGAACACCAGCAGCGCCGGCCCCAGCATGCCGCCGAAGACGATGGCGCCGCCCAGCCAGCGCCATTCGCCGGCTGCCAGCCCGCTCGACTTCCAGCCGCGATCCCGCAGCAGCCGGATCGCGGCCAGCCCGAGGCCGCTGCCCAGATAGAGCAGGCCGGCCAGCAGCAGCGGCGGCAATTCGCCGACCAGCAGCAGCGGCGGCAATTCGCCGACCAGCAGCTTGACCAGCGGCGTGCTGGCGCCAAACAGCGCGGCGGCGGCAAGCGCCGGCCAGACGGCCGAGTGCATCGCGTTCATGATGTGCGGCCTCGGTGTCCTGCGTTCACTTCAGATTGAAGGTGGCCTTGGCCGGCGTTTTGCCCGGAAGGGTCGTGGTGAGGATGACCCGCACGCCGACGCCGACCTTGAAGCTGCCCTTGGCAACCATGCGATTCTCGCCGGCCGGTTGAAGCTTGACCGCAGTCTTGTCGTTGCCGGCGTAGATCACGGCTTCCGCCGTCGCGCCCTGGGTCGATACGGGTTTGCCGTGGTCGCTGACATACAGCGTCAGCGAATCCGGCTTGGCGACCAGCTCGTACGCGATGTTGTGGAGCTCGCGCACCACGCCGCCGTACTTCGGCCCGTGGTCGTGGCCGGCGCCCGCCAGCGCGGACGCGACATGGAGGCTCGTGGCAAGCGATGCGACGGCGAGCAGGGAGAGGAGGGACGATTTCATGGTGGGTTCCTTTCGAGTTGAGAAGCTCATGCAGGGTTGATGCTTTCGACGGCACGGCGATGGGGGGTGCCGCCATTTTCCAGCAATTGATGAATAGCGCCGAAGCGCAGGTAGAGCGCAGGCACGACGATCATGTTCAGCACCGTCGAGCTCAGCAGCCCGCACAGGATCACCACCGCCATCGGCGCCTGGATCTCGCTGCCCGGTTGGCCCGCGGCGAGCGCCAGCGGCACCAGCGCGAGGCCGGCGGCGAGCGCGGTCATCAGGATCGGCACCAGCCGCTCCTCGGCGCCGCGCTTCACGGCTTCCGTCGCGTTCGTCACGCCCTCGTGCTCCACCAGGTGGTGGATGTGCGAGATCATCATCACGCCGTTGCGCGTGGCAATGCCGAACAGCGTGATGAAGCCGATGATCGACGCCACCGACAGCACGCCGCCGGCGGCGAACACGCCGATCACGCCGCCGATCATCGCGAGCGGCAGGTTGAGCATGACCAGGAGCGCGTCGCGCGCGGTGCGGAAGGCGATGAAGAGCAGCAGGAAAATGCCCACCGTCACCGCCACGCCCAGCACCAGCAGCGTGCGCGAGGCCGCTTCTGCGCTTTCGAACTGGCCGCCGTATTCGATGTGGTAGCCAGCCGGCAGCGTGACTCCGGCGGCCACCGCCTTGCGGATGTCGGAGACCACGCTCGCCAGATCGCGCCCGGCGACGTTGGCCATCACCACCATTTTGCGCTGCACGTTCTCGCGGCTGATCGAGTAGGGCGCGCGGTCGTTGCGGATGTCGGCCAGCGCGGAGAGCGGCAGCCGCGCGCCGTCGGTGGTGGTGATCAACGTCGCGCGCACCGTGTCGATGCTGGCGCGCGTCGACGGGTCGAAGCGCAGCACCAGGTCGAAGCTGGCCTGGCCCTGCTGCACGCGATCGACCGGCATGCCGGAAAACGCGGTCTCGATCGCCTCCGACACTTCCCGCATCGACAGGCCGTGCTGCGCCAGCGCCGCGCGGTCGAAGCGGATGGTGAGGAAAGGAATGTCGGTCTGCTGCTCGTCGGTAACGTCGACCGCGCCGGGAATCTCCTGCACGACCGACTTCACGCTTGCGGTCAGCCGGCGCAGTTCGCCGAGATCGGGACCGAAGATCTTCACCGCGATGTTGGAGCGGCTGCCGGACAGCATGTGGTCGATGCGGTGCGAGATCGGCTGGCCCACCACAATTTGCGTGCCGGGCACGCTGGAGAAGTCGGCGCGCAGCGCGGCGAGGAAGTCTTCCTTGCTTCGCTCTCCCATCTTCAGCGTCACCTCCATTTCCGACGCCGACACGTCCATCGCGTGCGGGTCGCCCTCGGCGCGGCCGGTGCGGCGCGCGGTGGCGACGACTTCAGGATGCGACAGCAGGATGTTCTCCACCATGCGGCCGAGGCGGTCGGATTCTTCCAGCGAGGTGCCGGGCAGCGTCGCCATGCCGACGGTGAGCGTGCCTTCGTTGAAGTCGGGCAGGAAGGCGCGGCCGGCAAAGCCCAGCGCGACCAGCGCGACCACCAGCGTGGCGACACTGATGCCGGCCACGGCTTTCCAGCGCACGACGGTCGCGTCGAGCACGCGACGGTAGCCGGCCTTCAAGCGATGGATGAAGCGCGGCTCGATCGATTCGCGCACCGTCTTCGAGTTCGGCAGCCACAGCGCCGCCAGCACCGGCGTCACCGTGACCGCCACCGCGAGCGAGGCGGCGAGCGAGACCACGTAGGCGAGGCCCAGCGGCGCCATCAGCCGCCCTTCGACGCCGGAGAGGAAGAACAGCGGCAGGAACACCAGCATGATGATCAGCGTGGCGAACACGATCGAGCCCTGGATCTCGCGCGTGGCCTCGTACACCAGGTGCAGCATGTTGACCTGCTGCTCGGCCGGTTTGGCGCGGTTCTCGCGCAGCCGGCGCACGATGTTCTCGACCACGATGATCGCGTCGTCGACCAGCGCGCCGAGCGCGATGGCCATGCCGCCCAGCGTCATGGTGTTGATCGTCGCGCCCATCGCCTTCATGGCCAGGACCGCCGCCACCAGCGACAGCGGGATGGCGACGAGGCTGATCGCGGTGGCGCGCGCCGACAGCAGGAAGGCGAACACGATGGCCACCACCAGCACCGCGCCTTCGACCAGCGCTTTCATCAGGTTGTCGATGGAGACGCGGATGAAGTCGGCCTGGCGGAAGATGTGGCGTTCGATCTTCATGCCCTTCGGCAGGCCGCTCTGGATTTCTTCCAGCGTGGCGTCGAGGCGGTCGGTCAGCTCCAGCGTGTTGGCGCCCGGCTGCTTCTGGATGCCCAGCACGACCGCCGGCTTGCCGTTATGCGAACCGACGCCGCGCGTGGGTGCGGGGCCGATGGCGACCTCAGCGACGTGCCGCACCAGCACCGGCTGCCCGGCCTGCCTGCTGATGACGGTGTCGCCGATGTCGGCCAGCGTCGCGATGCGGCCGAGGCCCTGGATCAGATATTCCTGGCCGGCCTCGACCATGAAGCCGGCCGAGGTGTTCTGGTTGGCGGAGCGCAAGGCTTCGGCGATCTGGTCGACGGTGAGGCTGTAGGCCGCCAGCCGCTCGGGATTGAGCGTCACCTGGAACTGCTGGGTGTCGCCGCCGATCGGCAGCACCTCGGCCACGCCCGGCACCGCCAGCACGCGGCGCTTGATCACCTGCTCGGCGGTGTTCTTCAGCGCCATGCCGTCGTGCTGGTCTGAGGCAAGCGCGATGAACAGGATTTCGCCCATGATCGACGCCGCCGGCGCCATGCCGGGCGCCGGGATGTCGGCCGGCAGCGACGCGCGAGCGAGCTGCAGGCGCTCGGCGACCACTTGGCGGGCCTTGTAGAGATCCGTGCCCCACTCGAACTCGACCGTGACGACCGACAGGCCGATCTTGGTCGACGAGCGCACCCGGCGCACGTCGGGCGCGCCGTTCAGCGCCGTCTCGATGGGGAAGGTGACGAGGTTCTCGACGTCGGTCGGCGCCATGCCGTGCGCCTCGGTGACCACGGTCACGCTGGGCGCGGTGAGGTCGGGGAAGACGTCGACCGGGGTTTTCGACGCCTGCCAGCCGCCCCAGGCCAGGATCAAAACCCCGGCCAGGACGACGAAGAGCTTGTTGCGCAGCGACCACGCAATGATGTGTCCGATCATGGTGTCATGCCTCCGAAGGGCCGCCCCGAGAGGGCATGACTAGCGAACGTAAGTGAGCGAAATGAAGTCATGGTATCCCCCGGTCAGTGCGCATGGCCGTGGCCGATTTGCGCGGTGCCGGTCGAGGCGAGCTTGACCAGATAAGCGCCGCGCGAGACCACGCGCTGCCCCGGCGCGAGGCCGTCGAGCACCTCGACCCAGTCGCCTTCGCGCGCGCCCAGTCTGATCTGCCTCCGCTCGAAGGATTCGCCGCCGGTCATCACGAACACCACGCTCATGCCGCCTTCATCGAGCACGCTCGACGCCGGGATCGCCACCGCCTCGCGCGCGCCGCCGGCGAATACCTGCGCCTGCACCGCCATGCCGATGGGCAGCGCCAGATCGCCCGGCGTGAACTCGAACACCACCGGAACGGTGCGCGTCGTGGCATCGACCACGCCGCCGACGGCGACGAGCTTGCCGTTTTTCCCGGCAACGATCTCGACGCCGGCTTCCTTGCCTGCGACCTTGAACGCGGCCCCGCTCGGGCTGGCCAGCCGCGCCGCGTCGGATTCGGGCACGCGCAGTTCCAGCCACAGCCGGCTGCGATCGGCGATATGGAACAGCAGCGCGCCTTCCTGCGCGAACGCGCCGGGCGACACGCGCACATCCGCCAGCGTGCCGGACACCGGCGCCCGCACCGGGATGCCGCCACCAGCGCCGCCGTATTGACCGAGGCGCTGCTGCGTTGCGTTCAGTTCGGCGCGTGCCAGGGCTGCGGCCGCACGCGCGGCGAGCACGCGTTTCTCGGGCACCGCTTCCTCGCGGTACAGCGCTTCCATGCGCGCCAGTTCCTGTTGCGCGAGATCACGCTCGACACGGGCCTTGTTCGCTGCCGCCCGCAGCGTGGCGAGATCGGTTTCGCCGCCCAGACGCGGCACCAGATAGGCGAGCAGCTGGCCTTTCTTCACCTGCTGGCCCAGACGCGGGAAGCTGCCCGTGGACTGAATCTGCCCGGCCGCCGCCGCGGTGATCTGGGCCTCGCCGTCCGGACGCGCGCGTAGCACGCCGGTTGCGGCGACTGCGGTGCGGATCGGGCGCGTGACGACCTCACTGGTGGCGAAGTCGACCTTCCACTGCTGTTCCTTGGTGAAGCCGATGCCTTCGTCGTCGTGCGGCGCCGGCTCGGCGTCGGCGGCCTTGCGGTCGGCATAGACGGTGAAGGGGCCGAGCTCGTGCGTGACACTGAATTCGGGCGTGACGACTTCGATCGACAGTTCGCGATCGCCGGCATGCTTCGGTACCACTTCGGGGCGGAAGATGCCGGGCTGGCTGGCCTTGTCGACGCTGAACACTTCATCGGGCTGATCGCCACCGGTCAGGCGAACGCTGACCTTGGCGGCGGTGAGCGCCCGGAAGTCGGCGAGCGTGGTCAGGTGCGCGGCGAAGGCGGATGTTTCGCCGACCACCAGGCGCGGGAACTCGACGAAGAGTTCGGTGCGGTCGGTGAAATGGGTGATCTTCTCGCCGCCGGCGCCATGGCCATGCGCGTCCTCGGCTTCGGCTTCGGCTGCGGGGGGATGGCTGCCGTCTGCGGCGTGTTCGTGGTCCGCCTCGCTGCAGCCGATCAGGAAGAGGGCGGCACACAGGGATGCAATAAGGGTCTTGTTCATGGAGTGACACTCCCGGTCAATAAATCAAATTCAATGCGGGCATCGCGTGCCCGCTTTTCAAGTTCGAGCGCGGTGGTTTCCGTCTCCAGTGCGCCGCGGTAGGCGTCGAGCAGTTCCAGCAGACTGGATTCGCCGCCCCGATAGGCGGTTTCCGCGATGCGCAGCAATTCGGGGGAAGCCGACACCGCACGGCTGCGATAGTCGATTGCAGTGGCGCGCAGGCCTTCTGCCTGGCGATACAGGCCGCGCAGTTCGACTTCGGCGCGGCTCATCGCCAGGCGGTATTCGGCGCGTGCCTGCAGGGCCTCGGCCGCCGCGCGCTGCTGCCCGGCCTGCTGGCGGTCGAACACCGGCAGTGGAACGGAAAGCGACAGCGCCATGCCGTTATCCTGGGTGCTGCCGTTGTCCACGTACTTGGGGCCGATCCCCACGGTCACATCGGGAATGCCGCCGCGCCTTGCGGCACGCCCGTCCAGATCGGCCGCCTCCGCTCGACGCGACAGCGCCTGCAGGTCGGGACGCTGATCGAGGCCGGTCAATGCCGTGTCGACCGGAGGCAGGGGGGAAGGCAAAAGCGCGCCTTCAAGACGGGGTACATCGGCTGCTGCGCCGGTGAGCGCCATCAGACGCGCCCGGGATCGATCCAGCTCGGCGCGCTCGGCGGCCAGCCGCGCTTCCGCCGTCTGGCGTTCGCGTGAAAGACGGCGCTGGTCATAGCCCGACGTCTCGCCCGCACGGGCCAGCTTCGTGATCGTGCCCTCGATCTGCGCGAAGCGCTGCGCCCAGATTTCGGTCGCCCGGATGGTCTGCTGCCGGAACAGGACTTCATGAAAGCGGCGGCGGATTTCGGCAGCCATGTCGAGTTGGCGCGCAGCGTTGCCGGCGGTGACCGATGCCACCCGGCGGCTGGCGGCCTCGCGATGCAGCCCGCGGCGCCCGGACAGGTCGAAGGTTTGCCCGAGCATCCAGGTTTGCTCGACCGAGTCTGGCGAGCCGTCGACACGGTCGCGGCTGTAGCTCAGGGTGGGATTGGGGAACAGGCCGGCGGCAAGCGCCTCGGCCTCGGCGGCTTGCACCGCGCCGCGTTCCAGATCGGCGAGATCGGCGCGCGCCAGTCCCAGGCGCACCGCCTCGGCCTCGGTCAGCGGGGTTTGCGCCCACACGGCCAGCGGCAGCGCGAGCAGACATACGGATAGCGTGAATCGCATGGTTTTTCCTCGTGATGAATCAATGCAACGAGAAACCGGCGCGCGATTGCAGGAGGCGACTTGAAGCCGCAATGAAACACGCGCTCGCCGGTCAGGCGTGCGCTGTCCGAATTGAGCGCACGCCGATCAGGCGCGCGTTGCTCTCAGGGTGCGCACGCCTTCAGGCGAGCGCGAGCGGTGGGCGGTCGAGAAGCGGAGGGGTGCGGGAGTAAAAGACTTCGGGCGGATGCGGAAGCGGTCCTCCCGAAAGGCACAGCCCGAGCGACAGGCCGGATTCCATGATGAGCGAGGAAAAGACCGGGTGGCAGTGGTTGCCGTGCTGTCCGTCTTCGCTTGAATGCGTGCCCGTGTCGCCGGCGGCGTCGTGTTCGGACGGCCCGTGCTCGTGATGGCTGTGGTCGTGGGCATGAACGCCGAGCGCCGCCACGTTCTCCCCCATGTGCCCATGCAGGCTGGCCGCCGCAGCCCAGGCGAACTGGAGCGGGATGACGAGCATGATGATCAGGGCGATGAAGCGGCGCATGACCCGGATTCTACACAATCGGCCGCGGCCACCAAGGGTTCGTTCATACCTTGGCGCCACGTATGGGCTGAACCAGCGTTGCATCCGCACAGCCCTGGCTGCGGAATGCCTGAATCACGTAGTGTTTGACGCCGCGTGCCGACAGTTCCTGTGCCAGGCCCGAGACATCAGCGTCGGTCAGCAGGGCAGGATGCACGGTGGTGCGGATTTCGTGGGCGACGCCCGATGCCAGCACAGCTTCGAGGCTGGCCAGCGCCGGGACGCCGCTGCCGGCGACGCCGGTGATGCGCGGGTAGTCGGCGAACGGCGCCTTCGCATCCAGCCCGACCCAGTCGACAAGCGGAAGCACCTCGGCGAGCCGGCGCGGATAGGCGCCGCCGGTGTGCAGGCCGATCTTGAAGCCGAGCGCGCGCACCTCGCGCATCGCGTCGGCCAGTTCGGGCTGCAGCGTCGGCTCGCCGCCCGAGAACACCACACCGTCGAGCAGGCCCTGGCGGCGGCGCAGAAAGGCCATCACGTCGTCCCAGGGGATTTCGCTGTCGCCGCGCGCGGGAATCAGGTGCGGGTTGTGGCAATAGCCGCAGCGCCAGGGACAACCCTGGCAGAACACCACCGCGGCCAGCATGCCGGGCCAGTCTGTGGTGGAGAGCGGGGTCAGGCCGCCGACGCGGAGCATGAGGTTGTCCAGGGAAGGAAGAAGTTGCTCCCTCTCCCCTTGTGGGAGAGGGTTGGGGAGAGGGGGGGAATTAAATCGAGCAACTGCGATAAATCCTGCGACTGCTCACCCTCTCCCCAACCCTCCCCCCTCAAGGGGGAGGGAGCATCTGGCTTACCCCAGGCGGCAACGGCCTTCGACGAAGAAACGCCGCTCGCGATGCTCGCTCTTCTTGCCCTTGTTGAAGCTCGTCACCGGGCGGTGATAGCCCATCACGCGGGTCCACACTTCGCAGCGGGTGCGCTCCTCGTCTTTCAGCGTGAGCGGGGCCTGGGTCGGGTCGGTCATGTCGTTCATCTCGGTCTCCTTGGGTTATGCGGCAACAGCGCGCTTGCGGGACAGGGCTTCCTCGTCGCACGCGGGGCAGAACTCATGCTCGCCGGCGAGGTAGCCGTGTTTGGGACAGATGGAAAATGTCGGCGTGATGGTGATGTAGGGCAGGCGGAAGCGCGTCAGCGCGCGGCGCACCAGCTTCTTGCAGGCTTCCGCCGACGAGATGTGCTCGGACATGTAGAGATGCAGCACGGTGCCGCCGGTGTACTTACGCTGCAGATCGTCCTGCCGCTCGAGCGCCTCGAACGCATCGTCGGTGAAGCCCACCGGAAGCTGCGACGAGTTGGTGTAGTAGGGCGCGTCTTCGGTGCCGGCCTGCAGGATGCCGGGATAGCGCTTGGCGTCTTCCTTCGCGAAGCGGTAGGTGGTGCCCTCGGCCGGCGTGGCTTCCAGGTTGTACATGTGGCCGGTCTCTTCCTGGAAGGCGGCAATCCGCCCGCGGATGTGGTCGAGCAGGCGCACCGCGAAGTCGTGGCCCCATTCGGTCGTGATGTCGTGCTGATCGCCCGTGAAGTTGCGGATCATCTCGTTGACGCCGTTCACGCCGATGGTTGAG
>JADFDN010000023.1 GCA_018262815.1 Thiobacillus sp.
AGGCGATCGGGATGAACACCGCGCACAGCACCAGCACGATCGCGATCACCGGCCCGGTGACCTCGCGCATCGCCAGCAGCGCGGCTTCGCGCGGGGCTTTCTTTTCCTCGTGGATGATGCGCTCGATGTTCTCCAGCACCACGATGGCGTCATCGACCACAATGCCGATCGCCAGCACCATGCCGAACAGCGTCAGCGTGTTGATCGAATAGCCGAGCAGCAGCAGGCCGACGAAGGTGCCGAGCAGCGACACCGGCACGGCGAGGATGGGAATCAGCGTCGCGCGCCAGTTCTGCAGGAACACGAACACCACCAGCACCACCAGCAGGATCGCCTCGCCCAGCGTCTTCACCACCTCGCGGATCGACACCTCGACGAAGCGCGTGGTGTCGTAAGGCACGGCGTAATCGAGGCCTTCGGGGAAGCGCTTCTTCAGTTCCTCGACCGTGCGCGTGACCTCGTCGCCGACCTCGAGCGCGTTGGCACCGGGCTGCAGGAAAATGCCGACCAGCGTCGCCGGCTTGCCGTTGTAGAGACCTGCGAAGTCGTAGTCCTTGGAACCGAGTTCGACCCGCGCGACGTCCTTCAGATACAGCAGCGAGCCGTCCGCATTGGCGCGCACGACGATGTTCTCGAATTCCTTCGGGTCGGCGAGCCGGCCCTTGGCGGTGAGCGAGTACACCAGCGCCTGGCCGTTGTCGACCGGCGGCTGGCCGATCTTGCCGGGAGCGAACTGCGCGTTCTGTTCATTGATCGCGCGTGACAGGTCGGCGACCGTCACGCCCAGCTGCGCCATGCGGTCGGGCTTGAGCCAGATGCGCATGGCGTAATCCTTGGCGCCGAAGATCTGCACATTGGTCGTGCCCGGGATGCGCTTCAGCCGGTCCAGCACGTTGAGCGTGACGTAGTTGCTGGTGTAGAGGTCGTCGTAGCGGCCGTCTGGCGAGAGGAAGGCAAGCACCTGCAGGAAGGCCGAGGAGCCCTTCTCCACCGTCACCCCCTGGCGCCGCACTTCTTCCGGCAGCCGCGCCTCGGCCTGCTTGACGCGGTTGTTGACGTTCAACGCGGCCTTGTCGACGTCGGAACCGATCTCGAACGTGACCTGGATTTCCAGCACGCCGTTGGAAGCGGAGGTCGACGACATGTACATCATGTCCTCGATACCGTTGATCGCGTTCTCCAGCGGCGCCGCGACGGTCTGCTCCAGCACCCCGGCCGACGCCCCCGGATAGATCGCACGCACCGTCACCACCGGCGGTGCGATTTCCGGATACTGCGCGATCGGCAGCACGCGCATCGCCAAAAGGCCGGCGAGCACGACGAGGATGGACAGCACCACCGAGAAGATCGGCCGGTCGATGAAGAAGCGCGAGAACATGTTTGCCCCTTATTTTGGTGCGGCGGCGGGTGTGCCCGCCTGGCCCGGCAAACCCGTAGGGGCGCCAGCCTCGCTCGGTGCGATCGGCATGCCGGGGAAGAAAATCCGCGCCATGCCGTCGACGACGACCTTGTCGCCGGGTTTCAGGCCGCTCTTGATCACCCAGCGCCCCACGCCGGGCTCGCTGCCGCCCACCCAGGCACCGACCTCGACCGGCCGCGGCAGCGCGACAGTCATGCCCTTCTCGCCGGGAGTGGCGACGTAGACGAACTTGCCGGTGGGGCCGTCCTGCACCGCCGGTTGCGGCACGCTGATCGCATCCGGCAGCTGGCCGCCCTCGACGACCACCCGCACGAACTGGCCCGGCTTCAGCGCACCGTCAGCATTGGCGAACTCGGCGCGCATGTCGAACGCGCCGGTCTGGGCGTTTGCCTTGTAGTCGCTGAAATTGAGCGTGCCCATGGCATCGACGCGGGTACCGTCGGCGAGCACCAGACCGACACGCTGCCGGCCCTGTTCGAGACTGCCTTCCGCGCGCTGCTTTTCCAGCGCCAGACGTTCGTCCTCGCCGATCGAGAAACGCGCATAAATGGGGGCGATCTGCGCCAGCGTGGTGAGTGCCGGCCCGGTGGGGCTCACCAGCGCGCCTTCCACCTGCAGCGCGCGCCCCATCACGCCGGACAGCGGTGCGCGGATTTCGGTGTAACCCAGATTGATGCGTGCGTCGGCGAGATTTGCCTCGGCCGTGCGCACCCCCGCTTCGGTCACCGTCACGGCGGTCTGGGTGGCGTCGAGCGCGCGCGCACTGACGAAGCCTTGCGCAGCGAGCGTGCGGTTGCGGTCGAGTTCGAGTTTCGCTTCCGCCAGCAGGGCCCGACGGTTGGCCAGTTCGGCACCCGCCGCCCGCGCCTGCGCGGCCAGGCTTGCGCTGTCGAGCTTGTACAGCAGCGCACCGGCTTTCACCGGCGCACCCTCCTCGAAATAGCGCCGCTCGATGACGGCCGCAACCCGCGGCCGGATTTCCACCTCGCGCGAAGCCTCCAGCCGGCCGACATATTCGAAGCTGACCGGCACGGTCTGAGCAACCACTGCCTCCACGGTCACCTGCGCCGGCGGCGGCGGGCCGCCTCCCTGCTGCGCGGCATCCTGCTGTCTGCAGGCGGAGAGCAATGCGACCAGGCTCAAGGCAATGGGTAGTGACGATCGGCGCATGGCGCTCCCCTGTGGCTATCTATCCGGCTATGATAAAAGCATACATTCATGAATGTAAATTTATCTGTTGTATTGGACAATACCCGCATGGTCAAGAAAACCCGAGAAGAAGCCCTCGCCACCCGCGACTCCCTGCTTGCCGCCGCGCTCCAGGTATTTCGCGAGCGCGGCGTCGCCCATACGCGGCTTTCCGATGTCGCCGAACGCGCCGGCGTGACGCGCGGCGCGATCTACTGGCATTTCAAGGACAAGGCCGAACTGTTCCAGGCCGTCTGCGAGCGCGGCACCATGCCGGTGGAAGCGCTGCTGGCCGAGGCCAGCCAGAACGCGCAGCGAGATCCGCTCGCCACGGTACGCCAGCTCGCCCTGATGGCGCTGACCCAGTTGGCGCAGCACCCCGACACCCAGGCGATGTTCGACGTGATCTTCCACAAATGCGAATTCACCGAAGAACTGGCCCCGGTCGTAGCGAAGAACGACGCCGACCGCACCGCCTGCCTGTCGCAGGTGCAACGCCTGTTCGAGCAGGCAGTCGCCTGTGGCCAGCTGCCGCCCACCACCGATACCTTCCTTGCGACACAGGGCATGCATGCCTACATGGTGGGGCTGATGCACGAATGGGTGCTGAACCCCGGTAGCTATGATCTCGCCGCGTGCGCGGAGCCGCTGCTTGACTGTTATTTGAGCGGTCTGGCCACGCGGCCTCCGGTCTGCCGGCCTTCAGCCGTCTAGTCTGAATCCGCCGAAGCTACGGCCTTGTAGAACGCCAGCGCCCGCACGCGCTGGGCCGCATGCTCGACAATCGGCGCGGGATAGGTCTGGCCGACGATCACGCCCAAGCGGATCTGCTCGCTCCCCGGCAGCGTCCATGGGGAATGGATGAATTGATCGGGCACGGCAGCGAGTTCGGGGAGATAGCGACGGATGAAATGCCCCTGCGCATCGAACCGCTGGGATTGGGTGACCGGATTGAAGATGCGGAACCAGGGCTGGGCATCGCAGCCGACCGAGGCCGCCCACTGCCAGCCGCCGCTGTTGGCCGCCAGATCAAAATCAATGAGTTTGTCGGCGAAATAGCGTTCGCCCAGCCGCCAGTCGACCAGCAAATCCTTGGTCAGGAACGAGGCTGCGACCATGCGCAGGCGGTTGTGCATGTAGCCGGTCTGGTTCAGCTGACGCATCGCGGCATCGATGAGCGGATAGCCGGTGCGTGCCTCGCACCACGCTGCAAAATGCCCCGGCGGGTTGGGCCACGGCAGTGCGTCGTATTGCGGCTTGAAGGTGTGTCCCGCGGCGACGTCGGGACGGTGCCACAGAATCTGGTGGTAAAAATCGCGCCAGATCAGCTCCGACAGCCAGGTCTGCGCGCCACGCCCGCCCTGCTGCCAGGCCGTGGCGGCAAGCTGGCGAATCGACACCGTGCCGAAGCGCAGGTGCACCGACAGATACGACGGTCCCTTCTGCGCCGGAAAGTCGCGCGCTTCCTGGTAACAGTCGATGCGCCGCAGAAAATCCTCGAACAGCCGCGCGCCCCCCGCCATGCCGACCGGTAGTCTGAGCTCGCGCAGATTGGTCGGCTCAAACCCCATCTCCTTAAGAGTCGGTATCGGCGTCGACTGCGCACCCAGCCGGTCAGCATAGATATTGACCGGATAGGCCCGCAGGTAGTACGGCGTCAACTTCTTGAGCCAGGCGTTCCTGTAAGGAGTAAAGACACTGAAATGCGTTCCGGAGGCTGTAAGTACTTCCTCACGTTCAAAAATCACCGAGTCCTTGTAATGATGGACAGCGATCTTGAGCGCGCGCAGTGCAGCCTCGACGGCGGCGTCGCGTGCCAGGGCGGCGGGGTCGTCGTCGTGGTTGAAGAACACGGCGTCAACCCTGAGCTCGGTTGCCAGCCCCACGATTTCCTCTCGCGCAATGCCATATCGCACGACCAGCCCGCCGCCCCGAGCCTGCAGGGCTTGCTGCAATTCGACGACGCTGGCATGGATGAACTCGACCCGGCGGTCGGCCGGATCGGTCAGCGCATCCAGAATATGCCGGTCGAAAACAAAGGCACAGACCACCTGTCTGGCGTGCTTGAGCGCATGGTAGAGCGCGGCATGGTCGAAGTCGCGCAGATCGCGCCGAAACCAGACCAGGGCACGGGCAAATTCAGGCATCGGGCATTCTGGTCGCTATAGTGGTAAGGGAGGACGCAAAAAGGGTGTTTGCTGAATTGAGGCAGATTACAATGGGAACGCAATCATGGATACCGTCAACCTCACCCACAATTTTCTGATCGCCATGCCGGGCATGGTCGACCCCAATTTCAACGGCACGCTGACCTATATCTGCGACCACAGCGAGCAGGGCGCGCTGGGCGTGGTGGTCAACAGGCCGATCGACCTCGATCTGTCGACGCTGTTCGAGCAGATCGGCCTGTCCTTGCCGGAGAGGCTGCACAACGACATCGTGTATTTCGGCGGCCCGGTACAGACCGAACGCGGCTTCGTGCTGCACACGCCGCCGCTCACCTTCAGTTCCACTCTCACCGTCAACGACGCAGTCAGCCTCACCACCTCGAAAGATGTGCTGGAAGCGGTGAGCCAGGGGGCGGGACCGGAAAAATTCATGGTTTCGCTGGGCTACGCGGGCTGGTCGGCCGGCCAGCTGGAAGACGAGATCAAGCAGAACGCCTGGCTGTCGGTGGCGGCCGATCCGCAGGTCATTTTCGACCTGGCGCCGGAAGAACGCCTGCCTGCCGCGATGAAGCTGCTCGGTATCGATTTCGCCAGCCTGTCTGAAGAAGCCGGGCACGCTTGAACCCGGAATCGACCCATGGCACGGTGCTGGCCCTCGACCTCGGGCTGAAACGCACCGGCGTCGCCTCGGGCGAGCTGTCGATCGGCATCGCCCACCCGCTTTCCGTCATCCAGGCCGGCTCCGGCGAGGAACGGCTCGCCGCCATCGCCAAACTGGTCGCCGAGTGGCAACCGGTTCTGCTGGTGCTGGGACTGCCCACCCACGCCGACGGCAGCGAGCATGAAATGACGCGGGTGGCCAAAAACTTCGCGCGCAAATTAGAATCACGCTTCGGTCTCCCGGTGTTTCTGGTGGACGAGCGCCACACCAGCACCGCAGCCGAATCCGAACTGCACGAACGCGGCATCCACGGCAAGAAAAACAAGGCGCTGGCCGACGCCGTCGCCGCCCAACTGATACTGCAAGGATTTTTTGATGCACGCCTCATTGCCTGACGTCGACCCGCTGATTGCGCGACTGGCCGACGCCATCGCGCCCACGCTCACGCCGGATACCGTCATCGTCGGCATCCACACCGGCGGCGTGTGGGTGGCCGAACGCCTGCACGCGATCCTGCATTGCGCCCTGCCGCTCGGCATGCTCGACATCTCGTTCTATCGCGACGACTTTTCCCGCATCGGCCTGCATCCGCAGGTGAAACCGTCCAATCTGCCGTTCGATCTGGAAGGCCGCGACATCCTGCTGGTCGACGACGTGCTGCACAGCGGACGCACAGTGCGCGCGGCGATGAACGAACTGTTCGATTACGGCCGGCCGGCCTCGATCCGCTTGGCCGTGCTGGTCGACCGCGGCGGCCACGAACTGCCGATCCGTCCCGACTTCACCGGACTCGCCCTCGACGTACCGGCTCATCAGAACGTCAATCTATCGCGGCTAGACGACGGCCACCTCACCCTCACCCTCGCATGAACCTACAACTCACTGAAGACGGCAGGCTGCGCCACCTGCTCACGCTCGACGGCCTGCCGCGCGCCATCCTGACGCAGATCCTCGACACCGCGGAATCCTTCATGGACGTCGGCGAGCGCGAGGTGAAGAAAGTCCCGCTGTTGCGCGGCAAGTCGATCTTCAACCTGTTCTTCGAGCCGTCGACGCGCACCCGCACCACCTTCGAGATCGCTGCCAAGCGCCTGTCCGCCGACGTCGTCAACCTGAACATCGCCACCTCCAGCCAGACCAAGGGCGAGGCGATCCTCGACACCGTCGACAACCTCGCCGCGATGCACGCCGACATGTTCATCGTGCGCCACGCGCAGTCGGGTGCGGCTCATTTCATCGCGCGTCACGTCGCGCCGCACATCTCGGTCGTCAACGCCGGCGACGGCCGCCACGCGCACCCGACCCAGGGCCTGCTGGACATGTTCACGATCCGCCGCTTCAAGGGCGAGTTCCACAACCTGACGGTGGCCATCGTCGGCGACGTGCTGCATTCGCGGGTGGCGCGCTCGCAGATCCACGCGCTGACCACGCTGGGCGTGCCGGAAGTGCGCGTGATCGGCCCGAAGACGCTGCTTCCCACCGGGGTCGAGCAGATGGGGGTCAAGGTGTTCCACGACATGGAAGCGGGGCTCGCCGGCTGCGACGTGATCATCATGCTGCGCCTGCAGAACGAACGGATGAAAGGCGCGTTGCTGCCGAGCGCACAGGAATACTTCAAGTTCTTCGGCCTGACGCCGGAAAAGCTCGCGCTCGCCAGACCGGATGCCATCGTGATGCACCCCGGTCCGATGAACCGCGGGGTGGAAATCGATTCCGAAGTGGCCGATGGTCCGCAGTCGGTGATCCTGCCGCAGGTGACCTATGGCATCGCGGTGCGGATGGCGGTGATGGCCTTGCTGGCGGGGACGGGTAACGCATGAAAATCCTTATCAAAAATGGGCGCGTGATCGACCCGATGAACGCGCGCGACGAGGTCGCCGACATTTACGTGGCGGCGGGCAAAATCGTCGGCAACGGCCACGCGCCGGCCGACTTCCACGCCAATCGCACGATCGACGCCAGCGGCCTCGTCGTCTGCCCCGGCCTGGTGGATCTGTCGGTGCGGCTGCGCGAGCCCGGCTTCGAATACCGCGCCACGCTGGAGTCGGAAATGCTCGCCGCCGCCGCCGGCGGCATCACCTCGCTGGCCTGTCCGCCCGACACCGACCCGCCGCTCGACGAGCCGGGTCTGGTGGAAATGCTGAAATTCCGCGCCCGTAATCTGCCCGGACCGCGCGTCTATCCGATCGGCGCGATGACGCAAAAGCTCGAAGGCCAGATGCTGACCGAAATGGCCGAGCTGACCGAAGCCGGCTGCCGCGCCTTCACCCAGGCCGATGCGCCGATGACCGACACCCAGGTGCTGCTGCGCGCGATGGAGTATGCCGCCACCTTCGGCTTCAGCCTGTGGCTGCGTCCGCAGGACGTGTCGCTGGCGAAGGGCGGGGTGGCGCATGACGGCGCCGTCGCCACCCGTCTCGGCCTGCCCGGCATTCCGGCGCTGGCCGAGACGGTCGCGCTGGCGACGATCCTGCAGCTGGCGCGCGAGACCGGCGCCCGCGTCCACATTGCGCGGCTGTCGACGCGCGACGGCATCGCGATGGTGCGCGCGGCCAAGGCGCAGGGCCTGGCGGTCACCTGCGACGTCGCCAGCACCCACGTCCACCTGTCGGAGAACGATCTCATCAGCTTCGATTCGCACCTGCATCTGGTGCCGCCGCTCCGAAGCCTGCGCGACCGTGACGCCATCCGCGAAGCGCTGCGCGACGGCTCCATCGACGCGCTGTGCTCCGACCACACCCCGGTCGACGAGGACGTGAAGCAGGTGCCGTTCGGCGAATCCGCGCCCGGCGCCTCCGGCGTCGAGCTGCTGCTGCCGCTGACGCTGAAGTGGGCACGCGAAATGGGCGTGCCGCTCATGCAGGCGATCGACCTGATTTCCTGGAAGCCGGCGCAGATCCTCGGCGTGCCCGGTGGCAACCTGGCAGTCGGCAGCTGTGCCGACATCTGCATTTTCGACGAGACGGCGGAGTGGGTCGTCACGCAAAAAACGCTGGCCAGCCAGGGCGATAACACGCCCTTCCTCAATCATTCCATGCAGGGTCGGGTGCGCTACACACTGATCGACGGACATATCGATTTTGAAGCGCCGCGTTGAGCCACGCCTGGCACAGCATGGCGGCTAGATTCCCCGCCATGCCGCGCGTGTCCTTTCCCGCATTGCTTTTGAGCCTGCTTGCCGGAGGGCTGGCCATCGCCGGCTTCGCTCCGCTCGGCATCTGGCCCCTGCCCATCCTGAGTCTGGCCGTGCTGTTCGGGATGCTGGCCCGCACCGACTCGTTGCGCGCCGGCTTCATGATCGGCTTCGCGTGGGGGCTGGGCTTCTTCATCTCCGGGGTCAGCTGGGTGTTCGTCAGCCTGTCGGTGTACGGCGGCATGGCGGCGTGGCTGGCCGCGCTCGCGACCTTCCTGTTTTGCGCGTTTCTGGCACTGTTTCCGGCTGTGGTCGGCGCGTTGCAGGCGCGTTGGCCCGTCCCGCCTGGCATGCGCCTGCTGGTGCTGATGCCATTGGCATGGGGCGTCACGGAATGGCTGCGCGGCTGGATTTTCACCGGCTTTCCCTGGCTGGTGATGGGCTACTCCCAGGTTCCGGCCAGCCCGCTGGTGGGCTATGCGCCGCTGGGCGGCGTCTACGGCGTGTCGACGCTGCTCGCCCTGATCGCGGCGCTGCTGGCGTGGAGCGTGACGATGCGCGGCCCGCTGGGCCGTCGCGTCTGGGCGGGGGTGGCGATCATGGCGTTGGGAGTCGGCGGCCAGGCCTTGCGCAGCATCGCCTGGACCGTGCCGGACGGCGCCCCGACGTCGGTGGCGCTGTTGCAGGGGAATATCCCGCAGGACATGAAATGGCGCCCGGAGAAGACACAGGACACGCTGGAACGCTATGCGCGCATGGCGGCCGCCTCGCCCGCACAGCTGATCGTTTTTCCGGAAACCGCGCTGCCGCTGTTCGAATCCGACCTTCCGGATTCCTATCGCGACGGGCTGCTCGCACTCGGTCGACAGAACGGCGGCGACGTGCTCACCGGACAGCCCACCGGCTCGCTGCAGGGCGCTTACTACAACAGCGTGATCAGCTACGGCAGCGCGCCCAGCCAGCGCTATCACAAGGTGCATCTGGTGCCGTTCGGCGAATACATTCCGCTGAAAGCGTTCTGGGGCTGGGTGCTCGACGTGCTGCACATTCCGCTGTCGGATTTTGCGCGCGGTGCCGTCGACCAGCGGCCGCTTGCCATCGGCGGCCAGCGGGTGGCGGCGAACATCTGCTACGAGGACGCCTTCGGCGAGGAAATCATCCGCCAGCTGCCCGAAGCGAGCGTGCTGGTGAACGTCAGCAATCTGGCCTGGTTCGGCGATTCGTTCGCGCCCTGGCAGCACGCCCAGATGTCGCAGATGCGCGCGCTGGAGACCGGACGCATGATGCTGCGCGCGACCAACACGGGCGTGACCGCGATCATCGACGCACGCGGCCATGTCCTGGCGAGCCTGCCGCTTTTCACCACCGGCAGCCTGTCCGGCGCAATCCAGGGCTATGCCGGCAGCACGCCCTACGTACGCTGGGGCAATGCGCCGGTGCTGACGCTGTGGGGGATCCTGGGGGGCGTCCTGCTGGTGATCGCGATCAGGCGGCGGCCCTGATCCGCGTGGCATTGCGGCCGCCACGCTTGGCTTCCAGCAATGCGGCGTCGGCCCGCGCCAGCGCCTCGTTTTCTTCCTTGTCCTCGCGGCTGTATTCGGACAGGCCGCCGCTCCAGGACAGCTTTTGCGTCACGCCGGGGATGAGCTCCACGCTTTCCGGCATCTTGGCACGCAATCGCTCGGCCAGTTCCTGCGCACGATCCAGCGGGGTATACGGGAACAGCACGCAGAATTCGTCGCCACCCAGGCGCGCGATGAAATCGCTGTTGCGCAGGCTGGCCTTCAGCGCGTTGCCGAACTTGATGATGAGCTGATCGCCCGCCTCGTGACCGAAGGTGTCGTTGACCTGCTTGAAGTTGTCGATGTCCATGATCAGCAGGCTGTGCGACCAGCCGTCCTTCAGGCTGGCGAACAGTTCCTTCTGCTTTTCATCGAAGCTGCGCCGGTTGTTGACCTTGGACAGGTGATCGAGCCGCGCCTGCGACGAGACTTCCTTCTGCCGCCCCAGCATGACCTTGCCGAGCTTCAGCATGGTCTCGAGGGGGGCCTGGAATTCCGCGAGGCTGACCGGGTAATCCGTGCGCAGGCGCTGCTGGCGCAGATCGTTGGTGAGCTTCACCATCGTGCGCAGGTTGTCGGTCACGCGATTGCGCACCGCCAGGACGGTGGCCGTCACCAGGATGGCGATGATCAGGCTCGCCACCAGCCAGCTCAGCAGGTAGGGCGCGACACTCTCGACCACCGGCGTGACCGGACGCCATACGGCAATCTGCCAGGGCGTGCCGGCCAATGCGATCAGGGTGGGATGGGTATGGCGCTTGATCGCCTGGTTGCCGCGCCGCATCAGCACCATGGCGGCATCACCCGCCTGGCTTTGCTGCAATTCGGCATAGGCGGCCGCGTCCGGCAACGGCAGGGTGTCGAACAGCGCCTGCAGCTGCGGCACGCTCTGCTCGACGATGACAAAACCCAGCCGCTTGCCGTCGCTGCCCGTCACCGGGTGCGACAGCGACAGATTGAAGGTGGCCGTGGCAGACGCGCCGGCGCGGCCGGCATTGGCCAGCAGCCGCCGGGTGTCGCCCGGCAGGAAGCCGGGCAGCAATTGGCGCTGTCCGTCGGTAACGAACAGCACGGTCGCGTCCTGATTCAGGGCGTGCAGGTTGGCCGCCTGCGCCTGGCACACCTCCGGCGCGGCGCTATCGAAACAGGCGAGCGTCTGCGGATGGGCCGCAATCCGTGCGGCGGTGCGCTGCATCGCCTCGGCCAGGAATTCGATCTGCGCGGCCATCACCGGCTTGTCCAGCTCTTCCGGTACCGGCTGGGCCTGCGGGCGCGACAGGTAAATCGCGGACGTAACGATCCCGGCCAGCAGCACCAGGACTGCAGCCAGGATCAGGCCAAACCGCGATATGGACGTATGGTGCATGACTGCGCCAGCCGGCTCTCCAACCTCTTATTTTTGTGTTTCTCCGCAACGACAGGGATCCGAGCATCAGGAAACCTGCCAACATGGGGTTTATTGCAGCAATTTCCATGCCCTGAGGCTCAGTGCACCGGGCAGGTCAGCCCACCGGGCCGACCTATTCGCAACTGTAAAAAATTCCGACACTACTGACGGCCCGTGCTGCCGAACCCGCCTTCACCGCGCTGGCTTTCGCCGAACGCTTCCACCACGTTGAATTCGGCCTGCACCACCGGCACGATAACGAGCTGCGCCAGCCGTTCCATCGGCGTCAGTTCGAATGCCTGCTGCCCGCGGTTCCAGGCAGACACCATGAGCTGGCCCTGGTAATCCGAATCGATCAGGCCGACCAGATTGCCCAGCACGATGCCATGCTTGTGGCCCAGCCCCGAGCGCGGCAGGATCAGCGCGGCATAGCCGGGATCGGCCAGATGGATCGCCATCCCGGTCGGAATCAGTCGGGTTTCGCCCGGAGCCAGTACGATTGGACCATCGATGCAGGCGCGCAAATCGAGCCCGGCTGAACCTGTCGTGGCGTAATGCGGCAGCTGATCGCGCAGGCGGGCGTCGAGAATCTTCACATCCATCTTCATATTCGTCGGGATTTCGTCAGTTGAGCAGGGTTGCAAGGTGGCGGATCAGGAGCCGCGCCTGGGTGAGCTTGTCGGCGCGGGGCAAGGGATGCTGGCCCCGGTCGTCGAACAGCACCAGCTCGGCGCTGTCCTGCCCGAGCGTGTCCTGCGCCAGGTTTCCGACCAGCAGCGGCAGCTTCTTCTTCAGCCGTTTGGCTTCGGCATGCCCGGCCAGATGCTCGGTCTCGGCGGCGAAGCCCACGCAGAACGGCGCATCGGGCAAGGCGGCCACTTCGGCCAGGATATCGGGGTTGGCCACCAGATTGAGCGTCAGGCCTTCGGCCGTTTTCTTGATCTTCTGCGACGCCGCGGCATCCACCCGGTAATCGGCCACCGCCGCCACCGCGATGAACACGTCACCAGGCAATTCACGCAGCACCGCATTGCGCATGTCGGCCGCGCTTTGCACGTCGATACGGCGCACCCCCGCCGGCGCGGCGAGGCAGGTCGGTCCCGACACCAGGCACACTTCGGCGCCCGCTTCGGCTGCGGCTTGTGCCACCGCATAGCCCATTTTGCCGGAACTCAGGTTGGTCAGGCCGCGCACCGGGTCGATCGGCTCGAAGGTGGGGCCGGCGGTAACCAGCACCCGCCTTCCCGCCAGCGCGCCCTGCTCCAGCGGCAAGGCGGCCAGGATATCGGCAGGTTCCAGCATCCGCCCGAGTCCGACTTCGCCACAGGCCTGCTCGCCTGCAGCCGGACCCAGCACGCTCACGCCGTCGGCTCGCAGTTGTTCCAGATTGCGCCGGGTCGCCGCCGCAGCCCACATTTCACGGTTCATTGCGGGAGCGACAGCAAACCTGCAGGTGCGCGCCAGGCACAGGGTCGACAGCAGATCGTCGGCACGCCCGTGCACGAGCTTGGCGAGGAAATCGGCCGAGGCCGGCGCCACCAGCAGCAGGTCGGCATCGCGCGACAGATGGATATGCTCCATGCCGTCGCCGCTGGCGGCATCCCATAAGGACGTCAGCACCGGCTTGCCGGACAGCGCCTGAAACGTCAGCGGCGTGACGAACTGCTGCGCGGCGGCAGTCATCACGACCCGCACCTCGGCCCCGGCCTTGATCAGCAGACGGCACAACTCCGCCGCCTTGTAGGCCGCGATGCCGCCGGTCACGCCCAGAATGATTTTTTTGCCTGCCAGCGACACGGTCTCGATTCCCTGCCCGCTTTCCATGAAAATGGCACATTCTACGGGAGGGGAAGGGTCATGGCGATTCGAGACTGGCCGGAAGACGCGCGTCCGCGCGAGAAACTGTTGAAGCAGGGGGCCGCGGCCCTGACCGACGCCGAACTGGTCGCCGTATTCCTGCGTACCGGCGTGGTCGGCAAAAGCGCGGTCGACCTCGGACGCGAACTGATCGGTCGCTTCGGCAGCCTGGGCGGCCTGTGCCGGGCCGACAAGAAATCGGCCTGCGAAGCCCCGGGCGTCGGCGAAGCCAAGTACGCGCTGCTGCAGGCAGTGATGGAAATGGCGCGGCGCACCCTGGCCGAGGACATGCTGGCCGGCGATGCCCTGACCTCGCCCACGGCCGTACGCGACTATCTGCGGCTGATCCTGCGAGGCAAGGAATACGAAGTGTTCTGCTGCGTGTTCCTCGACGCACAGAACCGGGTGATCGCCGTGGAAGAGCTGTTTCGCGGCACGCTCACGCAAACCAGCGTCTACCCACGCGAAATCATCAAGCGCGCGCTGACGCACAATGCCGCCGCGCTGATCCTGGCCCACAATCATCCCAGCGGCGTGGCCGAACCCAGCCAGGCCGACCGCAGCCTCACCCGGCAACTGGCGGACGCGCTGGCCCTGGTAGACATTCGCGTGCTCGATCATTTCATCGTCGCAGGCGCGTCCTCGCTGTCGTTCATGGAATCGGGCCATATGTAAATCCGTCGGCAAACTTGCCTCCCGGGTTCGGGGTATGGTATAAATCGCGGTTCTCGGGTTAACCCCTTTCGTTAACCCTCACTGGTTAACCCTCAATTTTGGAGCAGCATCATGGCTCGCGTATGTGTCGTGACGGGCAAAAAGCCCATGGTCGGGAACAACGTTTCCCACGCCAACAACAAAACCAAGCGTCGTTTCCTGCCCAACCTGCAATATCGCCGGTTCTGGGTCGAAAGCGAGAACCGCTGGGTTCGTCTGCGTTTGTCCAATGCGGCGCTCCGCACCATCGACAAGAACGGCATCGAGTCCGTCCTGGCCGATCTGCGCGCCCGCGGCGAAGCCATTTAATCTAGCGAAGCAGTTTAAGGAGCAAAATCATGGCTAAAGGCGGACGCGAAAAGATCAAGCTGGAGTCCACTGCGGGCACCGGTCACTTCTACACCACCACCAAGAACAAGAAGACCATGCCGGAGAAGATGGAGATCAGCAAATTCGATCCCAAGGCTCGCAAGCATGTGATGTACAAGGAAACCAAGCTGAAGTAATCCGGCTTGCTCCAACGAAAAACCCGCCAGCCGGCGGGTTTTCTTTTTGTACAACCCCGCCGATGGTGGGGTTTTTATTGGCTGCAAGGGGCCGCAGCCCCCTGAATCAGGCGTAGCTGCGCAGGCGCACGGAGAACTGCTGCAGCGACTGGATGCCACTGTCTTCGGCGCGCTTGCACCAGGCCTGCAGCTGCTCCAGCAGCTGCTCGCGGCTGGCCGTGGAACGCCCCCAGATGGCGGCCAGGTCCTGGCGCATGCGGTAGACGGTCTGCAGGCGCTCGCTCTTGCCCAGAAGCGTTTCAAGGTCGGCCTTGTCGGAAGCCGCCAGTTCGGCGGGTTCCTTGTGCAGCCAGCGGCGGAAGCTGTCGAAATTCCAGTTCTGCGGCAGGTTTGCGCTTGCCTTCAGCTTGGCGATTTCGGCCGCGCTGTCCGCACGCACGCTTTTCACGAAACGCGTCATCACGTCGTAGCGATGGGTGATGACCGCCTGCAGGGTGTCGAGATCGCACAGCGGCTTGGCGGGTTGCCACCTTACCGTCGGTGCCACTTTACGCACGGTGGCAAGGCCGACATAGGACATCAGCTTGATGTACATCCAGCCGATGTCGAACTCGTACCACTTGTTCGACAGACGCGCCGAGGTGCCGTAGGCATGGTGGTTGTTGTGCAGTTCTTCGCCGCCGATGATGATGCCCCACGGGAAGATGTTCGTGCTGGCGTCCTCGCTGGCGAAGTTGCGGTAGCCCCAATAGTGGCCGATGCCGTTGATGATGCCGGCTGCAGTCACCGGAATCCACGCCATCTGCACGGCCCAGATGGTCAGGCCGATGGGGCCGAACAGGACGAGGTCGATCGCCATCATCAGCCAGATGCCTGCGGCCGAATGGCGGCTATAGACATTGCGCTCAAGCCAGTCGTCGGGCGTGCCGTGGCCATATTTTTCCAGCGTCTCGGCTACCTTGGCCTCGGCGCGGTACAGCTCGGAGCCTTCCCAGAACACCTTCTTGATGCCGCGCGTCTGCGGGCTGTGCGGATCTTCGACGGTTTCGCATTTGGCGTGATGCTTGCGATGGATGGCGACCCATTCCTTGGTGACCATGCCGGAAGTGAGCCACAGCCAGAAACGGAAGAAATGGCTGACGATGGGATGCAGGTCGACAGCGCGGTGCGCCTGCGACCGGTGCAGGAAAATGGTGACGGCGGCGATCGTGATGTGGGTCAGTCCCAGCGCAGCCACGACATAGCCCCACCACGGTAAATCCAACAAGCCTAATTGCATGGTTTTCGATTCCTAAAAAAGGACAATTACGTCCGGTAATATACGGATAAACCCCATAAAAATCAATGGTTATTCGTAGTCACATTTGCGTCCGTCTTGGCCAGATGGACGACGCGTTGCGGGAACGGGATGTCGATTCCGGCAGCCTTGAAACGCCGCCAGATTGCCCAGTTGACGTCGGAGCGCAGATTGTTCTGCCCTTCGCTCGGATCACGTATCCACACGGCCAGTTCCAGCACGATGCCATTATCGGCAAATTCCTTCAAAAATACCCTGGGCAGATTGTCCGGGTCGTCGAACACCACCCGTTTCTGGTCGTGTGCCGCTTCCAGCATCAATGCTTCGGCCTGCTCCAGATCGGTATCGTAGGACACCTGAATCGGCAGCGCGACCCGCACATTGGGTTTCGACAGCGAATGGTTGACCACCGTCTGGGTGATCAGGGTTTCATTGGGAACGATGCTTTCGGTGCCGTCGAGCGACCTGAGCAAGGTATAACGGGTATTGATCTGACTGACTTGACCGTATTTGCTGTCGACCGTGACCAGGTCGCCGATTCTTACCGAACGGTCGAGCAGGATGATGAAACCGGAAATATAGTTGCTGGCAACCTTCTGGAGGCCGAAGCCGATGCCCACACCGAGCGCGCCACCGAACACCGACAGCACGGTGATGTCGATCCCCACCGCCGGCAGGGTCACCAGCACGGCCAGAATCAGCAATACCGTACGTGCAGCCTTCGACAGCGCCATGCGCAGCGACAGGTTCATCTGCTCGAAACCCATCAGCCGGCGTTCAACCAGACGAGCGAGCATCAGCGCAACGATGATCGCCACCACGATCACCACGGCGGCCTGCACCAGCAGCCACAGCGAGAAGCGATGGCTGCCCGACTGGAACGACAGCGCCTCCATCGACGCATGGATGCGCGGCAGCAGACCGGTGATGTGCAGCGCGAACGCGCCCCAGATCAGCCAGGCCACCGTGCGTTCCCAAAGCTTGAGCGATTCTTGCGGCCCGAAGACGTAGCGTAGCGCATAGATCACCAGGCGCACCGCCATCAGCGCCAGCAGCAGCGGCATCGCCAGATCCAGCAGATGCGTGCTGGTGAGCCAGAGGTCCGCAATTTCCCGCCCTGGCAATAGCACCAGCAGCATGACCAGCGGAAAGCCCACGCGGCGGATCCCCGCCCGTCCGGCCGACCACAGGCTGTCCGGTTTCTCGAGATAAGGCTTGGCCAGCCGCATGACCGCCCAGGCCGCCAGCGCGCACACCGCCAGCACCCCCAGCTGCCAAAGCAAAACGATGTCCTGACTGTCGGCAATGAGCCGCGTCAGCAGGTTGTCGAGCGGAACGGGTCGGGCCAAGCTCAGAAGTTCAGCGTGAGTTGCGCTGAGAGGATGTCGACCGAAGCATCGTAGCTGCCCAGGAGAGCGACGGCACCCTCGTCAATGCTTGCGTCCTTGACGAAAAGATGGGCATAGCCGATGTCGAGCACGCCCCTCGGCGACAGCCGGTATTGCGCACCGAGGGCGATCCAGGTGCGGTCTTCGTCCGGAATGCGCGCCGTGCGATCGGCATCCGACACCGGCGTTTCATCGAACGCCAGCCCACCGCGCAGCGTCAGTTTATCGTTGAGGCGATAGTTGACGCCGATCGAATAGCGCAAGCTGTCGTCCCAGTTTTCCGGGGTCACCAGGGGTGCGCCTACGGCACGCACGATGCGCAGTTCATCGAAATCGCTCCAGCCGGTCCAAGTCACGTCAGCCAGCAAATCCCAACGCTGATTCAATTTATGGAACATGCTTAGTGAGGCCGAATCCGGCAGCGTTACTTCGGCGCTTGCCGGTATCACCGATGGAGAAGAACTGACGGTAAGATCCCCCTCCAGGCGCTGATCGATCTCGGATCGATAAGCCAGGCCAATTCTGGTGGATTCGCTGAGTTTCCACAGAACACCGAGGTTGAAGCCCCAGCCGTAGTCGTCTCCTTTTACTTGGGCAATCGGGGCGCCAGGACCAACGCCACTGGCATTTGACAGCGTCGCCTCGGCGTACTGAAGGCTCACGCCCGCCCCCAGCGACAGGGCTTCGCTCGCTTTCCAGGCAATCGACGGATTGAGGTTGACCGTCTTCAGTTCGGATTTGATCGCCTGGGTACGCCCCGCCCAGGTCGGTTCATACTCCGTCTTCAGGCCGAACGGTGCGTTCATGCCGATGCCCAGATGCACGTCCGGCGTCAGGCGAAATGCGTAGTAGGCATTCGGCACCAGCGCGAGCCCGCCGGCATCGCCGCCATCACCGCCGCCGATCGTCGAGGTTCCGGTGAATTCAGCCTGCGGCTTGATCAGATGTCCAGCCAGCACAAGCTGCCGGTCCGGCAGCATTGTCATACCGGCCGGGTTGAAGAAAATCGTGCTGGCGTCGGTCGCCGCCGCAGCCTGTCCGGCATAGGCATTGCCGAGGCCGCTGGCGTTCTGTTCGATCAGCGCAAAGCCGGCGGCATGGACTAGCGGGGTACATCCAGCGAGGATCAGGCCTGCAGCAAGACGGTTAACACGAAGCGACATGTAGCTCTCCCTTGAGTTTTGGAATCATCAGCGCGCGAAATCGGCATAGAGGGCATCGACCACCGCGCGGTAACGGTCGAGCACCTGGTTGCGTTTGACCTTGAGGGTGGGGGTCAGAAGCCCCTCGTCCACGGTCCATGGCTTGAGTTCGACGTGCAGCCTGCGAATCTGGGCATAGCCGGGAAAATGCTTGAGCTGGTGCGCCACGTGTTTGGTCAGTGCCTTGACCACCTTGGGGTCGCGCAAGGTCTCGGGCTGCGAGGGGTCGACGTGCAGCCCCGCGGCAAACGTGCGCCAGTGCTCCTCGTTCAGCACGACCAGCGCGGAGAGGTAAGGCTTGCCCTCGCCGACGATCATCACCTGCTCGAACAGCGGATCGAGCAGGATGGCGGATTCCATGTCGCCGGGCGGCACCTTTTCGCCGTTGCTGAGCACGATGATGTCCTTGATGCGGCCGATGATGGAATAGTGGCCGTCCGCGTCGACGCGGGCCTGGTCGCCGGTGTGCAGCCAGCCCTCGGCGTCGATCATCGCGCGCGAGGCCTCTTCGTTCTTCCAGTAGCCGCGCATCAGACAGCGGCTACGGGTGAGCAGCTCGTCGTCATCGCCGATTTTCACCTCGACGCCGGGAAGTGCCTGGCCGATACTGGACGGCACATTGGACCAGGGACGGTTCACCGTCACCACCGGGCTGGCTTCGGTCAGTCCGTAGCCCTGGTAGATCGGCACGCCGAGGCCGACGAACACGCGCGCGATCTGGGGGCAGAGCGCGGCACCGCCGGAAATGGCCATTTTCAACTGTCCGCCGAGTTTCTCGGTGACGTTGCCCGCCACCAGCTTCTTCAGCAGCGGCCACAGCAGTTGTTCCGGCGTCCACATCGCCCTGCCCTGGCTGCGCTCGAAACGTCGCCAGCCGACCCGCACCGCCAGCCGGAACAGCAGGCGGGCGGCCAGACCCTTCTTTTCCAGGCTGTCGAGAATGCGCGTGTGAACCCGCTCGTAGATGCGCGGCACGGAGACCAGAATGGTGGGGCGAATGAGCTGAAGATCCTGTGCCAGTTGGGCGATCGAACGCGCATAGGCCACCTCGGCGCCGAGCAGCATCGGCAGGTAATAGCCGCCGGTGCGTTCCAGCGTGTGCGACATCGGCAAAAACGACAGGAACACTTCATGTGGGCCGAAATCCGCGCACTGCGAAGCATAGAACGCGTTCCACAGCAGGTTTTCATGCGTCAGCATCACACCCTTGGGGCGTCCGGTGGTGCCCGATGTGTAGACCAGACTCGCGAGGAGATCGGCGGACAGATGACGCTCGGGGATCGGCGTACCGGCCGCGTCAGCGAGCCAGTCGGCGGCGATTGCGAAGCGGGTGCTCCAGTCGGCCAATCCGCTTTCAGGTGCAACCAGGCTGACGATACGCTGCAGGCTGTGCGCCGAGCCGGCGATTTCGGCCAGCTTCCTGTGCTGGAATTTGCCCTCGACCAGCAGCAGCTTGGCATCCGCATGGTCGAGGATGTAGGCAGCGTTATCGGGCCGGTCATCCAGGTAAAGCGGCACCGTCACCAGGCCGAGGCCCAGCGCGGCCTGATCGAAAATGACCCACTCGACGCTGTTCTTCAGCATCAGCGCGACGCGGTCGCCCGGCACCAGTCCTTCTTTCACCAGTGCAGCCTGCCAGCGCGTCACCTCGGCGGCCACCTGAGCCCAGGTGAAACTCACCCAGACATTGCCCGCCTCGTCGAACTGGCGGTAGGCCACCTGGTCCGGCGTTGCCGCGACGCGCGCACGGAACAGGCCGCACAGCGTGCCGAGCGTATCGGGATGGAAGGATGCAGCCGTCATGTCAAAGTAACGAACCCGTTCAGGGAAACGCCGCATTGATAACTGCAAAGCCCCAGTGGGTCAAGCATCGGACCTGACCAGAACGGCTGCGAAAAAGCCATCCGTTCCATGTACGGCAGGCGACAGTTTCAGCATGATGCCCGTGTCGAGTGGAATCTTGTTCTGCGCCAGCAGTTCGTTCACCGGCAAGAGCGTGAATCCGCCATCCGCCAGCAGCCCCTCGACGATGGCCTCGTTCTCTTCCGGCAGCAGACTGCAGGTCGCATATACCAGGCGGCCGCCGGGCTTCAGCAGCCTGGCGGCCGAACGCAGGATGGCCGCCTGCTTCTGCGTCAGCTCCGCCACGGATTCGGGCGACTGACGAAATTTGAGGTCGGGATTGCGGCGCAGCGTACCCAGCCCGGAGCACGGCGCATCGACCAGCACGCGGTCGAGTTTGCCGGCGAGCCGCTTCACCCGCGTGTCGTTCTCGGACGCGATCAGTTGCGGCATCACGTTGGACAGTCCCGAGCGCGCCAGCCGCGGCTTCAGATTGGCGAGCCGCTTTTCCGCCACGTCGAAGGCATACAGGCGGCCGGTCGACGCCATCATCGCGCCGATCGCGAGCGTCTTGCCGCCCGCACCTGCGCAGAAGTCGCACACCATCTCGCCGCGCCGCGCGCCGAGCAGCAGGGCCAGCAGCTGACTGCCCTCGTCCTGCACTTCCAGGCTGCCGTCGAGGAATAGCGGATGACGGTTGATCGCCGGATGCTCTTTGAATCGAAGGCCCCAGGGCGAATACGGCGTTGCCTCGACGGCCAGCCCTTCAGCCTGCAGCTGCGCCAGCACCACGTCGCGGCTGGCCTTGTGCGCATTCACCCGCACGTCGAGCGGTGCCGGCTGCTGCAGCGCGCGGCCGAGCGCGAGGACCTCGGTGTCGCTCATCGTCTGCTGGAGCTTTTCGACCACCCAGTCGGGGAATTCGGCCGCCACGGCCAGCGGCAGATCGTCCGTTTTGGCGCTGCGGATATGGTCGATGAGTTCGGGCTTGGCGAATTTTTCCAGCGTCGCGCCGCTCATGCCGCGCGACTTGATCAGCCACGCGATGATGAGCGTGCGCGGATTGGCGGCCGGCACCACCACCGACAGGTAGCGATAGCGCCGCAGCACGCCGAACACGGCTTCTGCCACGAAGGCGCGGTCATGCGAACCGAGCTTTTTGTGCTCGCGGAAAAACGCCGACAGGACGGCGTCGGCCGGACGCTTGAAATCCAGCACCAGATCGAGCGCCTGGGTGGCGAGTTGCAGCAGCGGCGGGGAGAGTTCCATCGGGGGCGTCAGGCAGGTTGTCAGGCGGCAGGGATAGTCCTGCCAAGGGTTGTTTACTCGTCTTCGCCGAGCTCGGGATCCCAGCCCTTTTCACGCGCACGATCCACCGCCATCTTGTACAGGGCGGTGTGGCGCTCGCGCAGTTCGGGCGGCAGGCGGCTGGGCAGGTTGCCGTATTTGTCCCATTCGGTTTCGATTTTTTCCGTCAACGCCTGCATCTGCCCCAAATGCCAGCCGGCGCAGTCTTCGCTGTCGGGAATGAACCCGAACAGCCAGCCATCAAGCACGACGCGCGCCAGCATGGTGACGCCGTGCTTGTCGTTATAAAACCCGGCATACGTCATTTTGTTGTTCATGGTTGCAGATCTTTGTCTTTCTGAGTTTCGTCGTAGGGGAAGCGCGTATGACCATAGCGGATCACGAGCACCGCGCAGGCCAGCAACAGCATCGAGGCGGTCACGCCCAGCATGCGCCAGACATCGAGGCTCTTCATGTCCAGCACCAGATAACGCGCCAGCGCCACGATGGCGATGTAGATGGGAAAGCGTACCGGCAACTGCCCGGAGCGAAAATACACGCCCACCATGGCGAGGATTTCAAGATACAGGAACAGCAACAACAGGTCGGCCAGCGTCACGATGCCGGCGTCGACCATGGTCTTCACTTCGAATCCGCCAGCCACCAACGTGGCCAGCGTGATCACGACGAGACCGATGGCCTCGAATGCGCCCAGCGCATTGAGCGCCAGACGCGATAATTGGCGGTCTTTGGCGGGGGTCATGGCGTCACCGAACGAGTGAGGCGCAAGGATACCATCGGGGAAGGATCAACACTTATTTCGAGCGCGCGTGCACCAGCCATTCGCGCCAGATGGCCACCGAAACCGCAAGCAGCGCCGGGCCCAGGAACAGGCCGATCAGGCCGAAGGCGTTGAGGCCGCCGAGCACGCCCAGAAACACCAGCAGAAAGGGTATCCGCGTCGGCCCGCTGATGACCAGCGGGCGGATCAGATTGTCGACCCAGCTCACCACCAGCGCACCCCACAGGAAGAGGCCCAGCGCGGCCTGGGTTTCGCCATTGGCGAGAAGGCCCAGCGACAGCCCGATCCACACCACCGGGCCGACGAAGGGAATCAGCGACACCAGCGCGGTAATCACGCCCCACAGCACGGGTGCGGATACGCCCGCCACCCAGTAGCCCAGCCCGGCGAGCAGGCCCTGAGCCAGCGCAGTGAGCACGATGCCGAACACCACTGCGCGCACCGTCACGCCCACTGCCTGGATGTAGCCGCGCGCCGCCTCGCCGAGCCAGCGCGTGGCCACGCCGCGAAACTGCGCCAGCACGTTGTCGCCGTGGCGATACAGGAAGAACAGGGCGAATACGGCCAGCCCGAATTTCGCCACGTTGCGGCCGACGCCCCCCGCCACCACCTTGAGGCTGCCGGAATCGGTCAGACCCAGCGCCTCGAACTGCAGGCGCAGCCATCCAGGGTCGGCCTGGACACGCTGATACTGCGCGGCGATCCACGCCCCCCCCGGCCAGTCCAACACACCCGCCGGCAACGGCGGCAACCCATGGGTCGCGAGCTGTTTGAAGGTCGCCGATACAGCCGCCACGTCTCCCGCCAGGGTGAACAGCACCCACACCATCGGCAACAGCAAGGTGGCGGCCACACCCAGCGTCATCAGCAGGGCGCACAGATTGTCGCGCCCCGGCAGTCGGCGGCACAGCCGCTGGTGCAGAGGCCAGGTCACGTAGGCCAGTATCCCCGCCCACGCCAGGGCGGCAAGAAACGGCGACAGCACCCAGAAGGTCAATCCGAAAATGGCGAACAGAAATGCAATCGCGACTACGCGGCGAGCGATCGGGGAATCGATAGTGATCGGCATGGATGCCCTCCGGGCAGGTTTCGCTTCCTGGCAACAGTTGCAGCGTGCCAAGCCGGCCTGAGGCCTTCAACTCGAGGCGGACTGCTTGCGCGTCACCCACAGGCTGGCGAACATGAAAGTGGCAATGATAAGGCCGACAATCCCCAGTGACAGGCCCACCGGGATCTTGTAGAAATCGACGATCAGCATCTTGGCCCCGACGAACACCAGCACCATGGCCAGGCCGTACTTCAGCAGATGGAAGCGGTCGGCCATGCCGGCCAGCATGAAATACATCGCGCGCAGACCGAGGATGGCGAAGATGTTCGACGTGAACACGATGAAGGGATCGGTGGTGATGGCGAAGATCGCCGGGATCGAATCGACCGCGAAGATCAGATCGGAAAGCTCGATCATGATCAGCACCAGGAACAGCGGCGTGAACACGCGCACACCGTTTTCCCGAACCCAGAACTTCTCGCCGCGGTAATCCGGCGTCAGCCGCATGCGGCGCTTGACCCAGTTGAGCAGCGGATTCTTGGCGAGATCCGGCTCGACCTCGGCGAACATCAGCATCTTGACGCCGGTGACGACGAGGAAGGCGCCGAACAGATACAGGATCCAGTGGAATTCCTGAACCAGCCAGGCCCCCGCCAGGATCATCACCGCGCGCATCACGATCGCGCCGATCACCCCGTAGATCAGCACGCGCCGCTGGTATTCCGCCGGCACCGCGAAGAAGCCGAAGATCATCAGGAAGACGAAGATGTTGTCGACCGCGAGCGATTTCTCGATCAGGTAGCCGGTCAGGAACTCCAGCGCCTTGGCGTCTGCAACCTCATTGCCGTACGTCCCCTTGAGATACCACCACAATCCCAGGCTGAACAGCATGGCGAGCGCGAACCAGACGAACGACCACGCCGCCGCTTCCCTGAAGCCGACCTTGTGCGCCTTGTTGCCGCCGACCAGGAACAGGTCGACGGCCAGCATCGCCAGCACGAAGCCGACGAACGCCGCCCACATCCAGGGCTCGCCAATATGCAGGGCAGCGTCCATGTATCGTTATTCCCGGGATTACTGCACCGCGCGCAATGCAGCGATGCGTTCTTCCAGCGGCGGGTGCGTCATGAACAGACGCTTGAGGCCATGGGCACCGCCGCCCGCGATGCCGAACGCGGCCATTTTCTCGGGCAACGGGGCCGGATGCAGGCTGTTCAGACGCTCCAGCGCCGCGATCATTGCGCCTTTGCCTGCCAGCGACGCGCCGCCGCGGTCGGCGCGGAATTCGCGCTGGCGCGAGAACCACATCACGATGATCGAGGCGAGGATGCCCAGAACCAGTTCGGCCACGATCATGGTGACGAAGAACGCCGGGCCATGGCCGTTTTCGTTCTTGAACACCACGCGGTCGACGGTGTGGCCGATGACGCGCGACAGGAACATCACGAAGGTGTTGACCACGCCCTGGATCAGCGCCAGCGTCACCATGTCGCCGTTGGCGACGTGGGCGACCTCATGGCCGATCACCGCCTCGGCTTCCTGCCGTGTCATGGTGTTCAGGAGGCCGGCCGACACCGCGACCAGCGCGTTGTTCTTGTTCATGCCGGTAGCGAAGGCATTGACCTCGGGCGAAGGGAAGATCCCGACTTCGGGCATGCCGATGCCGGCGTCCGCCGCGTATTTCTTCACCGTTTCGACCAGCCAGAACTCGGTCGAATTGGACGGCGTCTCGATCACCTGCACACCCATCGATTTCTTCGCCATCCACTTGGAAATGGCGAGTGAAATCAGCGAGCCGCCGAAGCCCATCACCGCGGCGAAAATCAGCAGCGAGGTCAGGTTCAAACCGTTCGCCGTCAGATAGGGCTCGACGCCCAGGATGCGCATGGTGAGCGACAGCACCAGAACGATGGCCAGGTTGGTGGCAAGGAACAGCGCAATGCGTTTCATGATGTTCTCCAGAATGAAGGGCAAGGCCCTTTGACGAACAGGCGACAGGATACAGACACGCAATAAACAACAAAATTCGATTTTTATACTGCTATTGTTCGATTTTATCGAACTGATTCTGCGCCATGCTCAATTACAAGCACCTGCACTACTTCCGCACCGTCGCCAAATCCGGCGCGATCAACCGCGCGGCCGAGAAACTGCATTTGACGCCGCAGACGCTGTCCAGCCAGATTAGCCTACTGGAAGCCCGTCTGGGCGTCGCGCTGTTCCGGCGCAGCGGGCGCCGGCTGGAACTGACCGATGCCGGCCGCACCGCGCTGACCTACGCCGACGAAATCTTTCACGTGGGTGCCGAGCTTGAAGAGGCCCTGCAAAATCGCTCTGCCGCGCGCGCGCATCCGTTCCGCGTCGGCATTGCCGACGTCGTGCCCAAGGCGATCGCCTACCAGTTGCTGGCCCCCGCCCTGACGCTGGCCGAGCCGGTCAGGCTGGCATGCAAGGAAGGCCGGCTGGAGCAGCTCGCCGCCGAACTTTCGATCCACCGGCTCGACATGGTGCTGGCCGATCGCCCGCTGCCGTCCAGCATGGACATCAAGGGCTACAGCCACCCTCTCGGCGAATGCGGCATCGCCTTTCTGGCCGCGCATGCGGTCGCAGAAAGCCTGGGGCCGGATTTCCCCGCCTGCCTGCACACGGCCCCACTGCTGATTCCGGGCGAAGACAGCGCGTTGCGCGCGCCGCTGCTACGCTGGCTGGAGCGCCGCGGCATCCAGCCCACCGTCGTCGGCGAGTTCGACGACAGCGCCCTGATGAGCGCCTTCGGCCAGGCGGGCGCAGGCGTGTTTCCGGTGCCGCTGACCACCGCACAGGAAGTGATGAGGCAGTACGAGGTGATCGAACTGGGGCAGACGCTGGACATCCGCGAACGCTTTTTCGCCATATCGGTGGAGCGGCGCCTGAGTCACCCCGCAGTGGTGGCGGTGAGCGAGGCAGCGCGACGCCGGTTTCAGCCGCAGGATGCGGACTGAAGGTTGAGAAAGCTCAGCCGGGCAGCCCGTCCAGCCAGCCTGCCGCCTCAAGCGGGGTCATGATCCGGAAGTGCGGCGCGCAGCGCCGGCGCAGCTTGAGCACCGCGCGATCCCTGCTGACCAGCCCCTGTGCCGCGCTTGCCGCGGCCAGCTCGATGAATTTCTGGTCGTCGGGGTCGCTGCAGCGCGGCAGGCCGGCGATCGCTTCGGCAGCGCCCATCGGGACCGACAGCGCCTGATAGTGCGCACACAGCGCCGCCTGTTGCGCCGCATCCAGGCCGAATTCCGGATACGCCAGCACGCGGCGCCACTCCGCCTGCGTAGACTCCGTCACCACGCAACCCACGCGCCCGGCCTCCAGTGCGCGGCGCAAGGGCTGCGCGACCACGTCGTCGAAATGCAGCAGATCGAGCACGACATTGGTGTCGAGCACCAGCAGCGGTTCAGCCAAGATCCGTGTGCTCGGAGATGAATTCTTTCACCCAGCTTTCAGGCCGGGCGCTGGAAAAGCGCCCGACGATTTCGCCCTTGACGAACAGCAGCACGGTGGGAAAGCCGCGCAGGCCGTAGCGACCGGCGAGCTTCATGTTGGCGCCTTCGTCGACTTCGACCTTGGCCATGTGGATGCTGCCGTCATGGTGCGCAATGACGCGCTCCAGCACCGGTGTCAGCGCGCGGCAGGGCGGGCACCAGTCGGCCCAGAAATCGACCAGGATGGGCAGCGTGTGCGAAGCCTCGATCACGTCGCGATCGAAATTCTCCAGATGGGTGTCGAAAATCAGGCCCGGCTTGCGGGCAACATCAGTGTCGGTCATGTCATTGCGGTTCGGGTCGGGGCTCGTCTATTTTGCCTCAAGCGCCCCTGTTTATCGCCTTGCCGCCGCACGAATGATGCTCGCCGCAAAAAAACCTTCACCCGACTCGCCAAGGGCTGTTATTTTTACGTCATGGAAGAACGCTTCTATCGCGAACAGGAAATCGCGCGGGAACCCGCCTTCCTGCCCGCGGCCACCTACAACCTTGCGCACACTCTGCTGGCGCGCGCCGGCCAGTGCCTGTTCGTGCCCATCCGCAGCCTGCAGTACATGGCGGTGCTGGATGCGGAGGAGTTCATTTTCATCGACAGCCAGAAGAAGGCCTGGGTCGAACTGGCGTGGCAGCATTTCCGCCCGCAGGCGCGAAGCTCGCTGGATGAGCGGGTACCGTTCGAAGTGGTGCATTACCTGCCGCAGGCGGCTGAAACCATGAAGCGCCTGCCCGGAGAATTTCATCAGGCGCTGCAGTTGCTTTCCGATCGACAGAGGCCGGAAATGTCGGCCACCATTCTTACCTTGCATGCAAAGGGGCATCCGGATCCGGATGACACGCCGGGATGAGGTCCCGTCGTTGCGGGCTCACTTAATAGCCTGCGGTACAGGTTCGCGAACCGAACAGGCCGATCAGCCAGGCTAGCATTTTCCCGCGCAGGGGACGTTTCGGAGGAGACAGAACCAGCAGGTCATGCGCGCCCGCCATATAGGCGTGCTGCAGGCTGGTCACGATCAGGTCGGGCTGTTCCGCCTGGACATATTTGAGAAAACTCTGCCGCAACGGCCCGTATATGGCGTGACAGTTCGCCCCTTCCACGCCCAGCTGGGCCGCCAGAAAATTCAGCCGCCGCAGGGAGGCCGCTTCCAGATCGCGCGATGCCGCACGCGGATTGCTGCCGGGATAGCCGCCATCCAGCGTGCCGTCCGTTTCGATCAGATGCAGGAAATCCAGCCTGGCCCGGTTCAGGCGGGCAAGCAGGACAGCTTTTTCGGCCGTCCTGCGATCCAGGCCGTTGAAATCGATCAGCGCAAGTATCCGCCGATAGGGCTGCATCTCAGGCATGCGGTACGGGCATCAGCACATGGGGCATGACAGCCTGGGACGCAGTCTGGATCTGGCATTCACGGAAAATCCGCGCCTTGCAGGTGCGGCACACGTCGGGATCGAGACGCCTGGTGATTGCAGCGATGGCTTCGGTTTTCGAGTCGAACAGGTTGGCGCCACCGATGGGCTTCAAGGCACCGTTTTCCGCCAGTTGTTCCTGCACCGTGTCCTTGACGCCGATGAAGTACAGGCCGCCGCCCAGACTGCGGCGCCGTTCGGCCTCCTCGGCCAGGTAATGGGCGCCGGCAAGATCGATGAAATTGATGCCGTGCGCAACGACCGCCACGTGCTTCTGTTCGGGTGACGCCTGGTCCTGCGATGCCAGTGATTCGCGGATATGCGACGTGGCGCCGAAGAACAGCGAGCCGTCGATGCGCACGAAACGCAGCTGCGGGCATTGCGGAACGTGGCCGGCGTCCATGAACTTGCGCTTGGCGTTGTATGGATTCGGTACGCGCACGCGCACCTGCGGCTTCGAGGTACGCGACAGATAGATGGCGAGCGACAGCAGGACGCCGATGATGATGGCCTCCTCCAGCGTCAGGAACAACGTGGCGGCAAAGGTGGCGGCCATGATGGCCGTTTCCTGGCGGCTGGTCTTGATGGTGTGGAAGATCTCGTCGAGATCGATCAGTCCCCAGGCGACCAGAAACAGGATGCCCGCCATCGCCGCGTTCGGCAGGTACTGCGCCCAGGGCGCGACGAACAACACCAGCACCAGCAGAAAGACGCCCGCCAGCATCGCGGCCAGCGGCGTCTTCGCACCGGCGGCGTAGTTGACGCCGCTGCGATTGAATGATCCGGTGGCGACATAACCGGAGAAGAATGCACCGGCGAGGTTGGACATCCCCTGGCCGACGAACTCCTGGTTGCCGTCCACATGCTGGCCGGAGCGCGCCGCCAGCGCGCGGGCGATCGACACCGCTTCGGTCAGCGCCAGCAGGGTGACCGCGATCACGCCCGAGGCGACGGCACGGATGCTCTCTGCATCGAAGTTCGGTGCCGACAGCGGCGGCAAGCTGGCAGGCAACGCGCCCACGGTGGGCAGCTGCACCCCCTTCCATACGCCCAGCACGTAGGCCAGCACAGCGCCCCCGAGCATGGCGACAATCATGTAGGGCAGCTTGGGCAACCAGCGCTTGACTGCGATACCCATCAGCAGGGTGGCCAGGGCCACAACTGCAATGCCAGGCTGGATCTGGTCGAGATGGGTAAACGCCACACTCCAGGTATCCGAGAAGGACGCGCCGCGCGGAATGTCCTGGCCGGTGAAATGCTTCAACTGGTTGGTGGCGATCAGAAGCGCCGCCCCTGCGGTGAATCCGGTCACCACCGAATGGGAAATGAAGTTCACCAGCGTGCCGAGCTTGGCCAGCCCCATGACAAGCTGGATGATGCCGACCATGAATGTCAGCGTCAGTGCCAGGCTCACATACTGCGCGCTGCCCGGCTCGGCATGCGGCGACAGCACCGAGAACAGCACGATCGACGCCGCCGTCGTCGGGCCCGACACCAGATGCCAGCTGGAGCCGAACAGGGCCGCGATGATGGCAGGAATCATCCCCGCATACAGACCGTATTCCGGCGGCATGCCGGCGATGGTGGCGAAGGCCACGCCTTGCGGCAGCGCCACCAGCGCCCCGGTCAGTCCGGCCATCAGATCGGCCCGTGCGGTATCGCGGTTGACGCGCGGCCACCAGAGGAAAAACGAGGTGAAGGGCTTGAGCCAGGACGGCAGCGTTTGAGCGGCAGGAAGAGACATCGCGGGTCACATGTTTGCAATCAATCCGCTAGATATAGCCCGGGTCGCGTCACGCAAACGTCAAGCCCGGGTCAAGAAACCGTCAGCCTCCGTGAAACCGCAGGACAGCTCGCGTGCCCACGCCCTCCTGGCTGTCGAGGGTGACCGACCAGCCATAGCGATCGCATATTTTCTTCACCAGCGACAGCCCGATACCGGCACCCTCGCTGTGGGCGCCCTTGTATAGCCGCTGAAACACCTTGTCCAGTGCGCCGCGCGGGATACCCAGCCCGGTATCGTCAATACTGAGCGCCTGCGCATCCAGGCGTATCCTCACGCTGCCCCGTTCGGTATAGGTGAAGCTGTTGCGCAGCAGATTGGCGATCACGATGGCCAGCAGGTTGGCATCGGCCGCGACCTGGGGGCGTTCGAGGATTTCCAGGCTGACGTCGACCTGCCGGTCGCCGAGCAGATGCCGGTGCTTGGCCATCGATTCCTCGATCAGCGCGGCCAGATCGACCGGAGCGCGCCGCTCGTCATCGCGCTCGCGCGCCATCGCCAGAAGTGCGGTGGACAGATCCGCCATGTCGGCGGCACCGCGTTCGATGCGCTCGATTCGCTGGCGGTCCTTTTCCGGCCGGGCCTCGTCGGCCAGCAGCACTTCGGCAGCCCCCCGAATCACCGCGATCGGCGTGCGCAACTCGTGTGACACGTCGGCGGTGAAGGCGCGTTCGCGATCGATGAAGTCGGCCAGACGGTCCAGCGCCTGTTCAAAGGCATGCGCCAGCTCGCCGACTTCGTCGTGCGGAAAATCCTCGCTCAGCATGTCCGGGTGCGCGTCCGGCCGCACGTCGCGTACCCGGCGCGCCAGTTCCTTGACCGGCTCGATCACCCGTTCGGCGAGCCAGAGCGCCAGTCCGCCCGACAGCAGCGTCATCAGCGCGACGAACACCGACAGATAGAGAATCAGACTGGCCTGTTTTTCGCGGAACAGCGTTTCGTTGTAAAGCAGGAAATAACGGCTGCCGGCGCGGTCTGCAATCGCCACGCGGTAGTAGACCTCGCCCAGCCTGATTTCGTGCAGCCCGGGCGGCCATGCGGCAATGGCATCAGGCGGCACGGATTCATCCTGGCGTGCCGGCATGACATAGCCAAGCAAGGTGGCCGTGGCGGGCGGCTGCGAATTCGGGTTACGGCTGCGGCGGGACAGGTAATCCTGGATTTCCGCATTCAGCGTTTCGTCGATCAGGGTCTCGCCCGCATCGCGCACCCCGACATACAGGCCGATGGCAGTGACCAGGCTGATGACGCCGCCGACGGCCGCGAAGGCCGTGGCGACGCGAAAACGCAGGCTGCGGCTAAAGCGCATCGGGCGGCGCGATTCGGTATCCGACTCCGCGCAGGGTGTGGATCAGCGGCGGCTCGTCCGGCCCGTCGACCGCCGAGCGAACGGTATGCATGTGCGAGCGCAGGGCGTCGGAATCGGGCGGCGCATCGCCCCACACGGCGCGCTCCAGATCTTCCCTTTTGATCACGCGGGGCGAGGCGCGCATCAGGGCTTCCAGCAACTTGAGCGGAATCGGCGGCAGCGTGATTGCGCGACTGCCGCGTCGCAGCGTGAATAGCGCCGGATCGAACTCCAGATCGCCGACCTGCAGCATGCCCGCTGTCACGTCCTGTCTGGCGCGCCGCACCAGCGCCTTGAGGCGGGCTTCCAGCTCGCGCAGGGCAAACGGCTTCAGCACATAGTCGTCGGCGCCGCACTCCAGCCCCGCCACCCGGTCGTCCAGCGCGTCGCGCGCAGTCAGCATCAGAACGGGGGTGTTGCGCCTGGCCTCCTCGCGGAATTTCCTGCAAAGCGTCAGGCCGTCCATCCCGGGCAACACGATGTCGAGAACGATGGCGTCGTAATTCTTGGTGATGGCCAGATGAAGTCCTGTAACGCCGTCCCCCGCCGCATCGGCGACATGGCCCTTGGCTTCGAGAAAATCACAGACATTGGCCGCCAGATCGGGATTGTCTTCAATCACCAGAATATGCAGGGAAGTACCCGGTTCCATTACCAGAATCCGCCAACGTCATGAAGCGGTCAGTTTAGGTTACGCAATGTTAAAATAACGTCAAAATCAAATCCCGCTCGGCGGGTTTTTTGCATTTTCATCCGATTTTTCTTCATTTCGTTCACCGGGAGTTGGGAATGGCTGTGAGTCAAGCCGCTTTGGGCAAGGCGCTGATATGGGGCGTCGTTACCGCTGGGTTGTACTGGTTCTTGTTTCAGTATTCGGGGGGCTTCGAAAAGCTGGCCCACACCACGCTG
>JADFDN010000024.1 GCA_018262815.1 Thiobacillus sp.
ACGAGAACCGTCTCAACCTGGCGGACCCGCAGGCGCGGGGCTATCTGATGGAACAGATGGAGCGCTATTTCTTCGGCGGCGGCAATGTCGACGCGGCCGCGGGCTACGTGCCACCTGCCAGGTAATGCGTGGCGGCTGACCCTTCAGCCGCGTTGCAACCCCGCCCTTCCCCTTGCGGGTAAAGGCGGCAGGCCGCAAACCAAACGGGCTCCCGCGGGAGCCCGTTTCATTGGTGCGCGGCGGCATGCTTCGCATGCCGCCGGCAGCGATTACATCACTTCCTTTTCGATCTCTTCCAGCGAGGTGTGGCGCACATCCTTGCCCTTCACCATGTAGACCACATACTCCGACATGTTCTTGGCGTGGTCGCCCATGCGCTCGATCGCCTTGGTGACGAACAGGATGTCGATGAAGACCGAGATGGTGCGCGGGTCTTCCATCATGAAGGTGATGAGGTGCCGCAGGTTGAGGCGGAATTCCTCGTCCACCGACTGGTCCTGGCGCGCGATTTCCACCGCCTTGGTGGCGTCCAGGCGGGCGAAGCCGTCGAGCGCCTTCCTCAGCATGTCGAGCACCAGATCGCCCATGTATTTCACTTCGGAAAAGCGCGGCAGGCTGATGCGCTCGGCCTGGTGGATCAACTTCGCCATGCGTGCGATCTTGGCGGCTTCGTCGCCGATGCGCTCGAGGTCGGTGATGGTCTTCACCACCATCATCACCATGCGCAGGTCGGACGCGGTCGGCTGACGGCGTGCGATGATGTGGGTGCAGTCCTCGTCGATCGCCACTTCCAGTGCATTGACGTTGTGGTCGTTGGCATCCACCCGGTCGGCCAGATCCATGTTGCCGGAGATAAGCGCTTCGATCGCGTTGGTGATCTGTTCTTCGACCAGGCCGCCCATTTTCAGAACGCTGGCACGCACGGCTTCCAGTTCGGCGTCGAATTGTTTGTAGGTATGTTCAGTTGGCACGGTGTTGCCCTCTCCAGTAATCCGTTTTCAATTATAGGCCTCGTATTGTGATGCTTGTGTGTCCGTCAGGTTTCAGCGGCTGCTGAAAGGCAGCGCGTAGCGCGTGCCGTCCAGGTCGAGATAGAGCATCCAGTCGTGGCGCCCGCTGACACACACGGGCAGGGTCACGCTCGAAATGAATGTGCCGCCTGCGGGACGGAGGTCGTAGCGGTTGAAGCCCATGTCCATGCCGACCATTTGGAATTCCGCACTGATTTTCGTGGCTTGGGGTGCCGTGACGGTGAGCTCGAAGGCCTCCAACGGCAGGGGCTGCATGGAGAAACGCACACGGGCCGGCGCCCCGCGATGGCTGAACGCGCAGCCGGCGAGCGGATCGGGGCAGTTCACGGCGATCGCCGTGGCCGGGCGCTTCAGCCACCAGCCGGCCACGGCGATCGCTACCAGCGCGATCACCAGCAGAAGCGGCACCGCAACCGCCCGCAAGGGGTGCGCCGCCTGACGCTCGCCCTGCGGGCGGTCCTGGCGCAGCCGCTTCATGTCCACGCGCCTCGCAACAGCGCGACCCCATGCGCGCCATGCGACTGCGCCAGCGTCACGTCGTCGCGCCCCAGCCCGCCGAGGCCATAGACCGGGATCGGACTGGCGGCGGCGAGGGAGGAAAACGTCTCCCAGCCCAGCGTCGGGGCGCCCGGGTGCGTCAATGTGGGAAGCACCGGCGACAGCAGCGCATAGTCGGCACCGATTGCGGCGGCCTGCGCCAGCTCGGCGGCATCGTGGCACGACACCCCCACCCACTCGCAATCGGGGCGCGCCGGCATCCGGGCGGCGGCGGCGGAATCGAGGTGCACGCCGTCGGCGGCGGCGGCACGCGCCAGATCCAGACTGCCGTTGACCAGCACGCGCGCGCCGCGCAGATGGGCGCGGCGCACGGTTTCTCGCGCCAGCGCCAGGCGCACGTCCTCCGGCAATGTCTTGTCGCGCAGCTGGATCAGCCGCAGGCCATTGGCGAGCGCGACGTCCAGCCGCGCCAGAAACGAATCCACACTGAGCGACTCGGCATGCGAAATGCCCAGCACCGAAGGCAGCGACAGCGCCTTCAGGACCGGAAAGTTGGCCGGCAGGAGCGGCACGACTTCGACCGCGTCGGGCTGTTGCCAGGAAAAGACCTGTCCCTCGTGCGGATGTGGCTCGCCCTGCCACGCGAACACGCGGAAGAAATTCAGCCGCACCGTGGCGTGCGGATACTCGAACACACGGGTGATCCAGCGGCAGGGACGCGTGACCACGATGCCGAGTTCCTCGTGCAGCTCGCGCGCCAGTGCAGCTTCCAGCGACTCGCCCGGCTCCACCTTGCCGCCGGGGAATTCCCAGTAGCCGGCGTAGGCCTTGCCCGGCGGGCGCTGCGCCAGCAGCACGCGGCCGTCGGGCTGGGTCAGCACCGCCGTGACGACCTCGGTCACTGTCGCCTGATTCATCGGCGACCTGCCCAATCGCGTGCGAACTGCCACGCCACCCGCCCGTTGCGCGCGCCGCGCCCCATCGACCACTGCAGCGCAGCCCGCTCGAAGCCGTCGTCGGCAGGGGCACCCAGTGCCGCCGCCCAGTGGCGCGCGATGTCGAGATAGGTGTCCTGGTCCATGGCATGGAACGACACCCACAGCCCGAAGCGGTCGGACAGCGAGACCTTCTCCTCGGTCGCCTCGCCCGGATGCACCTCGCCGCCGAGATATTGGGTTTCCAGGTTTTCCGCCATGTATTCGGGCATCAGGTGGCGGCGGTTGCTGGTCGCGTAGATCAGCACGTTGTCCGACGGCCCCGCCAGCGAGCCGTCGAGCGCGGCCTTCAGGCTGGCGTAGCCGGGTTCATGCTCGGCGAAGCTGAGGTCGTCGATGAAGACGATGAAGCGGTAATCGGCATCTGCCAGCAGGTCGAACAGGTCGGGCAGGCTCGGCAGTCCGGCCTTGTCGACCTCGATCAGGCGCAGGCCCTTCGGGGCGTATTTGGCATGCACCGCCTTCACCAGCGAGGACTTGCCGCAGCCGCGCGCGCCGGTCAGCAGCGCGTTGTTGGCGGGCTTGCCGGCGACGAACTGGCGCGTGTTGGCGTCCACCCGCTGCTTCTGCTCGTCGACCGCAAGCAGGTCTTTCAGCGCGACCCGCTGGGGGTGCTGGATGGGTTTGAGTCCGCCCGCCTGGGCCGACCAGCGCGCAGCGCGGACGGTCTTCCAGTCGAGCCCCTGCGTGACGGCGGGGGTGTCGAGACGGTCGAGCAGGCGCTCGATGCGGGGTAGCAGACGGGCAAGATCGGTCATGCCGAAATTCTAGCCGCAGGCTTAGGAAAAATTTAGCTTTTCTCTAGCAAAGACTTATCAACGCGCAGGGGCGGGTCTCGCTAGCATGCGTTCGATCCGGGCAATGCGCCCGGTTGAACAAAGGAGCTGACATGAAACCGATTTTGAACTTGGCGGGGATGCTGGCGGTGAGCTTCGCCACTGCCGCCGCCTGGGCCGGCGACGCCGACATCCGTCACGGCCGCTATCTGATCCAGACCTCCGGCTGCAACGATTGCCACACGGCCGGCTACATGCAGAAGGACGGCCACGTGCCCGAGGCCGAGTGGCTGACCGGCGACACCCTGGGGTGGCAGGGGCCGTGGGGCACGACCTACCCGGCCAACCTGCGCCTGCTGTTTCGCCAGATGGACGAAAAAACCTGGCTCGCCAGGGCGCGCCAGCCGATGCGGCCGCCGATGCCGTCGCCCTCGCTGCGTGCCATGAGCGATGACGATCTCAGGGCGATCTACCGCTACGTGAAAAGCCTGGGCGCGAAAGGCCGGCCTGCACCGGCCTATGTGCCGCCCGGCGGCAAGGTGGCGACGCCGTATTTCGATCTGACGCCGAAGAACCTGCCGGTGGTGGCAGGCAAATAAGCCGCCGCACCCGTCCGATCAGGAGGCTGACATGACCATGACCGAAGCCTGGCCGCGCAAGACCCGCGAGCTGCACAACCACCACTTCGATTCCAGCATCTGGAACGAATTCGCCTTTCGCGACGACGATATCGTCATCGCCACCTACGCCAAGTCCGGCACCACCTGGACGCAGCAGATCGTCGCGCAGATGCTGTTCGGCGGCGATCCGGCGCTGCCGGTGGCCGAACTGTCGCCCTGGCTCGACCTGCGCGTGCCGCCCAAGGCGGTCAAGCTGCCGGCCGTGGAGGCGCAGACGCATCGCCGCATCCTCAAGACCCATCTGCCGGTCGACGCCCTGGTGTTTTCGCCGCGCGCCAAGTATCTCTACATTGCCCGCGATGCGCGCGACGTGGTGTGGAGCCTGTACCACCACCACGCCCATGCCAACGCCGGGTGGTATGCGGCGCTGAACGACACGCCGGGGCGAGTGGGGGCGCCGATCGAGCCGCCGCCCTCCGACATCCGCCAGTATTGGCGCGACTGGCTGGACCGCGACGGCCACCCCTTCTGGCCGTTCTGGGACAACGTTCGCAGCTGGTGGGCGATCCGCGAGCTGCCGAACGTGATGCTGCTGCACTTTGCCGACCTCAAGCGCGACATGCCGGGGCAGATGCGGCGCATTGCCGGCTTTCTCGATGCGCGCGCCGAGCGCGAACTGGGTGCGGCGTGCGCGCACTGGCTGGCGAACGGAGCCAGCCCGCGGCAGCACTAGCCGCCGGTTTACGCGGCGTTCAGACGCAGCGGCCGCGCCAGTTCCAGCCGGAAGCGGCCGCGGCCAGTCTTTGCCAGCGCGATCTGCGGACAGCGTTCGGCGAGCCGGCGCTGCAGCAGGATCAGCCGCGTCTCCAGGTTGTCGCCGAAGTCCGGCAGCGGCAGGCGCGGGTCGCGGCGCAGCTCGCGGTTGCAGAAGTCGCGCCGGCCGCTCGCTGCGTGTTCGTTGAGCAGCGTCCACAGGATGCTGCCTGCCACGCCCTTGATCAGGTAGTCGTTGTCGATGAACACGCTGTGGTCGTGGGCGAAGTAGCGCACCGCGAGTGGCGCGCCGGAAGGCCGGGGTGAGGATGTGGCGCGTATGGGTTCGGCGTCGTCGGGCAGCGCGGCGAGCTGGACGACCAACGCGCCGAGATGGCGGCCATAGACGACCAGCGCATCCTCGTCGGCGTGGCTGAAAAAGGCGTTCTGCTCGCTTTCCGCGTAGAGCACGCCCACCAGTCGCGCACCGTGCATCAGCGGCACCGCGATCTGGCTGTGCGGGTTGGCCAGCACCGGCAGCGGAATGCGCGGCGACGCCGGATCGGCCACGTGGAGCGCGGCGTGATAGGTATAGTCGCCGGTGTGGTGGTTGATGCGCACCGGAATGGCCTCGCGCGCGGCGACGCCGATGAGGCCCTCGCCCAGCGCCACCTCGGCACCGACGCCGGAAGCCGGATAGCCCAGACTGGCCAGCGTGTAGAGCGCACTGCCGCTTTCGTCGAGCATCGCCAGCAGCGCGTGGCGGATGCCGAAGCCCCGCTCCAGCGCGGCGAGCGCGCGGTCCGCCAGATGGGCAAGATCGTCGCATGCGCCGAGGTGGTCGAGCGCCCCGCGCAGCTTCAGCAGCGCGTCGGGCGGCGCCGGCGCCGGCAGCAGGCGCGGATCGACGTTCTCGATGTCGAGCACGCGGTACACGTCCGCGCCGCGCAGCGCAAACACCCTGGACATGCCGGTGCGCGCCGCGATGCCCGCGAGCTGCGCCTTCATGTATTCGAACAATGGCCCGGACGTTTCCGTGCGCAGGTAATGCAGCTTCAGACGGAAGTGGCGGAAGCTCTTCGGTTCGATCACCTGGACCTGGGCGTAGGGATGAGCCAGCACGTTCTCGCGCGTCTTGCTGAAAAACTGGAACGACAGCGCCACGTGTTCGGGGTCGACGTAGTGCACCTGCGAGGCGTAGGCCACGTTGGGCGTGCCGTCGGGCGAAGCGGTCGCCACCACGGCCGGGACCGCGCCGTCGAGACAGGGGCGCAACGATTCGAGCGCAATGTTCATGTGCGTGCCAGCACCCGGCCGGCATCCGGCCCCGGGGTTTGATCGAAGACGATTTCCGGCACGAAGCGCAAGGCCACCAGATCGTCGGTCGGCAGAACCGAGGCCAGCGTGGTTTTCAGCTCCGTCGCGTAACCCAGCGTCTCCAGCTCGCCGGCGAATGCGGCGACGCAGCGTGCGCTCGCCGCGCGATGCGCCGGGCTCACCCCCACGCGCATGGCACGCGTCGCCTTCAGTTGCAGCGTCGCATGCGTAGCCGGCCGGCTCACGACCAGGGTGATGGCGCTGCCCGCGTCCAGCGCTTCCAGCACCGCGCGCCCGCGCGATGCCGACAGCAGCACCGTCAGCGAACGCCGGTCGCGCGCCACGATCACGCCTTGCGCCCGGCATACGCACGGCCAGCCGTCGCGTCCCACCGCGCCGACGTTCATCGATAGCGGGCCTTGCAGGAAGGCAGTCTGCTCGGGGGAGAGAATCAGGGGCGTCGGCATCGGCGGGGATAACCGTACCGAGCCCCGGGCCACTGCGGCGTCCGTCCGGCCAGCGCGCGGCCTGCCGGCAGCGGTGCGGGGAAAGCAATAGCGGGGGTGGACGGAACGGGCATGCGCGGGGCTCCTGAAACCCCCATTCTAGCGCCCGTTCTGCCCGTCAGGAGCTGCCGCGAGCAGCCCTGCGCATAGAGCCCCGAGGTGACAGTGGTCGGTGCCGCAGCAGCGCAGTACCGCAAACGCTTCCGGGCAATGCGACAGGTGCTGGGCGAAGCCGGGATGAAAGTCAGGTGCGGTATTCCGCGTTGATCTTCACGTAATCGTAGGAAAAATCGCAGGTCCACACCGTAGCGTCGACGCTGCCGCGGTTGAGCGCAACCCGCACGGTGATCTCGGCTTCCTTCATCACCGCCGCGCCCTGCGCCTCGGTGTAGCTCGCGGCGCGGCCGCCGTTTTCTGCCACCAGCACGTCGCCGAGCCAGACTTTCAGTGCATTCACATCGAGATCGCCCACCCCCGCGTAACCGATGGCGGCGAGGATGCGGCCGAGGTTGGGGTCGCTGGCGAAAAAAGCGGTCTTCACCAGCGGCGAGCGCGCGATGGCGTAGGCGATCTGCTTGCATTCGGCGCGATCGCGGCCGCCAGCGACATTGATCGTCATGAACTTGGTCGCGCCCTCGCCGTCGCGGGCCATCGCCTGCGCGAGTTCGATGGCGACTTCGTCGAGTGCGGTCCTGAGCGCGGCATAGTCGGTACCCGCAGCATCGGCAATCTGCGCGTTGCCGGCCTGGCCGGTGGCGATCAGGATGAAGCTGTCGTTGGTGGAGGTGTCGCCGTCGACGGTGACGCAGTTGAACGACACGTCGGCCACCTCCTTCACCAGCTGCTGCATCAGCGCCGGTGCGATCGCCGCGTCGGTCGCGACGTAGCCGAGCATCGTCGCCATGTTGGGGTGGATCATGCCGGAGCCCTTGGCGATGCCGGTCACCGTCACCGTCTTGCCGCCGATCTGCGCCTTGCGGCTGGCGCCCTTGGCGACGATGTCGGTGGTCATGATCGCGTGCGCGGCCTCGGACCAGTGGCCTGGCGCGAGATCGGCCTGCGCGGCGGGCAGCGCAGGCAGGATCTTGTCGATCGGCAGCGGCTCGAGGATCACGCCGGTGGAGAACGGCAGCACGTTTTCGGTGGCGCAGCCGAACAGCTGCGCCACTGCTGCACAGGTCTGACGCGCGCGACTCAGGCCTTCCTCGCCGGTACCCGCATTGGCATTGCCGGTATTGATCACCAGCGCGCGAATTTCATTGCCGTGCAGGTGCTGCTTGCACAGCGTCACCGGCGCGGCGCAGAAACGGTTCTGCGTGAAGACGCCGGCCACATGCGAACCCGGCGCCAGCTCGATCAGCGTGATGTCGCGCCGGCCGGGCTTCTTGATGCCGGCGGAGGCGATGCCGAGACGGACGCCGGCAACCGGCAGCAGGGAGGCGGGATCGGGGGCGGCGAGGTTGACGGGCATGACGGCAGACCGGAACGGAAAGCCGTTATTTTATGCCGGCTGCCGGCCGGGCGGCGGGAGTTTTACTGCGCGCGCCCCAGCAGCCAGTTCATCATGCGGCGAAATTCGGGTCGCCACGGCCACACCGGATCGAACTCGATCGAGCGTGCCAGCGCAGCCAGCGCAATCAGCCCGAACACGGAGAACAGCAGCTGCGAAACGAACTGGCGCGGCGTCAACATGCCGAGGGGCATGTCGAGAAAGCCAGGGACGTAAAACAGACTGGCGAATGCAGCAAAGAGAAAAGCCGGACCGAGGTACATGAGGCTGCTTTGAAGTGGGTGTACTGCCCAATTCAGCAATGCCTGTGCCAGTGGGATAAAACCCAGAAAAAACAACAGGCTGGTCGTCTGCCCGCCGCCTCGGGCGGGACGGAATGTAAATAAATTCGACAGCTACTTTCCGAGCGGCGTCGCAGCCAGCTTGCGCAGAATCTCGTGCGACAGCGAATAGAACTGCGGCGTCGGCCCCAGATCCTCGTAGATCGGGTCGCCGTAATCGTCTTCGGCAATGATGCGATTGCCGGGAATGTAGGGCATGGCCACCTCCAGTTCGTCGAGGGCGGCGCGGATCAGGTCGGCCATCAGTTGGGAATCGCTGCGCCCGGGGTACATCACGTGCAGGGCTTCAACGCGGGCGGCGTCGCGCAGCGGCAAATGAACGGCGTAGGCACGCACATCCGTGCGTGCATGCCCCTCCTTGCTCCAGCGTTGGATCAGTTCGGCGATGCGCATGCGCTTTCCTCTGCGTCACGATGGTTTTGTTATAGCAAAGCCGCCTGCCGCGCAAAGCCGACGTCGCGGTAAATTTGTCCTAGCCCATGCGCCACACGAGCGTGCGGTTGTTCGCCGGCATCGCGATGTCCTGCTGCAGCACCAGGCCCTGCGCGCGCGCCAGGGCATCGACGGCCTCGAAGTCGCGCACCCCCGAAGCCGGGTCGCGCGCTTTCAGCCAGGCATCGAAACGCGCGTTGCTCTCCGAGGTATACATGCCCCCGTAGTTGAAAGGGCCATACACCGCCAGCACGCCGCCGGCCTGCAGTACCGCACCGACTCCCGCAAAGAACCTTTCCACTTCGGGCCAGCCCATGATGTGCAGCGTGTTGGCGGAAAACACCGCGTCGTAGCGGCCGCTGTGCCAGGCGGTATCGTTGACGTCGAGCGCCAGCGGCGGCAGCACATTGGGCAATGCCGCCTCGGCGAGCCACCGGCGGATACCGGCATGATGCTGCGGCACGTCGGCGGTCTGCCACACGAGATGCGGCAGCTCGGGCGCGAAATACACCGCGTGCTGGCCGGTGCCGCTGCCGATTTCCAGCACGCGACGACAGTCGGCGAACACCTCGCGCAGCACCGCGATGATCGGTGCGCGGTTCTGCTCGCAGGATTCGGCAAACGGCTTGTCGTTCAAAGCGGCACTCCCGGTTTCCTGCATTGGCACTGGTATTCGAAGGCATCGCCCGGCGCAATCTTGCAGGAAAAGGCCTGAACGCCGACGTTGCCGCATATTTTCCGGCATTGGGTGTCTTTTTCCTGGCAGAAGGCCGCGTAGTCGGGAGCGGCGGGCGACTCGCTGGAACTGAAGGATATGCAGCCGGCGAGCAGGGCCGCGGGGAAGAGCAGGATAAGGGTGCGGAACACGGGATCTCCTCGGATTGAATGGGCTCGCGCTTATGCGGTCGTCAGGTCGACCAGCCGGCCGTCGGCCAGCAGCAGCGCGGCATGCACCGGCTTGCCGGGATACAGGCCGGCAAGCAGCGACCGGTAGCTGGCCAGCTGGGGCCGATGACGCTCGGCCAGCTGCGCGTCCGACAGGCTGCGGCTGTCGTCACCGGTTTTATAGTCGACCAGCCATACCGCATCGTCGAATTCCACCACACGGTCGAGCCGTTGCATGCGGCCGTCGGCATCCAGCAGCGCCAGTTCGTTGCGCGCGCGCCGGTACTGCGACGGGTCGAAGAGGTGCGCCAGATGCGATTGCGCCAGCAGCGCGCGGGCAGCGGCGTCGATCTGCTTCAGTTCGGCCGCCACCCCCAGCTGCAGCGCCAGCGCCGGCAGGTCGCGCGGCGCACCTGGCGGGGCATGGCGTTCGAGGCAGGCGTGGAACAGCTCGCCGCGGGCGGCAGCCGGGTTGGCGGGGGCAGGCGCAAGCCGCTGTCCCACCGCGGGTGTCTCGATGCGCGGCAGCGGGGGAGGCATGCGCGAGCCGACGGCGGCCGCTGCGGGCGGCAGGTCCGTGGGCAGATCCATGGCTTGCCATGCCGCCGCGACACGCTGCAGCCAGGCGCTCTTGTCCACCGCGCCGCTGACGAGCAGCCCCTGCTCGGCGCGGGTGAGCGCCACATACAGCAGGTTGTCGGATTCGCGCTGCGCCAGCGCGTCCTCTTCGTCGAACCAGGACTGGCGGCTCGCGCCGCGATCGTCCTGCCTGCCGAACAGCGAAAAATGCGCGGGCCGCGGCGCCTCGGGCGGCCACGGCGCCAGCACCGCGTAGCTGTCGCCCTTCGGGTGGTCGCTGCCGCCCAATAGCCAGACGATCGGCGCTTCCAGCCCCTTGGATCCGTGGATGGTCAGCAGCCGCACCGCGTTTTCGCCGTCGGCCGCGAGTCCCTCGCCGGGCGCGGCGTCGACGTCGTCGGTGAGCGACGTCAGCTCGCGGATGAAACCGGCCAGCGTCGGATAGCGTCCCGCATCCTGCGTCAGCGCCAGCTGCATGAAGGCGCGCAGGTTGGCGGCGACCTGCGGGCGCAGCGCTGCAGGCACGGCGGCGGCGTAGCGCGCTTCGACGTCGCCTTCGAAGTAGATGCGGTCGAGCAGGTCGTGCACCGGCAGGGTGCCGCAATGCGCGCGCCAGCGGGTCAGCAGTCGTGCGGCGCGCACGAGCGTCGGCGGGCAGTCGGGCTGCCCGGCCAGGGCAAGCAGCCGCGCCCAGCCGCGCGTGTCGTCCGCCGCGCCGGGCGCGAACACCCGCAGCAGGTCGGCGTCGCTGCAGCCGAAGAGCGGGCTTTTCAGCACGTGCGCCAGCTTCAGGTCGGCGTGCGGCAGCAGCAGGGTTTCGAACAGCGCGATCACATCCTGTGCTTCCAGCGCGTGCAGCAGGCCGCCGCGCCGCGAGGTGATGAAGGGAATGCCGGCCGCTTCCAGTTCACGCTCGTACAGGTGCAGATGGGTGCGCTTTCTCACCAGCGCCATGACGTCGCCGGGGCGCGCGGGGCGCAGGCCATCCTTGTCCGTCACGCCCCAGCGGCCCAGCACTTCGTCGCGCAATACCCGGGCAAACAGCCGGGCTTCCGCGTGAACCGCGCGGTCGTCGGCCTCGGCCAGCGGGGTGGTGAGCGGGTTGCGCAACCCGACTTGCGCCGCCGCCGGGGCTTTGTCCACGCTGATCGGCAGGCAGCGCAGCGCGCCGGGGCGGTCGGCGTTGGCCGGCGCGTGGCTGTGCGCGGCAAAGCCATCGCTTCCATCGAATACCGGGTTGATCGCGCCGACCACCGCCGGCGCCAGCCGCCGTGTCATGTCGGTGCTGAAACACAGCGCGTCGAAGCGGGTGCGCAGGAATTCCGCCGCGGCGCTGAACACCCGCGCCTCGCCGCGGCGGAAGCGGTAGATCGCCTGCTTCGGGTCGCCCACCATGAACACGGTCATGTCGCTGTCCGCCGCGCGCGCCTCGGCCAGCCAGGTCGACAGCGCCTGCCATTGCAGCGGATTGGTGTCCTGAAATTCGTCGAGCAGCAGATGCCGGTAGCGCGCATCCAGCTTCAGCGCCAGCCCCGGCGCGTGCTCCTCGCTGGCGAGCAGGCGACAGGACAGCCACTCGGCGTCGGCAAAGTCGATCACCCCCTGCTGCGCCTTGGCGTCCTGATAGCCTTGCAGCAGCGCGTGCCCGAGCAGCAGGCCGTGACGGTTGAGGGACCAGATGCGCTGGTCGGCCTGGATCGCGGTGATGGTTTCGAGCGCGGTTTCCAGCGTGTCGAGGTCACGCAGGTAGGCGTCGAGTTCGGTGCCGAGCGCCTTTTCCAGTTCCCGGGTGGCCTGCTTCTTTCGCCGGGCGCCTGCGGTCATCAGACGCGTCATCAGCACGCCGTGCGCGGCATCCGGCGCCCGTGCCGGCGCGTCGAGTATGTCCCGCGCCCGCTCGGCCTCGGTTTTCGAACCCTTTTCCAGCGCGTAGCCCACCCGCTTCACCCGCGCCACCATCAGATCGTCGGTCCAGAAGGCCGCCACCGGCTCGCTGTCCAGATCGGGATGCAGGCCCGGCCGCAATTGATCCAGCGCATGGGCCACCGGGTCGGGCTGGCCGTCGGTATAGGCCCACCACTCCGCGCGCGCCGACACGAAATGCGCCAGCAGCGAACGCAGGTTGTGCTCGCCGATGTCGGCCAGCAGCGCCAGCAGGGCGGTGCCCTCCGGCGAGTCGGGTGCTGCAGCCCATTTTGCCAGCAGGCGGTCGCGCACCTCGTCCTGCAGCAGCCGGGTGCGCTCCAGCAGCGGCGCCCCCCACGGCAGCCCTGCCTCCAGTGGCGCGCGCTTCAGCAGATCGAGAAACCAGCCATGGAAGGTCGTCACCGTCGGCCCCGGCTGCGCGGTCAGCACCGTTTCCAAAAGGCCGCGCGCGCGCGGCAGCAGCACTTCGATGCCGTCATCTGGCACTTCGCGATCACGCAGGAATTTCCGCACCGTCGCGTCATCTTCCAGCGCCATCAACCGCAGCCACTCGTGCAGCCGGTCGGTCATCTCCTGCGCCGCCTTGCGCGTAAACGTGATCGCCAGCAATTCGGAGGGTTCGGCACCCGCCAGCAACAAGCGCAGCATGCGCGACACCAGGAGCCAGGTCTTGCCGCTGCCGGCGCAGGCCTCGATCACCACGGAGCGGTCAGGCGAAAGCGCAGCGCTGATATTCAGCGGATCACGCATGCCACATTCCTTTGCGGCATAGTCCGCGCGCTTCGCAGTAATTGCAGGCCGCATCGATCCCCGATGCGGGCAGCGGCGTTCCTGCCGCGAGCGCTTCGAGCAGTTCGGGCAGGCGGCGGCTGATGGCGTCGACGTCGGTTTCGCCGTCGAGTTCGAGCGGGGCGACGGGGGTTTCGTTGATCGGCAGGTAGGCGGCGGCGGCCTCGGCGAGCCAGGCGTAGAACGGCAGCTGGATGGCCTCGTCGGGCGCCTTGAGTTTCCTTTTCAGGCCTTGCGCGGCGCCGGTCTTGTAGTCGATGACGGTACGGGCCTCTCCTTTTTGGTCGACGCGGTCGACGCGGCCGTGCAGGGTGATTTCGCCGAGGCCGGCGACATGGAACGGCAGGGCGAACTCCGCTTCGCCCGACTGGTAATGCCAGCCCTGGGCAATCCAGTCGAGCCAGGCGTCGACGTAGGCGGGCTGGATTTTTTCCCAGCGGCTGCGCCAGGCGGCGGCGGTCCAGGCGGGCAGCGCGGCGAATTCGGCCGCGGAGATTTCCTGCAGCCGGGCCAGCGCAGCGTCGCGTTCGGGCGGCGGGGCACTGTCGTGAAAGACCTTGAGAATGCGGTGCAGCGCGTTGCCGTAATCGCTCTTGTCGAGCGCGTCGTCGGCCTCGTCGAGTTCCTGGATGCCGAGCACGCTTTTCACGAAAAACCGGTAGGGGCAGTCGAGCAGGGTCTGATAGGCGGTGGGCGAATAGCGCCGCGGCAGCTGCGCAGCCGGCACCGCCGGGGCCGGTTGCGCGCAGGCACAGGGCAGCGGGCCGGACTGGGCGGGCGGTTCGCCGCCCGTCTGTTCGGTCAGCGCTGCGCCCCACGCGGCCTGGTGCAACGCTTGAAGGCGCAGCACCAGCGGCGAGGCGGGGTTGGGTTCGTCGTCGTGCCAGGCCTGCCAGCTCAGCAGCGCGGGGCCTTGGGTCAGCAGCTGCATCAGGTCGGTGGTGGCGGCTGCGGCTTCATCGGCTGCGGTGGGCAGGCCGAGCTGCGCGCGGGTGGCCTGGCTGAACAGGCCCGGCGCGGGGCGCGCCGGCAGGTGGCGGGCGTCGGCGCCGATCACCGCCACGGCATCGAACAGGCGTCCGCGCGCGGCGGGCAGCGAAGTCAGCACGATCGGACTGGCGACGCTGGCGTCGATGAAGCTGGCGGATTCAAGGGCCAGATTGAGCCAGCGCCGCCACTCGCCGAAGCTGTATTTTTCGCCGTCGTCCGCCAGATCGCGGCGCAGGGTCTCGAGCGTATCGAGCACGCTGGCGCCGGCGGCGTCGGCCTGCAAGGGCGCCATTGCGTCGAGCGAGACGAGGCTGTCGGCCAGCCGCGCGAGCCATACCGCCAGCGGCGCGCGCCCCTGGGCGAAACCTTGCCGGGCATCGAACAGCGCGGCGAGCCAGGGCGGCAGCGCACCGAAGCGGGCATGCGCCAATCGTTGAATATCGGTGTGGCCCTGCGCCACGCCCTGCCGCCGCAGCGCGAGCTCGAACTGCAGCACCTGGTCCTGCCGTCCGGCAGGATCGCCCAAGAGGAACGGCGATTTCAGCAGGTCGAGCAGTTCGACGTGCGGAAAGTCGCTCGCCACGCACTCCAGCCAGCGGTCGATCACCGCGGCTGCGGCGGTGGTCGACAGCGTCCAGCCGGTTTCGTCGGCCACCAGCACGTCCAGGCGTTCGAGCAGCGCGCGCACGCGGCGCGCGGTTTCGCGGTCAAGGGCGATCAGCGCGAGCTCGCGCCTGCCGGCGTTCAGCTGGGCAGCCACCCAGGCGGCGACGGCGCGCGCTTCGGCTTCCAGGTGCGGCGCGGGACTGAGGACGATGCGTGCATGCACGGGCGACTCGGGGCACGCGCGTACCAGTGCGGCAGCGCGCTCGCGCAACGGCGGCTCGGTCTGCTGCCAGGCCTGACGCAGGGTGTAGGCGACGTCGTCGTCGGCGTCCGCCGTCAGTTCGAACAGGCTGACCGGGGCATGCCCGGCGCAGCGCTCGAGAAACTGCCGTTCGACCGCGGTGAGCATGCCCAGTGCGTAGCCGTAGATCGGTTGCGGCGCGGACTGGATCTGCTCGATCAGCCGGTCCAGCGCGCGCGCATAACGCGCCTGCGGGTCGCTGCCGTCGTTGTTGAGTGCCTGCCATACCGCCTCGATCAATGCGGTTTCGCGGTCGAGCGCGTCGGCATGCAGTGCGCGGATCTGGGAACCGATTTCGCCGCCCAGACGCGCGGCAGACAGCTCATCGGCCAGCCCAAGCAGCTCATTAGCGAGCGCCCACTTGTCGATTTTTCCAAGCCAGTCGACGTGCCGCAGCACGCCATGCAGACGCGCCAGGCGCCGGGCCTGGGGTTCGGCGCGGTCGTCGGCGCTGCGGGTGTCCTGCAGGGCGCTTTCGGCCCAGCTTTTAAGCGGCGTGATGCGCGGCGGGATCAGCGCAGGCCGGCCGGCGATCTGCGCCAGCGTGCGGGCAAAATCCAGTCCGGCGCGGTGGTTGGGGACGAGTACCGTCAGCCCGGACAGGTCGGGCAGGCGGTCGGCATGGTGATCGAGCAGGACGCGGGCGACGGCATGCGGAAGCGCGCCGTCGCTGGCGTGTTCCAAGCGGTTCAGCGCTCCAGGTATTGCAGCTTGTCCTTGACCTGGGCCCAGTCGTCGGCGTCGGGCAGCGGGTCCTTGCTTTCGATGATGACCTTCCATTCCTTGGCGAGCTGGGCATTCAGCGCGATGTAGGCGCGCTGGTCGTCGGGCACGTCATCCTCGGCGTAAATGGCCTCGACCGGACATTCGGCCACGCACAGGGTGCAATCGATGCACTCCTCGGGGTCGATGACGAGGAAATTGGGACCTTCATGGAAGCAGTCCACCGGACAGACATCGACACAGTCGGTGTATTTGCACTTCACGCAGGCGTCGGCTACAACGTAAGTCATTCGAATTTACCCTGATGGTTGAAAACGCCCCGGTTGCTTGCGGGCGGCAATTTTGATGTAGCATATCGGCACAAAACCGAATTTTCCAGCATTACCGTCTGTTTCAAACTTATCCAAGCCGGGTCCGGCCATCCCCATACCCCTAATTAGGAGCTTCACCGATGAGCGAGCATGTTCATTACATATCCGACGATTCCTTCGAACAGGAAGTCCTGCAGGCCGGCGTGCCGGTGCTGGTGGATTACTGGGCGGACTGGTGCGGCCCCTGCAAGATGATCTCGCCGATCCTCGACGAAGTCGCCAAGGAATACGCCGGCAAGCTCAAGGTGTGCAAGCTCAACATCGATGAAAACCAGGCCACGCCGCCCAAGTTCGGCATCCGCGGCATTCCCACCCTGATGATCTTCAAGAACGGCAACGTCGAAGCCACCAAGGTCGGCGCCCTGTCCAAGTCGCAACTCACCGCTTTCGTCGACAGCAACATCTAATAAGACCGTCTTACCGGACGGCGCATCCGCGAGCTGCCTGCTCGCAAAACCGTCCGGCCCCCACCCCTCTCCTCACGTCCGGCTCTTTCAAGCGAGCCTCATCAGGCCCCTTCCATGCATCTTTCCGAACTCAAGCAGAAACCCATCACCGAGCTTCTCGAAATCGCCGCCACCAACGGCATCGACAACGCCAACCGCTTCCGCAAACAGGAACTGATATTCACCATCCTGAAAACGCTGGCCAAGCGCGGCGAGAGCATCTACGGGGATGGCGTGCTGGAAGTGCTGCCGGACGGATTCGGATTCCTGCGCTCGCCGGAAACCTCGTATCTGGCCAACACCGACGACATCTACGTGTCGCCGTCGCAGATCCGCCGCTTCAACCTGCACACCGGCGACAAGATCGAGGGCGAGATCCGTACGCCGAAGGACGGCGAGCGCTATTCGGCGATGACCAAGCTCGACCTGATCAACGGCGAGCCGCCCGAGGCGAGCAAGAACAAGATCCTGTTCGAGAACCTGACCCCGCTGCATCCGGACAAGCCGCTCAAGCTCGAGCGCGAGATCAAGGCCGAGGAAAACATCACCAGCCGCGTGATCGACATCGTCGCGCCGATCGGCAAGGGCCAGCGCGGCCTGCTGGTCGCGCCGCCTAAGTCGGGCAAGACCGTGATGCTGCAGCACATCGCGCATGCCATCAGCTCCAACCATCCCGAAGTCGTGCTGTTCGTGCTGCTGATCGACGAGCGTCCGGAAGAAGTGACCGAGATGAGCCGCACCGTGCGCGGCGAAGTCGTCGCCTCGACCTTCGACGAACCCGCCAGCCGTCATGTTCAGGTCGCCGAGATGGTGATCGAGCGCGCCAAGCGCCTGGTCGAGCACAAGAAGGACGTGGTGATCCTGCTCGACTCGATCACCCGCCTCGCGCGCGCCTACAACACCGTGCAGCCGGCTTCCGGCAAGGTGCTCACCGGCGGCGTCGACGCCAACGCGCTGCAGAAGCCGAAACGCTTCTTCGGCGCCGCGCGCAACATCGAGGAGGGCGGCAGTCTGACCATCATCGCCACTGCGCTGGTCGAAACCGGCAGCCGCATGGACGACGTGATCTACGAGGAATTCAAGGGCACCGGCAACCTGGAGATCCACCTCGACCGCAAGATGGCCGAGAAGCGCCAGTACCCGGCGATCAACGTCAACCGTTCCGGCACCCGTCGCGAGGAGCTGCTGATGCCGCACGACATCCTGCAGAAGGTGTGGGTGCTGAGGAAGCTGCTCTATCCGATGGACGACATGGAGGCGATGGAGTTTCTGCTCGACAAGATCCGCGCGACGAAGAACAACAGCGAGTTCTTCGATTCCATGCGTCGGGGCTAATCGATCGGCGGGCTTGATTTGGTCCGCATGTCCCGCTATACTCTCGCGTTCTCCGAATTCAACCCATTGAAGGAATTGCCATGAAAGCCGGCATTCACCCCGATTACAAAGAAGTTTCCGTGACCTGCTCCTGCGGCAACACCTTCGTAACCCGCTCCACGCTGGGCAAGGACAAGCTGCATGTGGAAGTCTGCGCCTCCTGCCATCCGTTCTATACCGGCAAGCAGAAGATCGTCGACACCGCCGGCCGCGTCGAGAAATTCCGCCAGCGCTATGGCATGAAATCGACCGCAGCCTGAAGAAGTCCGGTCGGCACGATGCATGCAACAGAAAGCGGCCTCGGCCGCTTTTTGCATTTTTGCGGCGCGGTGACGGTATCATTTCAGCGCCGCATCCCGAGGAGTTGCCCCACGTGAAAACCCGCGCCTTTCGCCGCATCGCCGTCATCGTCCTGGGCGTACTGACGCTGACCCATTGCGCGCAGAATCCGGTCACCGGCGACAAGGATTTCGTGCTGATGTCGGAGCAGCAGGAAATCCAGATGGGCGCAGAGGCCCACCGGGACGTGCTGAAAGAGTATGCCGCGCTGACGAATCCGGGGCTGCAGGCCTACGTCAGCGAGGTGGGCCAGCGGTTGGCGAAGCAGAGCCATCGGCCGAACCTGCCCTGGCATTTCACCGTGGTCGACAGCCCTGACGTGAACGCCTTTGCCCTCCCCGGCGGCTATGTCTACATCACGCGCGGGCTCATGGCCTATCTGAATTCGGAAGCCGAACTGGCGGGCGTGATCGGCCATGAGATCGGCCACGTCACTGCGCGTCATGGCGTGCGCCAGCAAAGCGCTTCCACTGCCGTCGGGCTGGGTGCGGTGCTCGGCTCCATCCTGCTGCCGGGCATGAACAATCAGGCCGGAGCCAGCCTGCTGCAGACGCTGGCGCAGGCCTGGACCGCGGGCTACGGCCGCGAGCACGAGCTGGAATCCGATCGTCTCGGCGCCGAATATCTGGCGAAGACCGGCTACCGGCCGCAGGCGATGATCGATGTCATCGGCGTGCTGAAGAACCAGGAGCTGTTCGCCGCCGAGCAGGCCAAACGCGACGGCCGCCAGCCGCGCACCTACCACGGCACCTTCGCTACCCATCCCGGCAACGACACGCGCCTGCAGCAGGTGGTGGCTGCGGCGAACCAGTACAGCGTGGCCAACCCGCGCGAGGGGCGAAGCGAGTATCTGCAGAAGATGGCAGGCGTGCTCTTTGGCGACAGCCCCGACCAGGGCCTGATCCGCAACAATATGCTGCTGCACGAAAAGCTCGGCCTGACGCTCCAGTTCCCGCCGGGCTGGCGGGTGCAGAACCGGCCCGACCGGGTGATCGCGCTGAGCCCCAAGGGCGACGCGCTGGTCGAGTTGCAGCAGGGGCCGAGGCACGACCGGCCGCTCGAAACCCTGCAGAAGGGCGTCAGGCTCGATGGCGGCGCGCGCTACGACAGCGGCAAGCTCAGCGGCTATCCGGCGGCATTCGCGGCAGGGGCGCAACAGGGCAAGCCGGTCGTGGTGGCGGCCGTGGTGTTCAACGGCACGCAGTACCTGATTGCCGGCATGGCCAGGGACAAGCCGGTCTACGACCGTGAGCGCAACACGCTGCGCGCAGCGATCAACAGCTTCCGGGCGATCACCCCGGCGGAGCGGCAGGCAGCGCGGCCGCACGTGCTGCAGCTGATCACGGCGCAGGCCGGCACGACCATGGCGGGTCTGGCGCGGCAGTCGCCGCTCGGCGTCGACGCCGAAAGCCAGCTGCGCCTGATGAACGCGCTGTATCCGGGCGGCGAACCCAAACCGGGCCAGCGCCTCAAAATTGTCCAGTAAGCGCGCGTTCCCCCTTCCGCAGCACCCGCAAGGCGTACGCCGGTGGGTGCCCCGCTGCTGCGCAACGACCCTGCCGCAGCTCGGGTTGCTGCTGCTTTGCGCGGCCTGGCTGCTACCGGGCCTGATCGGGCACGCGCCGTGGAAAGGCGGCGACGGCGAGCATTTCGTGCAGCTGTGGCTGCTGCTGCAAAGCGGCGACGCGCCGCAGGCCGTATCCGCTACCCCGCCCCTGTATTACTGGGTGGCGATGGCCACCGCCTGGCTCACCTCGCCGATCCTGGAACTGGCCGACGGCGCGCGCCTGGCCTCGGGGCTGTTCATCGCGCTGGCGCTGTTTTTTGTCGCGCGGGCGGCACGCGCGTTGTACGGCGCTGAAGCCGGCTGGGCGGCCGCGCTGATTCTGCTGGGCTGCATGGGCCTGCTGGTGCGCGGCCACGAACTCAATGCGGCGACGGCCCAGTTCGCCGCCGCCGCGATGATGCTGTATGGCATCGCCAGCCTGCCGCAGGACTCGCGCAGCGCCGGGTTGTCTGGGGCCGGCGCGCTGGGTGGCGGCACAGTATTGATGCTGCTCGCCGGCGGCGCAGCGGAAGCGCTGCTGTTCCTGGTGCTGGCCGCGTTGTTGCCGCTGTGGCTGGCGGATTACCGCAGCCCTGCGGTGCGCCGTGCGCTGGCCTGGGGCGCGGGCGGCGCGCTGCTGCTCGGCGCGGCATGGCTGGCCTACCTGGCCATGCAGGGCATCCCGCTGATCCATGCCGCCAACCTGCAGCGCTGGCTGGGGGGCGAGGGCCTGCGCCCCGGCTACTACCTCGGCATACTCGGCTGGTATGCCTGGCCCGCCTGGCCGCTGGCGGCGTGGGCGGTCTATCGCGGGCGTCGCCAGTGGCGCACGCCGGGCTTCGTGCTGCCGGCCGCTGCACTGCTTGGCCTGCTTGGCCTGTATGCCTTCGATGCGCATCCCGGCGAGGAACAGGGCCTGATTCTGCTGCTGCCGCTGGCGCTGCTCGGCGCCGGCAGGCTGTTCACGCTGCGGCGCGGTGCGGCCAATGCGCTGCTGTGGTTCGGCCTGATGCTGTTCGGTTTCATCGCGCTGGTGTTGTGGGTCTACTGGAGCGCGCACGACCTCGGCCGGCCGGCGCGGCTGGCGGCGCGGCTCGCCAGGCTGGGGATGACCGGCGTCGGGGAACTGCGCCCGTGGACCCTGGCACTGGGCCTCGTCGTCACGCTGGTGTGGATCGGATTCCTGACGCGCGTGCAGCGTTCGCCGCTGCGGCCCGTGCTGGTGTGGACGGCAGGCATGACCTTCATCTGGGTGCTGCTGATGGCGCTGTTCCTGGCGCCGCTCGATCGCCGCCTGAGTTATGCCAGCGTGGCCGCGGAACTGGCGGTGCGGGTGCCGCCAGCCGACTGCATCCAGACCTATCAGGTGCGCAGCCAGCAGCGCCTGCTGCTGGCCTACCACAGCGGCCGGTCGCTGATTCCGGCGGATGTCGGCTGCACGTGGCTGCTGGTGGAAACCCGCAACCGCGAAGCCGAGCCGCACGTTGCGGCCGACTGGGTCAAGCAGTGGGACGGCGCGCGCCCCGGCGACCGCTCCGACCGCTTCCACCTGTATGGCCGTCGCTAAAGGGGTCGCCGCCGTCATTCTCGCGGGCGGTGAAGGTCGCCGCATGGGCGGTGCCGACAAGGGCCTGCTTGAGTATCAGGGATATCCGCTGATCGAATGGGCGCTCACCGCCCTGACGCCGCAGGTCGAGGAAGTCGTCATCAGCGCCAACCGCAATCTCCACGCCTACGCGGCGTACGGCCACCGCGTGCTGCCGGATACCCTGCCCGATTATCCCGGCCCGCTGGCCGGCGTGCTGACGGCGCTGGACGCAGTGACGGCAGACTGGCTGCTGGTGACACCGTGCGACACGCCACACCTGCCCGCCGATCTGGCGCTGCGCCTGCTGGGTGCGGCGCAGGTGGAGAACGTGCCGCTGGCGGTGGCAGCGGACGAGACGCGGGTGCACCACAGCTGTTTCATCGTGCGTACCGACCAGCGCGATCATCTCGCTGCCTATCTGGCGCGCGGCGAGCGCGCGGTGCGGCACTGGCAGGCCGGACTGTCCTCGACGACGGTACGCTTCGATGCCGCCTGCTTTGCCAACCTCAATCGGCCGCGGGATCTGCAGGCAGAGTGAATCGAGGCCGGCGCGGCCCCGGGGCGTCAGACGGTTTCTCCATAGCAGGTAAACTGGTGCGTGACGCCCTTGCGCGCTGGATATGACCCGCCATTCCAAAACCAGGAGGACATGCCATGAAAACTGCCATCCCGTCCCTCGTACTCGCCGGCGCGATGCTGCTGTGCGCCGCGCCCGCCGCGGCGACGGATAAAGCCGCGCCGTGGGGGCAGGCGACGCTGACCGAGATGATCTACGCGCCGCAGAAGGCGGTCTACGATGTTGCCGTCTCGAGCAAGGACGAGCTCGAAGGCGTGATCGATCGTGTGAGTTACCTGAACAACCTGTATCAGGCGAATCCTTTCGATTCTTCCATCGTGGTGGTGCTGCACGGCGACGAGATCCCGATGTTCGCGATCAGGAACCTGGGCAAATACCGCGAACTGATGGAGCGCGCGCGGAGTCTTACGCAGGCGGGCCCCATCGAATTCCGCATGTGCGTGGTGGCGGCGCGGGCGCGCGGCTACAAGCCGGAAGACATCCACGGATTCGTGCGGATGGTGCCGATGGCGGACGCCGAGATCATCAGACTGCAACAGGAGGACGACTATGCCTACATGCGCTGATGCACGCTGGCTGGCGCTGGCCTGCGCCCTGCTGGGCGGCGCCCTGCCGGCGGTGGCGGCAACACCGGTAGAGACGCCCTATTCGGCGGTCAGCCTGCCGTTTGAGCTGCACCAAGTGCCGGGCGTGCCCGTGTATTACATCGAAGGCCTGTCGGGCGTTCCCGACTCGGTGAACGAGGGTCATACCTCGAATGCAGGCTTCGTGGTCACCGAGGCGGGCGTGGTGGTGTTCGATGCTCTCGGCACGCCTGCGCTGGGGTACCGGATGCTGCAGCGCATTCGCGAGGTGACCGCCAAACCGATCAAGTACGTTGTCGTCAGTCACTACCATGCCGATCACATCTACGGCCTGCAGGCCTTCAAGGAACATGGCAATGCGCCGGTCGTGCTGGCCCAGCGCGGCACCCTCGGCTATGCGGGAGGGTCGGCGGACAGCCAGGGCGAAGATGCTGCGCGCCGCCTCGAGCAGCGCCGCCAGGCGCTGTTCCCCTGGGTGGACGAGAAGACCGTCATCGTGGCGCCGGACCAGGTCTTTGACCAGGAATACTCGTTCGAACTGGGCGGCATCAGGTTCGAGATCCGGCATCTCGGACCGGCTCACGCGCCCGGCGATTCCGTCATGCTGGTCAGGGACTACGGAGTGCTGTTCGGTGGCGACGTGCTGTACGGCGGCCGCGTGCCCTTCCTCGACAGTCCCGAAACCGACATCAGGCAGTGGCTGGCGGGTCTCGACTACATCGCCGGCCTGAAGGACCAGGTGCGTTACATCATCCCCGGCCATGGCACGCTGTCCGAGGATGCGCGGCAGGTGGTGGAGGCGACCCGGGATTACATCCTTTACGTGCGCGAGGCCATGGCCCGGGCGGTCAGGGACTTCGTCCCCTTCGACGAGGCCTATCGCAACACCGACTGGTCGCGTTACGAAAAGCTGCCGGCTTTCGACGCCAGCAACCGCGGCAATGCTTACCGCATTTATCTGGACGAGGAGGCGCGCTCGCTGAGGTAACCCGTCGGGTGCGGGCGCGCGCCGGGCCCGCACCCTGTCCGGATTCAGTCGTGGGCGATTTTCTTGTCGGTGAACAGATAGTCCCGCAGTTCCTTGTCGAAGCTCGGGTCCTTCCGGCGGATCCACTCCAGGACCATGGCAGCGTGTTCCTTTTCCTCGTCGCGGTTGTGCTTGAGGATGGCTCGCAATTCCGGATCCTTGCAGGCGTCCACGCGCTGGTTGTACCAGTCCACCGCTTCGAGTTCTTCCATCAACGAGGTGATAGCCCGGTGCATGTCGCGGGTTTCCGCGCTGAGCTCTTCGATCGGTTCGTGATAACCCTCATTCGACATTTCTTTTAGTCCTTTACTGGTTGTGGCAAGCCGGTATCCGGCGTGGAGGCCGGAGGGTCTGAATCGCTGCATATCTTGCAAGACGGTAGCCGTTCAAACGTGCACACCGTCAGCGTACGGTAGCATCCTTTGCACGCATTGTGGCCTTCGGCGGACGCCGTCTTCGTCATGCGGACGTTGACGCACGCATCGGTATGAAGTCGCGCATACGGGCCGCGTGCAGTTTCTGCGGTGAGGGTCGGTGTCGCCGTCGCGCCCGGTTCGCTCAGCCCTGCCTGCTCTCGGCAATCTGCGCGCAATACTGCTGCAAATGTTCCGGTACGCCTGGCGGGCAGCTGCCGCATTCGCGGTTGCCCGGCACCGCGTAGTCGATGAACTTGGGATAGGCGAGCTTCAGATTGTTCATCAGCGCGACGAAATCCGCCAGCGTGCGGTCGCCGCCGAGGCGGGGGTTGCGCGCCTTTTCCTGGCCGATGGTGCTGATGCGGCGCTGCTCGTAATCGTGCGCCGGGTAGACCAGGGTGTCGTCGTCATACGAGAAAAGTTTGCCGCGTACCGAATGGTAGAGCGCCGCCGGGTCGCCGCTCTGGAAGTCGGTGCGGCCGCAGGCTTCGATCAGCAGCGCGTCGCCGGTATAGAGCCGGCCGGCATGGGCATAGGCGAAGTGGTTGTCGGTGTGGCCGGGGGTGTGGATCGGCGCCAGTTCGACCGAGCCCATCCTGAACGGCGTGCCGTCGACGATGCCGACGTCGGTGCACGGCAGCGCATCGAGCGCGGGGCCGGCGATACGGCTGCCGGCGACGTCTTTCAGCTTCTTCGCCGAGGTGATGTGGTCGGCGTGGATGTGGGTCTCGACCGTGTACGCGAGCTTGAGGCCCAGCGTGTTGACCTCGGCGAGGTCGCGTTCCCAGGTCGGCAGTACCGGGTCGATCAGCAGCGCCTGGCCGGTATCCTCGCAGCCGAGGAGGTAGGTGTAGGTGCTGGAAATCGGTTCGAACAGTTGTTTGAAAATCATGGGGCCTCCTGAACGTGTCTTCAGGATGCGGCAAGCGCCTCGTCCAGAAGTTCCACCCAGTGCTTGACCGGAATACTGCTGTCGGATTGCAGATGGGTCAGGCAGCCGATGTTGGCGGTGGCGATCAGCTCGGGCTGGCCGGCCTGCAGATTTCCGAGCTTGCGCGCCTTGAGCTGGTCGGCAATGTCCGGCTGCAGAATCGAATAGGTGCCGGCCGAGCCGCAGCACAGGTGTTTTTCCGCCACCGGGGTGAGTTCGAAGCCGGCGTCGGTGAGCAGCGTCTCGACGCCGCCGGTGAGCTTCTGCCCATGCTGCAGGGTGCAGGGCGGATGATAGGCGATCCGCCTGGCCTGGGGCCGGGCGGTCAGCGCCTTGATCGCGTCGCGTTCGGCGACGAGGATTTCGGAAATGTCCCGGGTCGCGGCCGACACGCGTGCGGCTTTTTCTGCATAGACGGGATCGGCGCGCAGCAGCCAGCCATAGTCCTTCACCATCACACCGCAGCCGGAGGCGGTCATCACGATGGCCTCCGTACCGGCGTCGAGATGCGGGATCCATGCGTCGATGTTGCGGCGGGCGCTTGCGAGGCCGGCATCGGTATCGTTGAGGTGATGCGCCAGCGCGCCGCAGCAGCCCGCCTCGTCCGCCGCGATCAGCGAAATGCCGATGCGGTCGAGTACGCGCGCGGTGGCGGTGTTGATGTTGGGCTTGAGGCCCGGCTGCACGCAGCCCTGCAGCACCAGCATGCGGCGGGCGTGGCGCGCGCCGGGCCAGGTACCTGCCGCTTCGGCCGGAGGGATGCGGGACTTCAGGAAGCCTGGCATCAGGCCGCGCACGCTCTGGCCGAGTTTCAGCGCGCTGTTGAACAGCAGTTGCGTGCCGAGCCCGGTTTTCAGTGTGGTGCGGGTGGCGGTTTCGGTCGCGCTGCGCCCGACCGCGTCCTCGACGATGTGACGGCCGATGTCGAGCAGCTTGCCGTATTCCACGCCGGACGGACAGGTGGTTTCGCAGTTGCGGCAGGTCAGGCAGCGGTCGAGGTGAAGCTGGGTCTTGGTGGTCGGCGTCGCGCCTTCCAGCACCTGTTTCATCAGGTAGATGCGGCCACGCGGCGAATCGAGTTCGTTGCCGAGCACCAGATAGGTGGGGCAGGTGGCGAGGCAGAAACCGCAGTGCACGCAATTGCGAAGAATGCGTTCGGCGACCTCGCCCTCGGGGCTGCTGCGGAAGGAATCGGCGATATTGGTCTGCATGTCAGAGTGGGTGGGACAATTCGATCAGGTTGCCGTCGGGGTCGCGCACGTAGACCGACAGGATGGGACCTTGCGAACCGGTGCGTTCGATCGGGCCTTCTTCGATGGCGACGTCGTGCGCGGCGAGGTGGCGCACGATCTCGGCAACGGGCGTGCGCGCGAGCAGGCAGAGATCGACGGCGCCCGGCGCCGGGTGCGCCGCTTTCGGCTCGAATTCGCGACCGGCCTGATGCAGGTTGAGCTTGCAGCGCCCAAAGGCCAGGGCGCGCCGACCCTCGCCAAAGACCACTTCGCGCATGCCCAGCACGCGCGAGTAGAAAGCCACGCTGGCGGGAATGTCGCGCACGGTCAGTACCACGTGATCGATGGCTTCGAGCTCCATTCAGAATTCCCGGTACAGTCGGCCGTGATTGAAAATGCCCCGGGGGTCGAAGCGCTGCTTGAGATTGCGGTGCAGGGTCAGCAGCGCGGGCGCGAGCGGGCTGAAGACGCCGTCGGCGGGCGTGTCGCCGCGGAACAGCGTGGCGTGGCCGCCTGCCGCCCGGGCCGCTTCGCGCAGCGTCGCGGCCGGCCGGTCGCTGACCAGCCAGCGCACCGCGCCGCCCCACTCGATCCATTGCGCGTCGCCCCCCAGCCGGTTGGAGACGGTGAGCGGCGGCGCAGTCGGCTTGACCGCCAGCCGCCACAGGCTCTGGTTCGAGGATGACGAGCGGGTGTCGAAGAACGGCGTGGTCTGGTCGCGCAGGCGTTGCCAGAAGGCGGCGGCGTCCTTCACCGTCTCGCCGCCGAGCTTCGCCTGCGCAGCCTGCACCGCGGAGGCGGCGCCGGACAGCCGCACCGTCAGCAGACCGGCGTGCCAGCTGGTCGCCGACAGGGGCAGCGGCTGGCCGGCCCACAGGTTCATGTTGTGGATCGCAGTGGCTTCATCGAACTCGAATTGCAGCGTGGTTTCCGCCGCAGGCGTCGGCAGCACCTTGAGCGAGACCTCGGTGATCAGTCCGAGCGTGCCGAGCGCGCCGGCCATCAGGCGCGACACGTCGTAGCCGGCGACGTTCTTGATCACCTGTCCGCCGAAGCGCAGCGGCTGGCCGGTGCCGTCGATCATGCGCACGCCGAGCACGAAGTCGCGCGCGGCGCCGGCGTAGGGGCGGCGCGGACCCGACAATCCCGCGGCGATGCTGCCGCCCAGCGTGGCGGGCCCGCCGAAATGCGGCGGCTCGAACGCCAGCATCTGGTTCTGTTCAGCGAGCAGGGTCTCGATTTCGGCGAGCGGGGTGCCGGCGCGTGCGGTCAGCACCAGTTCCTTCGGCTGATAGTCGATCACGCCGGTGAATTTGCGGGTGCTGAGCACTTCGCCTTCATCGGGGTTGCCGTAGAAGGTCTTGCTGCCGCCGCCTTCGATGATGAGCGGCGTGCGGCTGTCGTGCGCGGCGCGGATGCGTCCGATCAGGGTGTCGAGCATCAGAACCTCGGCAGCTCGGGATGCGGCAGCTGGCCGCCGTGGACGTGCATCGCGCCCCACTCGGCGCAGCGGTGCAGCTCGGGCACGGCCTTGCCGGGATTCAGCAGTTTGTCGGGGTCGAATGCGGCTTTCACGTCATGGAAGCGCGTCAGTTCCGGCGTGGCGAACTGCGTGCACATCTGCTTGATCTTCTCCAGGCCGACGCCGTGCTCGCCGGTGATGGTGCCGCCGACCTCGACGCACAGTTCGAGAATCCTGCCGCCGAAGTCCTCGGCCTTGGCGAGCTCGCCCGGCGTGTTGGCGTCGAACAGGATCAGCGGATGCAGGTTGCCGTCGCCGGCATGGAACACGTTGGCGACGGCGAGACCGCATTCGGCGCTCATCTCGCTGATGCGCTTCAGCACGTGCGGCAGTTGAGCGCGGGGAATCGTGCCGTCCATGCAGTAGTAGTCGGGAGAGAGCCGTCCCACCGCGGGGAAGGCGGCCTTGCGCCCGGCCCAGAAGCGAAGCCGCTGTTCCTCGCTCTCGGCGGTGCGGACCTCGATCGCGCCGGAGGCCTCGAGCACCTGGCGCACGGTGTAGATGTCGGCCGACACTTCCTCGTTGACGCCGTCGACCTCGCACAGCAGCAGCGCTTCGGCCAGCGGATAGCCGGCATGGACGAAGGCCTCGGCGGCCTGGATCGCCAGCCGGTCCATCATTTCCAGTCCTGCCGGGACGACGCCGGCGGCGATGATGTTGCCGACCGCGGCGCCGGCTTTCGCCACGTCGTCGAAGGCCGCCAGCACCACCTGCGCACGTTGCGGGCGCGGCAAGAGCTTGACCGTGACTTCGGTGATCACCGCCAGCATGCCTTCCGAGCCGGTCAGCAGCGCCAGGAAATCGTAGCCGGGGGCGTCGAGCGATTCGTTGCCGATTTCCAGCAACTGGCCGTCGATGGTCCAGGCGCGCAGGGCGAGGATGTTGTGCACGGTGAGGCCGTATTTCAGGCAGTGCACGCCGCCCGAGTTTTCCGCCACGTTGCCGCCGATCGAGCAGGCGATCTGCGACGACGGGTCGGGTGCGTAGTAGAGGCCGTGCTCGGCGACGGCTTCGGAAATCGCGAGATTGCGCACGCCGGGTTCGACCACCGCGGTGCGCGCCAGCGGGTCGATGGCCTTGATGCGGTTGAGCTTGGCCAGCACCAGGAGCACCGCGCCGTCGACCGGCAAGGCGCCAGCGGCGAGGCCGGTGCCGGCCCCGCGCGCCACCACCGCGACCTTGCTGGCATGGCACAGCTTCAGGATCGCGGCCACCTGCGTCTCGTTTTCCGGCAGCACCACCACGTCGGGGGTGTTGCGGTAGGCCGCCAGACCGTCGGACTCGAACGGCAGCAGATCCTCGCGCTCGTTGAGGACGCAGTGCGGCGGCAGCAGGCTGCGCAGTTTGGACAGGAAGGCGGGACTCAGCATCAAGAGGTGCGCGGCGTTGTTCAGGCTGCGAGTTTAGCCGGGCTTGCCTGCGCGTGCGAGGGCGCCAGCCGCCGGTAGGCTTCCGCCAGCGCGCCGTCGCCGCCGACGTTGCCCGGAAAGATCACCACCGGCAGCGTCGGCAGGTGATGCCAGGGTGGCGTCTGCACCACGGTGACGCCGGGCAGGATCTGTCCCAGCACGCGCGAGGCGGTTAGTTCGAGTCCGGTCGACAGCACGTCGTTGGAGGTGATGCCGCCCTTGCTTATGAGAAAGCCGAGCGTGTCCGGCAGCCGTTTCACCACATCCATCAGCGTGCCCGACACGGCCTCGCCGAAGGCCAGCCGCTCGGCCACGCTGGCGAATGCAAGCTCGACGCGGCTGGTGAACACCACCGGGGTGAGGTCCTGCGCATGAGCATGGGCGATGCTCGCCGTCAGCTCGTCGACGATGGCCGCGCGCGCGCCGGGCAGGCGGGCGACGTCGAGCGGCAGGCCGACTACGCCGCGTTCCTTCAACAGCGCGCTGAGTTGCGCCGTGGTTTTGGCGACGTGCGAGCCGACGACGATGGCGCCGGGGCCGCCGTCGCGCACCAGAGTGGCGAAGGCCTCGGCTGCGACGGGCTGCGGCGGCAGCTTCGCCAGCGCGGTCAGCAGCGAGGCGGCGCTGCGGAACAGCAGACGTTTTCCGTCTGCGGCGGCTTTCAGCACGGCGTCGGCGAAGATCCGGTAGTCGCCCGCGGACTCGCCGTCGATCACGCCGGTCGCGTTGTCGTGCAGCGCGGTCAGCCACGTCCTTGCCTTGCCTGCGCGCAGGTCGGCCAAAGTCAGGCGTTGTACCGAAGCGGCAGCGACGCGGCCGCCGGTTTTCTCCGCGACGTAGTCGGGCAGAAAGGCGGTCTTGTAGCCGAACACCGAGTCGCGCGCGAATTCGGTCTCGTGGGTCGGCACCGGCTGGCCGTCGACCATCAGGTAATGCGTGCTGTCGCGCGTGATGCGCCCGCCCTCGAAAAACGCGGGCGTCAGCAGCGTCGCGTCGAACGGCCCGAGCGCCTCGTTCATCACGTCGGTTTCCACCGGGTAGTGGCCGCGCAGGGTCGAGTCCGAGCGCGACACGAACAGCACCGGACCGGAATAATCAGCGAGCGCGGCCTTGAGGTTGACGCATACCTCGCGCGTCACCGCGGCGGCGCGTTCAGCGTCCATCCCGCGCGTGTTGGTGAGGATGAAGAACAACGGCGCGGCATCGGCCAGCGCCGTCTTCAGCGTGGCGACGTCCCAGCGCGTCAGCAGCAGGCAGGAGTGCACCGTCTGCGAGCCGGTGGGATCGTCGTCTAGAACGATGATTTTCGGGTTCATGGTCAAGACCTTTTTTGTCCGCGAAGGACGCGAAGAAACGCGAAGGGTAAAACCTGGGTTTTCTTCGCGGCCCTTCGCGGATCAGTTTTTAAACCGCTGCACGCTCCAGCATGGCCAGCGCACGCTCCTGCATCGCCTGCGCGTTCATGCCGTTGAAGTCGAACAGCTGCTGCGGGCTGGCGGTGGTCTCGCCGCGCTTCCAGCAGAACACGTCGCGCTGCGCGGCCTGGCTGCGCAGCAGCACCGGCTCCAGCGGCGCCGACGGGCCGCCGGTGACGCCGATCAGCACGTCGCCGTGGAACATCGCCTTGAAGGCGGCGTCATCCATGAAGCGGCTGTCGGGTTCCGACACGCTGTCCCACAGGACGTCGCTGGGACGGTACAGGCGGCGCGGGTTGACCACGGCGACGATGCGCGAGCCGATGCCGGATTCGGCCAGCTTTTCGGCAGCGGCGAACACCGGCCCCAGCACCATGTCGCCGGTCACCGCGAACACCACCGTGTGCGACCCCTTGGTTTCCTTCAGCAGCATCGCGCCGTCGTCGATCGCCTGGTAGCTCTGCGCCATCGTCGCGTGGATCGGCAGCGGCGACTTCGACGCGGTGATGACGACGCCCTTGTTCGATTGCTTGAGCGCCCAGTCGTAGCTCGCCTGGATCATGTTGGCGTCGACCGGGAACAGCGGGTAGACGTTGCCGTTGCGCATCATTGCGGCGAAGTAGCTCTCGATTTCCGGGCGCTGGTGGGTCCAGCCGTTGCGGCCCTGTTCCAGCGCGCCGGCGGTGAACAGGCACACCGTCGCCGGGGTCGGGCGGCGCAGCTCGGCCATCGCCTGGGTCACCGTCTGCCAGATCGGCAGGCCGTTGATGGCGAAGGACTCGTAGCTGCACCACAGGCTGCGGCCGCCGAACAGCGCGACACCCACCGCGAGGCCGGCGCAGGCGTCCTCGTTGAGCGGCTCGTAGACCTGGCCCGAGGGGCCCTGAAAATAGAGGTCGTCGGCGGTCGGGTGGCGGATCGTCAGCGCCTTGTTGATGTTGGCCATGCCCGAGGCCTCGTTGCCGTCGGCGTTGGTGACGACGAACATCGGGTCGCGCTTGCCGACTTCGCCTACAACCTGGCCGAAGGCGGTGGTGGGGACGTGGTTCTCGCCGACGGCGAATTCGGTCAGCGGCAGGCCCTCGAGGCTGGGCAGGTCGCG